>NZ_JBWKAW010000021.1:0-162237 GCF_056437345.1 Kitasatospora sp. NPDC042419
GGGTGGTGGTGGGGGTTTCAAGGATTCGTAGGTTTAGGCACGTCAGGGTGCTGTTACCGGTCGTATTGATCTAGGAAATGGGGTGTTTTGAAGGCATATGTCCGCATTTTCAAGATCGTTTTGGGGGTGGAAGTGGTCCGGGCCACAGGGATGGGGCTGTGAGGCCGCTTACATCGTCGACGGTGGGTGACGGTCCCTCTGCCGGGGGTGGTGGAGAGGGTGGTGGGCGACCCGGCTCCGGGTGGCCCGCACCACAGCCCTCACCCGCCGTGCCCCGTGCCCTCACCCGGTGTGTCCGGCATAGCCTCGGGCCATGAGCAACGAGAGCGATGCGCAGTGGGACGCGGAGGCCTTCGAGGGCGCCGGGGAGCCGGATGCGGCGGCCGCGCCCGCCGGGTTCGAGCTGGGGACGGACGGGCCCAAGGTGATCCTGGCCGGGCTGGACGGCTCGGACTCGGCGTGGCGGGCCACCGCCTACGCGGCGGGCCTCGCCCGGCGGCAGAACGCCACCCTGGCGGTCGCGTACATCCAGCCCGTGCTCGGTGCGGCCACCGCGCTCGCGGGCGCGGCGGTGGAGGAGACCACCCGGGAGATCGCCGACGAACTGCTCGACGCGCTGCGCGAGGCCGAGCACCGGCTGCGCGACGTCTGGCGCCTGGACTGGCGCTTCCTGACCGTCCGGGGCGACCCCTTCACGGGCCTGGCTCGGATGGCGGACGAGCTGCGCGCGGACGCGGTGGTGGTCGGCGCCTCCGAGCAGGCGGGGCACCGGGTGATCGGCTCGGTCGCGGTGCGGCTGGTGAAGGCGGGGCGCTGGCCGGTCACGGTGGTGCCGTAGCGGACGCGGCGGACGCCGCGGACGGCGGCCGACGGCGGAGGGCCGCGGTCCCGGGCGGAAGCCGGGGCCGCGGCCCTCAGTGCTGCGGAAGGGGGAGTGGGGTGGGAGGCGGCTAGAGCACGGAGACGCCGTTGCCGCAGATGTTGATCGGGATGCTGATCGGGATCTGGATCTGGTTGCCGGAGAGCACGCCCGGGGAGCCCGCCACGACACCGCTGGCGTAGGCGCCGCCGGTGTTGATACAGGTGGTCCCGCCACCCCCGCCGAAGAAGGCGGAGTCGGACGGCGCGGGCTGGGCGGGGGCGCTGTACCCGGAGTCGTCGCAGCCGCCGGCGAAGGCGGGGCCGGCGGAGAGGACGGCCAGCGCGGCGCTGAGACCGGCGGCGAGCAGGTACTTCCTGGTGTTGGTCATGCGGAAGGAATAGCCAGCCGACACGCCCATGACGACATAATCCGACCATCCGATCACCCGATCGCAGGCGGAAGCCCACACCGATGCAGCAGTCCCGCCGCCCGCCCGGCGTACCGGACGTGCCGCTGCGGGCGGCCCTCCCGCCCGGCGCCCGGCCTCCCCTGCCCGGCGCCCGGCCTCCCCCACCCGCTGCTCGCGGCCGCCCGCCGCCCGCCGCCCGCCGCTCGCCGCTCGGCTCCCGCGCCCCGGTCCCGGGCCTCGCGGCAGGGCACGAACGGGACGCCGGCCCCGTGCTTCCGGGACATCCGGCCCCCGACGCTCGACACACGGGCCGGAACCGCGGCCCGCGGCCACCCCGGCCACGGCACGAACGGGAGACCGCATGTACGCGCACTGGGGCACCTTCACCAAGAACGACAACCTCGGCAGCTGTCTCGGCCTGGCCCAGACCGCCCTCCAGCGGCAGGGCTTCCAGGTCTACGACCTGGCCGGCAACGGCGACTACCAGGTGATCGGAGGCAACGGCGACGTGATCGCCACCATCGTCTGCGTCCCGCAGGCCGGGAACATCTGGCTGACCGTGAGTGCCTACTCCACGGACTCGACGCTGGCCGAGCGCACCCGCAACGACGTGCGCTCGTACATCGTCAACTCGGTCCGCATCGACTGACACCGCACACCGCGCCGGGTCCCCGTCGCGCCGGGGCCCGGTCCGGTCCGGGGCCCCGTTGCGGCCGACCGGCGTGCCGGTCATCGGCACGGGGTGGGCGGCCACTGCCCACCCCTGTCGCGCGCACGCCTCACACCCGGGTGAAGTCGGTAGCCGAGGTCCCCGGGCGGATCACGTAGACGCCGGAGCCGACCGGGGTCTCCTGCGAGCCGTTCTTGAGCTGGTCGACATCGGTCGCGGCAGGCCACCGAGTGCCGTGGACCGACCAGCGCATGCCGGTGAGGTCCGCCCGGGTCAGATCCACGCCGCTCAGGTCGGCCCCTGTGAAGTCGTCGAGGAGGCCGTCCAGCAGACCGGTCCCGAGGTCCGCGGCGTCCGGTAGGCCGAGCAGCGTGCCCGCCGCGAGGTCGAGGTCGCGGGCCAGGGCGTGGGCGAGGTCCCACGCGAGGTCGCGGGCGAGGTCGCGGGCCAGGGCGTGGGCGAGGTCCCGGGCGCGGTGGTGGGCGAGGTCGCGCGCCAGGTCGTGGGCGAGGTCGTGGGCGAAGTCGTGGGCGAGGACACGAGCCAGGACGAGCGCTCGGTGGTGGACGTCGTCGGCGTGGCGGAGGGCGAAGTCGACGGCCAGGTGGAGTTCGCGAGCGAGGGTGACGTCGCGGGGGAGCGCGATCGAGTGGCCGAGATCGTAGGCGAGCGTTCGGGACAGGGAGTGGGCGAGGGTGAGGGCGTGGGCGAGGTCCCGGTCGAGGTGGACGGCCAGGTCGACGGCCCGCAGGACGAGCCCGCCCCGGATGCTGGCGATGATGACGGGGTCACGGCGCAGGGTGAGCCGCGCCCAGGGGTCCAGGGCCTCGACGACGCGGACGAGGTCCCTGCCGCCCTGATCCCCGCCGCCCTGATCCCCGCCCCGACCGGCCACCGCCGGCGACTCGATCGGTGCTCCCCGGTCCGCCCGGAGGACCGCGGCCAGGCCTGCTTCGAGGTCGAGCGCGTCTCCGAGGGAATCGACGAGAGCGGCGTGGCGGGCGTGCACCATGACTTCCCGGAGCCCTGATCCCGTGTCGAGGAAGCCCGCGAGGCCGTGCACCAGCTCCACCTGCTGCGCGCCGAGCCACCGGTTGACCGCCTCGTCATCCGGAACGGACGCCGACGGATTGGTCATGAGTCCTCCTCTCGGGCCTTCATCCGAAGGGCGACCGCACGGCGTGCCTTCATCAGATTGGCGCGCACCGCGGCGGATTCGATGCCGAGCTCCTCGGCGATCTCCGACGGGCTGTAGCCGGACACGCTCCAGGCCAGTACCTGTCGCTGGCGAGGGGGCAGGTCTCCGAGCAACTCCACGAGTTCGTGCCGGACCTCCCACTCCGCCAGCTCCGCAGGGCGGCGCAGGAGCGGGTTCACCGTCTCGGGGACCAGGTCGACCGGATCCTCCTCGACCCGGCTGACATGCCGTACCAGTTCCCGGGAGGCCACTTTCCTGGCCCAGGACTCAGGTGACCGGATCTGCCGCCACCCCTGGAAGGCCTTGATCATCGTCTCCTGGGCCAGGTCGGCGGCCAGCCGCCCGGGAGCGCCCTGCCACATCAGGAAGCCGACCAGGACCGGGGTGAAACGGCGGTAGAACGCGGCGAAGTCCTCCCGCGTCGACCGCCCGTCCGAGGCGAGCAGGCCGCCGGGGTCGTGCGGAGTGAGCAACGGGCGGGACGGTGCCTCGTCGAGTGGTTCCTTGTCACTCACCCGTCCCGTCCCCCCGTCGCCTCGCCTGCCGTGGGATCGCCAGCATCGTCGTGCTGCCGTCGGTGCGGACCTCGTGGAACCGACCGCCCTGGGGCAGGGTTCGCGCCAGCGTCTCGATGATCTGTTGGCGGGCGTGCTCCTGACGCCGCAGTCGCAGGTACTGGCACACCACGACGGTGACGCGCACCGCCAGGCCCGACGCGGCTGCCAGGACTGCGGCCGTGAGCGGATCCATCCGCGGCCCTCCTCTCACAGGTCCGCTCCGCTGCGGACCTTCCGTGGGTAAGAGCCCGCGCGCTCTCGCGGCGTGAACCGTCGGGGCCGAATTCTCGCCCGCCCGCTCCGGAGGCCGATCCGGAGGCCGGGCCGCGGCCGGTCGAAGCCGGGGCCGGTGCTCAGTCGACGGGCGCCGGCGTGGCGCCCCCGGCCGGGCCCAGGGCGTCGCGCAGGGCCGCGCGGGAGGTGATGCCGAGCTTCGGGAACAGCCGGTACAGGTGGGAGCCGACGGTGCGCGGGGACAGCCGGACCAGGGCACCGATCTCCTTGTTGGTCAGCCCGCCCGCCGCCAGCTCGGCGATCCGGCGCTCCTGCCAGGTCAGCGTGGCCAGGCGGGCGGCGGCCGGGCTCGGTCCGGGGCCGGGTGCGGGGACGCCCGAGGCGCGGAGTTCGGCCCGGGCGCGTTCGGCCCAGCTCGGGGCGCCGAGCCGTTCGAAGGCCTCGGCCGCGCGCGTCAGCGGCTGCCGCGCCGCCCGCGGGCCGCTGGTGCGGCGCAGCCGGGCACCGTGGGCGAGACGGATCCGCGCGAGCTCGAACGGGAGGTGCGCGCCGGCCGGGTGGGCCTCGGCGAGGGCGAACTCCTCCTCGGCCTCCGGGTCGTGGGCCGCCGTCATCGACAGCACCCCGTGGGTGAGGAGCGCCAGTCTGGGCGAGACCGCCGACAGGCCGGCGTCACGCGCGGCGAGCGCGTGCCGGCGGGCCTGGTCGGCGCGGCCGGTGTGCAGGGCGGCCTCGACCAGGTCGAGCAGGGTGCGCGAGGCCTGGTGGGCGCAGGGCGCGAAGGTGCCGGGAGCGGTGATGCCGGTGGCGTACCGGTAGGCGGTCTCGTAGTCCCCGTCGCTCAGTGCCGCCGCCGCTCCCACGGCGTCGGCGATCTGGAGGAGGAACCCCACGCCCCGCGGCCGTGCCCAGGACTCCACGGTCGACTGCAGCTCCCTGGCGCGCCGGGACTGTCCGCGCAGGGCCGCCAGGAGCGCCAGGTAGGCGCGGCCGTGGTGGGCGAACAGCGCGTGGCCGTGGGCGGTGGTCAGCTCCAGCGCGCGGTGCCCGGTCCGCTCGGCCTCGTCCCAAGCGCCGGTGGCCAGTTGGTCGAGCATGACGAGGTGCAGCATGGTCATGCCGTTGGCGACGGCGCCGGTCTCCACCTCCCGGTCCACGGTGCGGCGCAGGAGCGGGCCGTAGTGGTGCAGCGTGTCGACGTGGTACGCGGCGACGGCCAGCCGCGTGACGTCCCACGGCTCCAGGCGCGGGAGGTCGGCGAAGGCGCGTTCGACCCGGTCGGGCACACCGTTGCCGTGGCGGACCACGTCGCTCCAGGCGTCGCGGTAGATCAGCGAGGCAGGTGTCACCAGCGGGCCCATGGATGTCAGGAGCCGGTGCGCGGCCTCCCAGGCGTCCGGGTCGGCGGCGTACTGGTTGACGGCGAGCAGGAGGTTCACCAGCCGGGTGAGCACCTCGGGCGGCTGTCCGTTCGCGGGTGGCTGCCCGTCGGCCGCCGGCTGTCCGGTGCTTGGTGCCTGCCCGTCGACCGCCGGCCGCCCGCTCCCGGCCGGCGGTCCGCTCCCCGGGGGCGGTGTGGTTCCCGGGGGCCGCCGGGGCTCGGTGCAGTGCGGGGCCTCCGCGGAGCGCCCCTGGTCCGCGGCCCGGATCCGTTCGATCGCCGCGACGACCTGCAGCCGCGCCGACCGCACGTCCCCGTCCTCGTACAGGGCCGTGTACGCGGACGTCACCGTGGCCGCGGCCGCCCCGCCGGGCGAGGCCACGCCGTCGGTGAGCCTGCGCGCCTGCTCCAGGAGGGCGGAGTGCCCGGCGACGAACGCGGCGTCGCCGAGGCGCCGCGACCGCTCGTCGTGGTCCTCGCTGAGCTCGGCGGCCCTGGTCAGCCACGCGACCGCCGCCAGCGCACCGCCGCGCCGGGTGGCCGACTCGGCGGCCGCCTCCAACGCGGCGGCCACCCGCTCGTCGGGGCCCAGGGCCGCCGCCGCCAGGTGGGTGGCCCGCCGCTCGACGTCCTCGGCGTGGACCCGCGCCAGCTCCGCGTGCGCCGCCCGCCGACGGTCGGGCGTGGCCAGCTGGACGACGGCCGAGCGCACCAGGGGGTGCCGGAACACGAAGTCGCCGCCGACCGGATCGACGTCGAGCAGGCCGCAGGCGGCCGCCTCGTCGACGCCCCGCATCCGGTACCGGGCGCCGGGTCCGCCGCCGGTCCGCGTGCCCACACCGTCGAGTGCCGCCCGCAGCAGCTCCTCCCGCACCCCGTCGCCGAGCCGCTCGATCCGCGTGCCGAACACGTGCTGGAGGCGGCGCGGCAGTCCGGCCGGGCGCGGGTCCGACGCCGGCCCGCCGGCCGCGGAACCGCTTCCATCCGCGCCGCCGCCGCCCCGGTGCGCGGCTCCCACGTACGGCGGGAGTTCCAGCAGCGCGAGCGGATTGCCGCCGGCCTGGTCCAGGACCAGCCGCCGCACCCGGGGATCGAGGCGCGGATGGCGCCGGTCCAGCAGCCGCTCCGCGTCCTCGTCCGCCAACGCGGCCACCGGGAGCTCCGCCAGCGCCGCCGCGTCGAACCGGGAGGTGACGTCGGAGCGCACGCCGACCAGCAGGCGTACCGGACTGCCGGCGAGGCGGCGCGCCACGAAGCCGAGCACGTCGGCGCTGGCGGCGTCGACCCACTGGCCGTCGTCCAGGACCAGCAGCACCGGTTGCTCGGAGCCGGCCAGGGACACCAGGCCGAGAACGGCGATTCCCAGCGACATGACCGACGGCGGCGTCCCGTCGCCGTACCCGAAGACGACGTCGAACACCGCGCGGTGGGCTGCGTCCAGGCCGGCGGCCCGCGGGAGCAGGGGGTGCAGGAACTGGTGCAGTCCCGCGAAGGGCAGCTCGCTCTCCGCCTCGGCCCCGCCCGCCCGGAGCACCAGGTGCCCGGCGTCCGCCGCGACCCCGGCGGCGTGGTCGAGCAGCGCGCTCTTGCCCACGCCCGTCTCACCCCGCAGGAGCAGAGCCCGGGGCCCCGGCTCCGTCACGAACGCCGCCAGCACCGCCTGTTCCCGGCCCCGCCCGACCATCGCCCCCACCGTCGACCCGACCGGTCCCACCCCAGCACCCACTACCGCTCCCGCCCCTTTCCCCGCAGGTGACCACACCCGTGGCCCCGGCCATCCTCCCCTCTCCGCCGGGCGTCCGGGAATTCTCGATCACGCTCGTGGCGGCCGCGCCGCGGAGCCTTCGACGACCGGAGGAACCAGCCCGGTGGAGCGGTCGCCGGGGCGGGCGGCGGGGCGGGAGCGTTAGCGGGCGTCGGCGGGCGCCGGACCCGGCCCCGTGGTCGACCGCGTTCCGGCGATAGGCTGCCTGATCATGACGGACACCCCGGTCGAGCCGCCTCGGACACCCCGCCGCCGTCCCGCCGGACAGCAGCCCCGCAGCACCGCCGACCGGCCGGACCTCGCGAGTGGCGTGGGTGCCGGGGGCAGTGCGGGCAGCACGGGCGGTACGGGCAGTGCAGGCGGCGTGGGTGCTGTGGGCAGTGCGGGTGGCGTGAGCGGTGTGGCGGCTTCCGGCGGCGAGGGCGACACCGGTGGCGCCGCCCACTCCGGCACGGGCCCGTCCGGCACCGACCTGCACCTCGACCTCCCCGCCACCGGGAGCCGCCGCGCCGCCCTGATGGCCGCCCTGCGCGAGGCGATCCGCAGCGGCCGCCTCGCACCCGGCACCCGCCTGCCGCCCTACCGCACACTCGCCGCCGACCTCGGCGTCGCCCGGAACACCGCCGCCGACGCCTACGCCGAACTGGTCGCCGAGGGCTGGCTCACCGCCCGGCAGGGTTCCGGCACCGCCGTCGCCGAGCGGGCCGAACCCGTCCCCCCGGCCAGGACCCGGCGGCCGTCCCGGCCACCGCGACCCGTCCACGACCTGCGGCAGGGCCGGCCCGACGCGGCCTCCTTCCCCCGCACCGCCTGGCTCGCCGCCGGGCGGCGCGCGCTCACCGCCGCGCCCAACGAGGCGTTCGGACCGGGCGATCCACAGGGCCGCCACGAGCTGCGCGCCGTCCTCGCCGACTACCTGGCCCGCGTGCGCGGCGTGCGGACCGACCCGGAGCGGATCGTGGTCTGCTCGGGCTTCGCCCACGGACTGCGGCTGCTCTTCGACGGCGCGCGGGCCGTGCTGCCCGCCCGCGACAGCGGACCGCTCGCGGTCGAGGCGTACGGACTGGCCTTCCACCGCGGGCTGCTCGCCGCCGCCGGGGCGACCACCGTGCCGCTCTCGCTCGACGAACACGGCGCGCGGGTCGACGAGTTGACGCACCACCCGGACGTCCGGACGGTCCTGCTCACCCCGGCCCACCAGTTCCCGACCGGGGGACCCCTGCACGCCGGCCGGCGCGCGGCGGTGGTGGACTGGGCGCGCGGGCGCGGCGGACTGATCCTGGAGGACGACTACGACGGCGAGTTCCGCTACGACCGCCAGCCCGTCGGCGCGGTCCAGGGCCTGGACCCCGAGCGGGTGGTCTACCTCGGCACCGCCAGCAAGAGCCTCAGCCCCGCACTGCGGATCGGCTGGATGGTGCTGCCCGACCACCTGGTCGACCGGGTGCTCGCCGCCAAGGGGGAGCGGGAGGCCTGGGTGAGCGCGCTCGACCAGCTGACGCTCGCGGAGTTCATCGACTCGGGCGGCTACGACCGCCACGTCCGGCGGATGCGCCGCCGCTACTGCGACCGCCGGGACCAACTGGTCGCCGCACTGGCCGCGCGCGCCCCGCACATCGAGGTCTCCGGCATCGCGGCCGGCCTGCACGCGGTGCTCCGGCTCGCACCCGGGACGGAGCGGTCGGTGCTCAAGGCGGCGGCCTACCGGGGGCTCGCGCTGGACGGCCTCGCGGACTACCGGCACCCGCTGGCCACGCCCGAGGCGGTGCCCGCCCCGGACGGGCTGGTCGTCGGCTACTCCACCCCGCCCGACCACGCCTACCCGGCCGCGCTCGACGCGCTCTGCGACATCCTTCCGACACCGCTCTGACGGCCGGCCGGCCGGCGCGGTGGCCTGGCGGGGGGAGGGGCGGACCGGGCGGCATGTGCGCGCGGTACGGCCGATGCGATCGGCGAGGCGGACGGGACCGGCGTGACCGGCATGACCGGGGGGACTGGCGTGACCGGCGTGGAGAGCGGGGAGGGACGGGGGCGTGGCGGAGCCCGGGGAGCGGAGGGCGGGGCACGAAGGTTAGGGCGCCGCACCGCCCCACGGGGGCGGAACCGGAAGGTAGTGGTCCCCGCGTCCGCTCCGCTGTCATATGCCGGTACGGGCCGGCGCGGAGGCAGCCACCGGAGCAGGCACGGCTTGCCTACGCTCCATGGTCATGCGCACATCACTCCTGAGCCGCCTCGGCCTGCCCGCGATCCTCGCCCTCCTGCTCGGCCTGATCCTCTCGGCCGCTCCCGCCCACGCCGACACCCCGCTGCTCACCGTCTCCTCGGACAAGTCGACGGCGACGCCGGGCTCCTCCGTCACCCTGACGCTCACCCTGACCAACCCGCACGACACCGCCGCGCAGTTCGTCTACGAGTCCATCCAGCCGACCTACGGCACCACCCTGAACACCGGCCTGAAGTACGCCTTCGCGTCCTGCGGCGGCAACGTCACCAGCTGTGACACCGGTGCCACCAGCGGCCTGGTCCACCACTCCGTCCCGGTCGCGGCGGGCGCCACCACCACCGTCACGCTGACCTACGACATCGCCGCCGACTCGGCCTGCGGCAGCGGCGCGCGCATCGACTTCTACACGTACCTCTACTACGAGTACGCCTCGGGCACGGCCTCCGACTCCGGCATCTTCGACGTCCCCGGCAACGAGGTCACCTGCTCCTGATCCCGCAGCCGCAACCCCTCCGGGGCGAGTGAACACCCGGAACCGCCCGGAACCGCCCGGAACCGCCCGGGCCCCCGTCAGGTGCCGATCACCCCCGTACCGGCACCTGACGGGCCGCCATCGTTCCCAGGGCCGCCACGAAACGCACGGGTGAGCGAGTACGCGGGCGGGCGTGCGCGGACTGCGGCGCCCGTGGATTGTCGGACCCGGATGGCAGGCTTCGCACATGGCCGAACCGGTGACCACTGACACGTCCGCGACCGCCCTGGACGGCGACGCCCCACCGATACCCGAGGCCGTCGCGGCGGTGATCCGCGAACGGGCGGGCGACCTGGTCGCGCCGCGCGTGCACGGTCTGTTCCGCTCCTCGCTGGTCCTCGCACCCGTGGACGGCGGCGGAGGCGCGGACGGGGCGGGTGAGGGCGGGGCGGGTGAGGACGAGGTGCGCGCGGGCCGTCTCGGAGGGCTGCCCGCGCTGCCGGCGGGCACGGCGTGGCCGGAGTTCTCCGGCCGCCCGATGCAGCTGCTCGCCGAGTTGGACTGCGCCGCACTGGCCGCGGCCTTCCGGGCCACCGGCCCCGGCGGCCCCTGGCCGCTGCCCTCCGACGGACTGCTGCTCTTCTTCCACGACGAGTGGCTCACGGACTTCAGCGGCCGCGGCTGCCGCGTCCTGCACGTGCCCGCCGGCGCGCCACCCAGGCCGGCACCGCCGAGCGAGGACGGCACGCCCGCCGTCCCGGCCGTCCCGGTCCGCGCGTCGTGGGCGATCTCCGCGCCGTCCTACCAGGACCGCGAGCTGGAGGACCTCTTCCCCGACGACTTCCTGATCGCGCTCGATCTCGCCCTCGACCTCGCGGAACAGCTGCCCCGGCCCGAGGTGCGGGTGCTCGGCTGGTGCGACACCGACACCGGCCGCCCCGAGGGCCACCGGCCACTGCTCCAGATCGAGAGCGGCGTGCTGGACGCGGCCTGGGGGGAGTGCGTCCACGTGTCGTTCTGGATCACCGACGAGGACCTCGCGGCCGGCCGCTTCGACATGGTCCGGCACGGCTTCGAGACCGCCTGACGGCCCCGCGTCACGGGACGCGAACGGGGCCGCGGGCAAGGCCACGGGCATGGTGACGGGCACGGTTGCGGGCGGTGGTCGCGGGCACCGGCGCACACGGGCAGGCGCTGGGGGGCGGCTCGGCCCGCCGAGCTTCGCCCGCCGGTCGCTCGTCGGCGTCGGCCTCCCGTCGGCTGCCCGTCGGCTGTCCGGCGCCCGCCCGCCGACTGGCCCCCGCCCGCCCAGGCCGCCCGGCGGGCGTACGAACGGCGGGAACCGGCGGACACGAATTAGGCTGGGATGAGGCCCGGAACGAGGGACCGGACACCCCGCCGGGGGTCGGCCGGGTCACACGGCGGGGCGGTGAGACGAACGTGGTCCCAGAGCGAGAGCGGGTCCCGGCGGAAACGGGGCCGGGTGAGGAAGCCGCGCCGCGCAACGCGGCCGACGCCGCTGACACCGCCGGCACGGCCGACACCGCCGCCCCCGTCGTCGAGCTGCTGCGCTCGGTGCGCGCGCACCCCGACCGTCTGCCGGAGCTGCTCGCCACCTTCGCCGTCCGCCACCGCGGCCCCCGCGCCGCCCGGCGGACCGCCGCGCTCCGCGCGTCCCACCCCGACGAGACGACGGGCGAGCTGGCCGTGCGCGCCGTCACGCACGCCCGGCGGGTCAGCCAGACCGAGGGGGCGTTCGTCGGCGGCCCGTTCATGTGGCTGGTCCCGTTCGCCTTCTGCAGCGCGCTACTGGCCCAGGGGCAGCTGCTCCTGGAGCTGGCCGCCCTCGCCGGGAAGGATCCGGTGGCACCGGCCCGGGTCGCCGAGCTCCTCGTCCTCCAGGGCGCACACCCCGACCTCGCCGCCGCGGAGCGTGCCTTGGCGTCGGGCCCGGCCCCGGTGTCCGCCCCGGCGTCCGGCCGCGCACCCGTGCGCCGGATCCGCCGCCTCCTCGGGATCGGCTCGCTGCTCTGGCGGATGGCCCGCCTGCTCGGGCTGACGAGCGAGGGTGAGGACCCGCCGCCGTCCCGTTGGCGCTCCGCCGGAGGGTGGGCGCTGCTGGCGCTGGTCTTCCTGATCGGCATGGTCGCCCCGCTGGTCTGGCTGCCGTACATGGGTGTCACCTACAACCGGGCCACCGACCGACTCGCCGCGCGCGCGGTCGGCTTCCACTTCGACGGCGATCCGGCCGGATGGTCCGGGCCCCGCCCGGCCCGCACCGACCCCGGGATGGTGGCGTCCGCCGCCCGGGCCCTGCTCTCGGTGCTCATCCCGCTGGGAGCGGTCGGCGTGCTGCTGCTCGCCGACATCCGGCTGTTCGACAGCCGGTGGCCGGTGCTCGCCTTCGTGGTGATCGGGCTCTCCGTCCTGGTGGGCGCCTTCTGGTACATCGCGCGCCGGCGCGAGCGTGACCGCGAGGATCGGAAGAGGCGGCAGGACGACGGCCCGCCGCCCGAGCCCGGCGCTCAGCCGCCCCGCTGAAGCGGTGAAGCGGCGAAGCGGGTGACGCGGTGACCGCCGGGCGCCGTCCGCCGCTCGCCGCCTCCCGCTCGCCGCCCGCCGCGAAGGTCGGGCTGAGCGGTAAGAGCGCCATGCCCCAAGCCCTCTGACGGATGGTCACCGCACGAAGGTTAGGCTGCCCGGAGGGCCGCGTGGTGCGGCCGGGAGAAGGGTGACACGGGTGCGAACCGTACGAGACCAGCGTGTGAACGGCGGGCCTGCCGACGCCGCCGGCACCACCACCGGCGCCGACATCACCATCACCATCACCACCGCCGCCGCAGGCGACGGCGACGGCGCGGACACCGCCGCAGACGCGGGCAAGGACACCGCCGCGGGCGCGGGCGCCGCCGGGCCGGTGCCCGCCACCGGCCGACGACCCAAGCTGCGGGCGATACCCGGCCACCGGCTCGCCGCGCTGCCGCAGCTCGCCGGGGCTGCCGAGCGGCTGCGGCACGAGATCGCGGTGGTCGCGGCCGTGCTGCCGTTCAAGGTGAACAACCACGTCCTGGAGGAGCTGATCGACTGGCGGCGCGTCCCCGACGACCCGATGTACCGCCTGACCTTCCCGCACCGGGAGATGCTCCCGGCGGAGCTCTTCGACCGGATCTCCGCGTTGATCACCGCCGGCGCCCCGCGCGAGCGGCTCGCCGAGGCCGTCGCGGCCGCCCGGCGCGCGCTCAACCCGCACCCGGGCGGGCAGTTGGAGGAGAACATCCCGGAGCTGGACGGCCGTCCGGTGCCCGGCCTCCAGCACAAGTACCGCGAGACGGTGTTGCTGTTCCCCGCCCAGGGCCAGAGCTGCCACGCCTACTGCGGCTACTGCTTCCGCTGGGCCCAGTTCGTCGGTGAGCCGGACCTGCGGCAGAGCCTGCCCGGTCCGGCGACCGCGCTGGACTACCTGCGGGCCCACCACGAGGTCTCCGACGTGCTGATCACCGGCGGCGACCCGCTGATCATGTCCACCGCGCGGCTGGCCGGATACGTCGAGCCGCTGCTCGGCCCCGGCACCGAGCACCTGCGCACGATCCGGCTGGGCACCAAGTCGCTGGCCTGGTGGCCGCACCGGTTCACCACCGACCCGGACGCCGACGAGCTGCTCCGGCTGTTCGAACGCGTGGTCGCCACCGGACGGCAGGTGGCGGTGATGGCCCACGTCAGCCACCCGCGGGAGCTGGCCGGCGAGGCGGTCCGGGCGGCCGTCGAGCGGATCCGGTCCACCGGTGCGGTGATCCGTGCCCAGGCGCCGCTGATCAGGCACGTCAACGACGACCCGGACGTCTGGGCCGCGATGTGGCGTGACATGGTGCGGCTCGGCATCGCGCCGTACTACCTGTTCGTCGAGCGGGACACCGGGGCGAGCTCCTACTTCGAGGTGCCGCTGGCCAGGGCGGTGGAGATCTACCGCGACGCGGTCCGCCAGGTGTCGGGGCTGGAGCGGACGGCGCGCGGGCCGGTGATGTCGGCCGGTCCGGGGAAGGTCTGCCTGGACGGCGTCGCTGAGATCGCGGGCGAGCGGGTCTTCGTCTGCCGGTTCCTGCAGGCCCGCGAGCCCGAACGGGTGGGCCTGCCGTTCTTCGCCCGGTACGACGAACGGGCCACCTGGTTCGACCAGTTGAGGCCCGCCTCGTTCGAGCGGCGGCCCTGGTTCGCGGGGGAGCCGCAGCCGGCGGGGGAGCCGGCGCTGGTCTGAGCGGTCCCCGCGGTCACCTCTGTTCGACGAGCGAACACCTGTTCCCTGCGCCCGCACCCCACCTGCTGGGGTGCGGGCGTTCGCGCTGCTCCGTTCGGGTGGGGTGAATCGTTCCTACGTCTGGACGATTCGCATGCGCAGAAACGTGCCGTCCGGGTGACGTGCGGCCGGCGGATTCAAACCCTCCGCTCGGAGAGATTCACCCTATCGGGGGGCACTCCACCGCCACACGAGATCGGCCGGGCCTTGGTGATCTAGGGTTCCCGGTGGATCGCCCGAGCGGGCGCGCCGAATCGCGAACATCGCCAACACCCCTGCCAATACGCGTATCTGATGATCCGTCGAGACCGTTTCTCGGCCGCCGCTCCGACCGGGCGGCGGGTCGGCGCGACCTGACCAGACGACGTGACCTGACCAGATGAAGGAGAACCCTGCCGATGCCCGTGGAGACCAGCCCGGAGACACAGCAGGTGGTGCAGTCGAGCCTCACGACGGCCGCTGCCCGCAATCTCGCCACCACCACCAAGTCCGCGCCGCAGATGCAGGAGATCACCTCCCGCTGGCTGCTCAAGGTGCTGCCCTGGGTGCAGGCCGCCGGTGGCGCCTACCGGGTGAACCGCCGCCTCACCTACACCGTCGGCGACGGCCGGGTCGAGTTCATCAAGACCGGTTCCGAGGTCCGGGTCATCCCGCAGGAGCTGGGTGAACTCGCCCTGCTGCGCGGCTTCGAGGACGACGAGGTGCTCACCGCGCTCGCCGACCGGTGCGAACAGCGGGACTTCGGCCCGGGCGAGGTGCTGGCCGAGCGCGGCACGCCCGCCGACCGGATCTACCTGATCGCGCACGGCAAGATCAACCAGATCGGCACCGGCAAGTACGGTGACGAGACGGTGGTCAGCGTGCTCGCCGACGGCGACCGCTTCGGCGAGCAGGCGGTGCTCGACGCCGACGCCGTCTGGGAGTTCACGGCCAAGACGGTGACCGCGGGTACCGTCCTCTCGCTGCCCCGCCGCGACTTCGAGGCGATCCGGGACGGCTCGCCCGCCCTGCAGGAGCACCTCCTGGCCTTCCTCGCCCTGCCGCTCCAGCGCCAGAACGAGCGCGGCGAGGCCGAGATCGCGATGTCGGCCGGCCACCACGGCGAGTACGAACTCCCCGGCGCCTTCGTGGACTACGAGCTCAAGCCGCGCGAGTACGAGCTCAGCGTCGCCCAGACGATCCTCAAGGTCCACACCCGGGTCGCCGACCTCTACAACCAGCCGATGAACCAGATCGAGCACCAGCTCCGGCTCACCATCGAGGCCCTGCGCGAGCGCCAGGAGCACGAGCTGGTCAACAACCCGGAGTTCGGGCTGCTCAACAACGCCGACTTCGCGCAGCGGATCCAGACCCACTCCGGCCCGCCCACCCCGGACGACCTGGACGAGCTGCTCAGCCGCCGCCGTGACCCCGACTACCTGCTCGCCCACCCGCGGACCATCGCGGCGATCGGCCGCGAGCTGAACTCGCGCGGCATCTACCCGCACCACGTCGACCTCGGCGGGCAGCAGGTGCCGGCGTGGCGCGGAGTGCCGATCCTGCCGTGCAACAAGATCCCGATCAGCAAGGAGAACACCAGCTCCATCCTGGTGATCCGGACCGGTGAGGACAACCAGGGCGTCATCGGCCTGCACCAGACCGGCCTCCCGGACGAGTACCAGCCGGGCCTCTCGGTCCGGTTCATGGGCATCGACGAGAAGGCGATCATCTCGTACCTGGTCAGCGCCTACTACTCGGCCGCGATCCTGGTGCCGGACGCGGTCGGCGTGCTGGAGAACGTCGAGATCGCGCACGGCCGCCGCTGAGCCGCGCCGCCGGGCCGGGCCCGGTCCGACCGCGCGGCGGCGACCGGGCCCGGTCACGACCCGGCCCGGTCACGACCCGGCCCGGTCACGACCCGGCCCGGTCACGGCCCGGCCCGGTCACGACCCGAGCCGCGCGCCGTGACCGGACCCGCCCCGGCCGTGACCGGCCGACCGCATGATCGTTTCACCGGATACCGGACGGCCCGCCCACCGAGGCGGGCCGTCCGGTATCGGCCCGCTTCCGGCGCCGGCCGACCCTCCTGACGATTCGACACGGCACGACACGACACGAGAGGTGCACGGAGCCCATGCCCCAGTCCCAGCCGCCCCGACGGATACCGGCGGACGGGCAGTCGTGACCGCGGACCCCACCACCGCGGACGACGGCGCTGCGAACGACGGTGCCACGCCCCACAGCGCTGTGAACGACGGCGGCACGAACGACGGCACCGCGAACGACGGCACCGCGAACGGCGCCCGCACCGGCCGCGCCCGGCGGGTCCGGATGGCCGGAGCACTGGCCGGGACGGCCGCGCTCTGCGCCCTGCTGACCGGATCGGCCGTCGCCCGCGCCACCGGACAGCACGGTGGCGGGCGCCCCCACGGGCCGGTCGTCAGCACCTGCGTCTCCACCGGAACGGACGTCTCGGTGAGCGTCGGCCAGGGCGGCGTCGACGTCGGGGTCGGAGTCGACGTGGAGGTGGACGTCACCGTCGACCTCTCCGGGACGTCGCACCACCCGGGCCCGCAGACCCCGAAGCCGTGGCCGCCGAAGCCCTGGCCCACCAAGCCGTGGCCGCCGAAGCCGACGCACAGCCATCCGTGCCCGAAACCCAGCCCCACACCGACGCCCACGCCCAAGCCGACCCCCACACCCACACCGACTCCCACCCCTACCCCCAAGCCGACGCCCACCCCCACCGCGACGCCGACCCCGACGCCGACTCCCGCACCTACCCCGGTGCCGACACCGCCGCCGCCCGCTCCGCCCAGCCCGACACCGCGGCCCACCACGCCGCCGGCGTCCCCACGGCCGACGCCCACCCCGACGCCGACCCCGAGACCGGCGACCCCGCGGCCCACCGCGCAACCGGTGGTCCCGCCCCCGCCGGCCCCGGCACCACCCGCGCCGACGCCCCCGCCACCGCCACCGCCACCGCCCACACCGGCGCCCCCGGCGCCCAGCCCGGTGCGCCCGGCCCCGACGGTTCGGCCCGTCCGGGTCCCGCCGGCCCCGCCGGTGCAGGCCCCGGAGCGCCACCACGGCACCGCGCCGACCCGGACCATGCTGGTGGTCACCGTGCCCGCCGTGCTCGCGGCGGTCGCCCTGCGCCCGCGCGGCGGCTCCGGCCGAGGCGGCTCGCGCGGGGGAGGAAGCTCCGGCGGATCCAGTGGTGCCGGTGGCTCCGGCGGATCCGGCCGCTCCTGACGCCGGGTCGCCCCTTCGCCTCCGGAACACCCGGCCCGGCCGGTGCCGCCCGCCCGGGCGCGGGCCGGGCCCGATCTGAAACAGCCCGACCGACCCGACCCGATGAAATGACCCACCCCAGAGAGGAGTTCCCATGTCCGAGTGGTTAGCGCTGGCCATCGCCATGCTGGCGGCCTGTGCCGTGGTGGTGGCGGTGGTGCTGCTGAGGCACCGCCGCGCCGGCGAGGACGAGGACACCGACGAGACGCCCGATGTCATCGAGTACATGACGATGATGATCGGCGTGGTCTACGCCATCGTGCTCGGCCTGGCGCTCGCCGGCGTCTGGGAGGCACGCGGTGTGGCGCAGGACGACGTGTTCCGCGAGGCGCAGGCACTGCACGAGGTGAGCGAGCGCGCGCAGGTCTACCCGGCCGAGTTCCGCGACAAGGTCCGCGCCGACGTCGACGCCTACGTCTCCTACGTGGTCGACGTCGAGTGGTCGTACATGCGTGAGAACGGCGAGATCTCCGACCGGGGCACCGAGTTGCTGGCGAAACTGCGCAGCGACGTCGCGACCCGTCCGCCGGCCACCGACCTGGAGGCCCAGGCCTACCAGCCGATCATGGACCGGATCGGCATCGCTGACGACGCCCGCAACGCCCGCGGCCAGAACGCCGGGCCGACCATGCCGGGCGTGGTCTGGTTCGGCCTGATCGTGGGTGCCCTGGTGACGGTCGGGATGGTGTTCGCCCTGCAGATCCGACGCTCGGCGCGGGAGCTGCTGCTCGCCGGGATGTTCAGCGCGCTGATCGCCTTCCTGCTCTTCCTGATCTGGGACTTCGACGATCCGTTCGGCAGGAGTGTCTCCGTCACCACCGAGACGTTCACCGACCTCTTCCCCACCCTGGGTGGCGGGGAGGGCTGACCGCCCGCGCGTACCGTTCACCGGGCGGTCCCCCGCGGCTCCGGCCTTCGATAGTCTGATCGAGCCGTCGGGGGTCGGCCCCGGGGGTGTGCCGAGAGGAACCGTCAGCCGTGGCCTACCAACCGCCCCACCAGGGCGACCCGTACCCGACGACCCAGCGCCCCGGCCGCGCCTGGTGGTGGCTGCCGGCGGAGGAACGCCGGAAGCGGCGCCGCCAGCGCAAGGAGTGGGAGGCCTACCTCCGGAAGCACGGGGAGAGGAAGAAGGACGACGACTGCGGCAACCTGGACTGCGGTGGCGGCGGAGGCGGCTGCGACGGCCCCTGCCTGATCGCGATGCTCCCGGTGATGATGGCCTCGGGTATCCGGTTCGCGCTCACCGGCGGCCGCGGCAGACGGTCGGGCGGGGCGGCGAACCGGGTCGACCCGGCCGCACCGGTGCCCGGAGGCTTCGCGGCCGGCGTGCTGTACGGCGCCGTGCGGTACTACCGGGCCGAGATCAGCCCCGGGCGGCCGGCGTGCTGCCCGTACACGCCGACCTGCTCGACCTACGCCGTCCAGGCGCTGCACCGACACGGGGCGGTGCGCGGCGCCCGGCTGACCATCGGCCGGCTGCGGAGCTGCCGGCCGGGCGTCGCCCGCCGGGGCGGCGGCATCGACCCGGTGCCGGAGCGCTGATCCGGAACCGGGGCGGAGCACCGGTCCGGTCCCGGAGCGGAGCGCCGGTCCGGTATCGAAGTGCTGACCCTGGCCCCGAAGTTGCGGCGCCTGGCCCCCAGCGCTGACGTTGTGCCGGAGCTCTGGTGGCTCCGGCGGGGCAGGGCCCGGGGGGCGACGACTTTGCAAAGCCGTTCCGCACTTTGCAAAGTGCGGAACGGCTTTGCAAAGAGCGGGCGGAGGGGCCGTGCGGATCACCCGTCGAGCAGTGATCCGCACGCCCCCGCCTCCGCCCCGCCTCCGCCCCGCCTCCGCCCCGCCTCCGGCTCCCGCCCTCCGCCAGGCGGCCCGATCCGCAGGTTCGGTGAAGCGTCAGTGCAGGCTGCTGTTCAGGGCGTTGAGCAGCGAGCCCGAGGCATCGTCGTTCTCCAGCGAGAAGGCGAACAGGCCCGCCAGGCCCTTGCTCTTGGCGTACGCGCCGCGGGCCTGGATGGCCTGCGGGGTGTCACCGGTCCAGAAGTTGGTGCCGTCGTACACCCACGAGGACTCGGTCACCGGGTCCCAGTGGGTGTTGGCGGCGGTGGCGTTGAGCTCCTTCCAGGCGGCCAGGCCGGCCTCCGCGCTGAGCGGCTTGGCCGGCGTCGGGCCGGTCGCGCTCTGGTACAGGCCGAAGTTTGAGCCGGCCGGGACACCCGTCCAGCCGCGCCAGTAGAACGGGACCCCCAGCACCAGCTTGTTCGCCGGGAACCCGCCCGTGATGCCGTACTCCGGCAGACCGGTGGTGTAGGCGGCCAGCGTGGTGTCGATGTTGTACTTGCGGGTGCCCGGCGTGATCGGCGTGGTCGGGTCGGCCGGGCTGTCGTGCAGCGGGTCCTGGTGGTTGGTCGGGCCCTTGGCGTCCCAGGCGCCGTGCATGTCGTAGGTCATGACGTCCGCGTAGTCCAGGTACGCGCCGATCTTGTCGGTCTCCAGCTGCGCGATCTTGTCCTGGCCGCTGGGTAGCGCCGCCGTCAGCAGGAACCGCTTGCCCTGCGCGCTGCCGAGGGCGTCCAGCTGGGTGCGGAACTCCTTCAGCAGCAGGGTGAAGTTCTGCTTGTCGGCCGGGGAGTAGTGGTTGCCGGTGTGCCCGCCGGCCGAGCCCGGGTACTCCCAGTCGAGGTCGACGCCGTCGAACAGGCCGGCCGCCGAGGCCGCGCCGCCCGCCGGGTCACCGGCGACGTTGGCCGGCAGGTTCCCCTTGAGGAACATGTCGAGGCAGGACGAGACGAACTTCTTCCGCGAGGCGTCGGTGGCGGCAGCGTCCGAGAAGTACTTGGAGTAGGTCCAGCCGCCGATGGAGATGGTGAACCGCAGGTTCGGGTACTTGGCCTTCAGCTGGCGCAGCTGGTTGAAGTTGCCCTTGAGCGGCTGCTCCCAGGTGTCCGCGCTGCCGTCCACGCTGGTGGCGCCGTTGTAGTCGGCCTGGTAGTCGGCGTAGGCGTCGCCCGCGCCGTCACCGGCGTTCGGGTTGTTCTCGTTGGCCGAGTCCGAGGCCTTCACCGCCTGGAAGCAGGTGAGGTTGGTCGGGTGGATGTTGGCGAACGCGTAGTTGACGACGTCCAGCTTGCCGGCCGCGCCGCTGGTGTCGACGTTCTTGGCGTGGTACGCGTTCTCGTAGACGCCCCACTGGTCGAAGTAGGCCGCGCGGAACGGGCTGTCGGTGGGCGCGGCGGCGGTGGTGGTGCTCACCGGTGCGGACTGCGCGGAGGCGTGGCTGCCGGAGTAGCCCTGCACGGTGAAGGTGTAGCCGCGGGTCGGCAGCAGTGAGCTGACGGCCACCGAGGTGCCCATCGAGGTCGCCACCAGCTGGTTGCCCGCGTACACCTTGTAGGCGACCGGGGCGTCGCCCGCGGTGGCGGTGGACGGCTGCCAACTCAGCACCACGGCGTTGTGGGTGACCTTGGTGACGCTGACGCCGCTCGGCGTGGTGACCTTGCCGTCCCCGGCGGGACCGGTGCCCGTCGAGGTGGCCGTCGCCGTCGGGCTGTTGGTGGCCGTGGGGCTGTTCGACGCGGTCGGACTGTTGGACGCGGTGGGGCTGTTGGTGGCCGTGGGGCTGTTCGACGCGGTCGGACTGTTGGACGCCGTCGGGCTGCTGGTGGCCGTCGGGCTGGTGCTGCTGGTCGGCCCGGCCGGCCCGGTCAGGCTGAGGTCGTCGGCCCGGTAGGCGCCGGTGCCGTACCAGCCGTGGGTGAAGACCGTCACCGAGGTGGTGCTCGCACCGGTGGTGAACGTGGTGCTCAGCTGCGTCCAGCCGGTCGCGTTGGGCGTCCAGCTCTGCGAGTTGACGCCGGTGCCGGTCGCGCCGAGGTAGACGTAGCTGCCCTGCACCCAGCCGGAGAACGTGTAGCTGGTGTTGGGCTGGACGGTGACCGTCTGCTGGCACTGCGCGGTGTCGGCGGCCGAGGCGGCGCCGCTGAGCGCGTAACTCCCGCCGTGCACCGGGGTGGTGACGACGGAGCCGTTGGTGCAGGTCCAGCCGGCCAGGCTGCCGGTCTCGAAGTCGGCGTTGGCCAGCAGGTTGACTGGGGCGGCCGAGGCGGTGTCGAGCGAGAGGGCGAGAGCGGCGCTGCCGGCGGTGAGTGTGGCCGCCAGGGCGAGCGCGGTGGCCCGGCGGCGTGGTGCGGCGGCCCGGCGCGAGGCAGGGCGCGCGGGCATGACCCGGTCGTACATTCGGTGGTCCTCCGGAGGAGTGGGGGTTCCGGCGGTGCGATGGCCCGGGGTGGGCCGGGGGAGCCGAACCGAGCGCTGTGGGGGCGCGCGGGCGGGTGTGGAACGCGTTTCGGGTATGCGTGTGGTGCTCGTGACGCGGACCGGCCGACGGGCCCGCCGGGTCACGACATCACAGATTGGACTGGACCAATATTCGCCGTCAAGGGTGCCTCCCGGGCGGGCCGTCGGCGACCGCACGACCGGCGCGACGGCCCCGGGTGAGGTCCGCCGCCACCGCTTCGGCGACCGCGCCTGCGGCACCCGACGGCGTGACCGGTGCGCCGACCGCCGGACCGGTACGGTGGCCTCCCGAGAAGTCCGCGTCGAACGGAGAACGGGTCATGGACAGCCGCGCCTGGGACGACCGCTACGCCGCGAGCGAGCTGGTCTGGGGTACCGAACCCAACCGCTGGGTGGTCCGAGAACTCGCCGGGCTGGCCCCCGGCCGCGCCCTGGACCTCGCCGCCGGGGAGGGCCGCAACGGCATCTGGCTCGCCGGGCGCGGCTGGGAGGTCACCGGCCTGGACTTCTCGACCGTCGCCCTCGGCCGCGCGGAACGGCTCACCGCCGCCCTGCCCGACGAGGTGGCCGACCGCCTGACCTGGCGGCACGGAGACGCCCGCACCTTCGAGGCGCCGGACGGCGGCTACGACCTCGTCGTGGTCGCCTACCTCCAGCTCCCCGCCGAGGAGCGCCGGACGGCGCTGCGCCGTGCCGCCGCCGCGCTGGCCGCGGGCGGCACCCTGCTGGTGGTCGGCCACGACTCCACCAACCTGACCGAGGGGGTCGGCGGTCCGCAGGACCCGAAGGTGCTCTTCTCCCCGGCCGACGTGCTCGCCGACCTCGCGGGATCCGGCCTGCGCACCGTCCGCGCCGAGCGCGTCCGCCGTCCGGTGGCGGCCGACGCCGGCCACCGGGGTGCGGCCGGCGACGGTGCGGCCGGCGGCCGGGCGCCGGAGGCGATCGACGCCCTGGTCCGCCTGGAGCGGGCGGGCTGAGCGGCTGAAAGGGCTGAAGGGCTTGCGGGGCGGCGCAGCCCACGGGCCCGGTGGTGTCGCTCGGCGGACGGCTGCGGGGCCCGGTGGCGGCTCGGCCGCAGGTGGCCGCGGCACCCGCCGGGCCGACGGGATCCGGACCCAGCGAGTCCGCCGGAGCGGACGGCATCCCGTACTGCGTCCCGGCGCGGCGCGGGCGCCGCTCGCTTCCCGGGTGCGCCCGCGGGGTATGGAGGTGTCCCGGGGTGAACCCGGGGCGCCGGAAAGATCTACACTGCTGTAGATTCGTGGGGCGCAGGCGAGGAACGAGGAGGGCGCGATGAGCGTTTCGCTGGCGAAGGGGCAGAAGCTGAGCCTGGAGAAGCCCGGCGGCGGGCGACTGGGCGTGGTGCGGATGGGTCTCGGCTGGCGGGCCGCGCAGCGCAAGGGCTTCCTCGCCAAGCTGTTCGCCGGGCAGGAGATCGACCTGGACGCCTCGGCGGTGCTGTTCGCGGCGGGCAAGCCGGTCGACGTGGTGTTCTTCCAGCACCTCACCAGCGACGACGGCTCGGTGCGGCACAGCGGGGACAACCTGACGGGTGGTGCCGGGGACGCGACGGACGACGAGACCATCACCGTCGACCTCGCCGCGGTGCCGGCCGAGGTGGACCAGATCCTCTTCACCGTCAACTCGTTCACCGGGCAGACCTTCCAGGAGGTCGAGAACGCCTTCTGTCGTCTGGTCGACACCCAGACCGGCACCGAGCTGGCCCGGTACACGCTGACCGGCGGCGGTCCGTACACCGCGCAGATCATGGCCAAGATGCAGCGGGACAACGGTGGTTGGCAGCTGGTGGCGATCGGCCAGCCGGCCGCCGGGCGGACCTTCCAGGACCTGATGCCGGAGCTCGTCAAGCACCTCTGAGCCCGGCCCCGACGGTGGCGCGGGGTCCGTCCGATCTCCCCCCCGGACGGGCTCCGCGACCGCCGCACCCTCCGGGTTCCCGGGGTGCGGGACGGTGTCGATCCGGCGCGCTGCCCGGTCGAGTGGACTTCGGTGATACGCCTGCGAGGCGCTCCGCGGGTCCGCTAACACTGGCGGCATGGACGATGACGCTGTGCAGTTGCCCGAGCATCTCACCATCCGGGTCACCCACACCGACGATCCGGTGGCCGCGGTGGCCGGTCTGGAAGCCTGGGCGTCCCGCGAGCGGTACCCGAACCTGATGATGATGCCGCCCGCCTTCGGCAGCCTGGAGCGCACCGGCACGGGCGCGTGGAAGGTGCTCGGCTTCCACGCGACCACCCCGCAGGGCGCGCGCGACGACCTCGGCCACACCTTCCGCTCCTGGGCGCTGGCCGCTCCGGGCACCGTGCTCGCCGCCGACTGGGACATCACCGACGAGGAGCGCGCCGCCTACACCGAGGCCTACAAGCGGCTGGAGTGGGAGGCCCTCGACGAGATCTCCGCCGCCGGGCGGCAGTACCGCATCTTCCGTGCCGAGCAGGTGCTCCGCTCGGGCCCGGACGGCATCGAGCCGCCGCGTCCGACCGATCCGGACCCGGCCGCCGTCGGGAAGGCGTACAAGCTGCCCTCCCGGGTGAAGGGGTTCCTGGTCGACCCGGCGGCCGGTGTCACGCTGGTCGACGGCATCCTGCGGCTCGACATGATGTCCCTGGTCCCGACCGGCCGGTTCATCCCGGAGGACGTCCGGGCCGACGCACGGCTCGCCTCGCACCTCTACCCCAATGTGCTGGTCCTGCCGGTGCACTGCGCCGTGGCCGAGTACGAGAACGGCCGTTGGGGGCCGATGACCGGCGCCTGTGAGACCCCGCAGGGCGCCCGCGACAGTCTGGCCGCCTACCTGCGCGAGTTCGCGCCCCGGCTGGACCCGCACCTCGGCAAGGAGGAGCTCGCCCTGTACGCGGAGGCCGCCGACCGGCTGGACGCCGAGCGCGGCCACGAAGTACGGGCCGCGAACCGCCGGTTCCGGCTGGTCCGGGTCGAGCCGGTGGTCCGTCTGGGGCCGGACGGACCGGAGCTGCCCCGCACCTCGGACTGGGACCCGGAGCCGCCGCTCCAGGTGCAGGTCCAGCGCGACCGCGAGGCGGGCATCTTCTACGACGAGGACGAAGACGAGGACGAGGCGGAAGAGGACGGGGCCGGGGCCGGGGCCGGGGAGGACGGCGAGGCCGACCGGGCCGGCGGCTGACGGACGGTCGCGCGCGAACGCCCCGGCCCGTTCCCCCATTGATCCGGGGGACGGGCCGGGGCGTCCGTGCAGGGCTACCGCCGGTGCGGGCCGGTCAGTGCGCCGACGGGGCGGCGGAGGGCGAGAGCGACGCGTTCGGGGTGGCGGCGGCGCCCGGGGCCTCCGAGCCGGTGGCGGTCGGGGTCGGGGTGGGCGTCGGGCAGCCCGGGGTGGTGGCGGTCGCGGTCGCGCCGGCCGAGGGGGTGCCCGACGGCGTGGCGGTCGGGCTCGCGGTGCCGGAGGGCGTGCCCGACGGGGTGTCCGTCGGCGTGGGGCAGCCGGTGGGCGTGGCGGTCGGGGTCGCCGTTGCCGTCGGCGTCGCGCTGGGCGTGCCGGTCGGCGTGGTGGTCGCCGTCGCGCTCGGGCTGCCGGACGGGCTCGTGGTCGCGGTGGCGGACGGCGTGCCCGACGGGGTCGTGGTCGGCTCGGCCGAGGGCGACGCGGAGGGCGACGCCGAGCCCGACGGCGTCACACCGGTCGACGGGGTGGTGGACGGCGTTCCGGAAGGGGTCCCGGAAGGAGTCGCTGACGGCGTCCCCGAGGGCGTGCCCGACGGGGAGGCGGACGGCGAACCCGACGGAGCCGTGGAGGCGGACGGCACGGTCGGCGAGCCGGGCGTGGTGGTCGGCTGCGGCGCCCCCGTCGGCTGCGTGCCGGTCGGGGTGCCCGGGATGACGGGGAGGACCGGGGCCGGCAGCGTGAGCGGGGCGAGCGGCGCGAACGGGCTGTTCGGGGCCGGGCGGCCCGGGGTGGTGACCGGGGTCCCGGTGCCGAAGTGGGCCATCCAGTTCCGGACCGTGCGCAGGTACTCGGCCGAGTGGTTGTACCCGAGGACGGCCCGGTCGAGCTGGGCCGCGTCGGACAGGTCGCGGCCGCCCGCGCAGAGGTAGCGTCCGGCGGCCTCGGCGGCGTCGAAGATGTTGTTCGGGTCGGCCTTGCCGTCGGCGTTGGCGTCGACGCCCCAGGAGGCCCAGGTGGAGGGGATGAACTGCATCGGGCCGACGGCGCGGTCCCAGACTCCGTCACCGTCGTAGCGGCCGCCGTCGGTGTCGGATATCGCCGCGAAACCGGCGCCGTTCAGCGCCGGACCGAGGATCGGCCGGTACGTCGTCCCGGCGGCGTCCACCGCGCCCCGGCCGGCCTGGCCGGACTCGACCTCGCCGATCGCGGCGAGCAGCTGCCACGGCAGGTGGCAGCCGGGCGAGCGCAGCGCGAGGGCGGCCTCGGCCTTGCGGTAGGCGGCGAAGACCGTCTCCGGCAGGGCCGGTCCGTTGCGCAGCGGGTCGGCGAAGGGCGAGCCGACGGGCGCGGCGGGCGGCTGGAGCAGGGGGAGGGTGCCGCCGCCGTCGACCGGCGCGGCACCGGTCAGGCCCGGGCCGGCGGGCACGCCGGGGCCGAACGGGGAGGAGGCGGCGGAGCCGGGGCCGCCGGCCTCGGTGCCCGGGACGACCGGGGCGGCGGCGCCGTCGGCGGCCGGGAGCGCGTCGGCGGAGGCCACCGGGGCGATTCCGAGGCCGGCGACCTGAGAGCCGGTCAGGGCCGCGAGCGCGGTGACGACGGCGGCGGTCCCGGCCGCGCGCTCGCCCAGCCGCAGCCGGCGGGCGCTCCGGCGGCCGGTGGCCTCCCGGACCACGACCTCCCGGACCACGGTCTGCCGGGCCGCGGTCTGCCGCGTCCCGTCGGACTTCCCCTCGCCGTTCCTGGTCACCATGCTGTGCCCCTCCCGTCACCGTCCGGACCCCTGGGGAACGGACGGGGTGTCACCATCGTGCCTGCCGGTGCATGACAGAGCTCGTTACCCGAACGATTAGTATCACGACGGTCCGACGGGCCCCGGGTGGCCGGGAGCGGTCCCGGGCGCCACCGTTCGATGAACGGGCCGTGGACGAACTCGACGGGACACGGTCAGGCCGACCGGTCCGGCGCCACTTCCCGGGGCGGGCTTCAGAGTTCGACGAGCGTTCCGTCCTCGGCGACGCCCGCACCGGCGGCCGCCAGCGCGGGGGCCAGGGCGGTGGCTTCGGCCGAGCCCCGGTGGGCCAGCGGGTTGGTGTTGTTGAGGTGGGTGTAGAGGTAGCGCGGACCGGGGTGGCGGGCCAGGTGGGGGAGCGAGTCCTCGACCGCGAGGTGGCCCATGCCGCGCGAGGTGCGCGCGCCGCCGGTTCGTTCGGCGAGCTCGTCGTCGGTGGCGAAGGTGCCGTCCAGGATCACCAGGTCGGCGTCGGCCACCGCCCGGTCGAGGGCGGGCGTCCAGGCGGCGACCCCGGGGGCGTACACGGCGCGGGCCCGTCCGGCGGTGTCGCTGAAGCGGTAGCCGATCACCCAGTCCGTCCGGTCCACCGGGTCCGTTCGGTCCGCCCGGTCCGTTCGGTCCGCCCGATCGTGCCCGTCCGGACCTTCCGGTCCGCCCGTGGGGCCCACGCGGCCCGCCGGCCGGTTCCCCACCGGTCGGCCGCCGGGCAGACCGGTGGCGGCGTACCGGGGGCGTTTGCCGCCCAGGGCCAGTGGTTCGGCGACCAGGCCGCCGGCCAGTTCGACGGCGGTGCCCGGTGTGACGGTGTGCCAGTGGGCCTTGGTGTAGGGGGCGAGCAGCGGGCCGACCGGGAACGCCTCGTGCAGGGCCTCGCGGACCGGTTCGGTGGCGTGCACGGACAGCTCGGCGGCCTCCCGCAGGGTCACCAGGCCCAGCGTGTGGTCGAGTTCGCCGCTGGTGAGCAGCACGCCGCGCAGCGGGGTGGCCCGGGTGCCGGGGGCGGGGGCCAGCTCGGGCGCGGCGAGCAGCTGGGAGCGGAGGTCGGGGGACGCGTTGACCAGGTACCAGGCGACGCCGTCGGCGCTGACCGCCAGGCAGTCCTGGCTGCGGGCGCGTCCGGTGCGGCGGGCGGTGGTGCAGCCGTCGCAGCCGCAGTTCCACTGGGGCAGGCCGCCGCCGGCGGCGGTGCCGAGGATCCGGATCTTCAGCGGGTGCTCCTCAGGACGGGGCAGGGTCGGCGGCAGCGGCAGCGGCAGCGGGAGCAGCGGTGGCGGCGGCGGCGTTCCGTGCGGCGGCTTTCGCGGCGGTTTTCGCGGCGGCGTCCGGTACGGCCGCGGTGAACCGGCGCGGCACCGGGGTCGGACTCTCGACCGGGGCGGGCCGCTGGACCAGGTGGTGGTGCGGGGAGAACCGGCAGGCCGGATCGGTGACGTCCGCGTCGCCGGTGAACTGGTAGGCCTGGCAGCGGCAGCCGCCGTGGTCGACCTCGCGCAGCGCGCAGCTCCAGCAGGGTTCGGGCATCCAGGCCGTGCCCCGGTAGCGGTTGAAGGCGGGGGAGTCGTGCCAGATCGCCGCCAGGCCGTCGGCGAGGGCGTCGGGCAGCTGGAGGCCGGGCAATTGGGCGGCGGCCAGGCAGGGCAGCACGGAGCCGTCGGGTGCGACGACGAGTTGTTCGCTCCCCCAGCCGTTCATGCACGGCTTGGCGGTGCCGCTGTGGTGGTCGGCGGTGACGTGGGTGATCTCGATCCGGCCGCCGTGCCGGGCGCGGGCCGCGGCGACGTCCCGTTCGGCCTGGCGGACCTGCTCGTCGCCGGGCGCCAGGTGCGCCCGGTTGACCCAGGCCCAGCCGTAGAACTGGGTGTGCGCCAGCTCGACCCGGTCGGCGCCCGCGTCGACGGCGAGGTCGGCGATCGCGCCGAGCCGGGCCAGGTTGCCGCGGTGCAGCACGGCGTTGACGGTCAGCGGCAGTCCGGCGCCGGTGAACAGCGCGGCGGCGGCCAGCTTCCGTTCGTGCCCGGTCCGGCCGTTGAGCCGGGTCAGTCCGGCGACGGCGTCCGCCCGGTCCGGATCGGCGTCCTGGACGGAGAGCTGGACGTGGTCCAGGCCGGCCTCGGCGAGTTCGGTGGCGCGCTGGCCGTCCAGGGGCAGGCCGCTGGTGATCAGGTTGGTGTAGAGGCCGAGCCGGCGGGCGTGCGCGACGATGGCGGTGAGGTCGCGGCGCAGCAGTGGTTCGCCGCCCGTGAGATGGACCTGCAGGACACCGAGGCCGCGCGCCTGGTCGAGGATGCGCAGCCACTGTTCGGTGTCCAACTCGTCCCGCTGCCTGGTGAGTTCGACCGGGTTCGCGCAGTAGGTGCACTGCAGCGGGCAGCGGTGGGTGAGTTCGGCGACCAGGCCGAGCGGCGCGGGCGCCCGTACCGCGGAGGCCGCGGACGCCCCGGAGACCCCGGACGCCCCGAGGGTCTCGGGCTCCCCGGAGACCCCGGACTCCCCGGACGCCGCCGGCGTCCCGGCTCCGGGCAGGCCCGCCGCGAGGCACGGGTCGGCCGGCCGGCCGGTGCCGTCGAGGACGAGCAGCCGCCGATCCGCCAGGTCGAGCAGCAGCGCGAGCACCTGGCCGGGCTCCACCCCGTCGTACTCGGCGGCGAGCCGGGCGGTGATCCGACCGGCGTCGCGCCGCCCGTCGCAGTGCCGGAGCACGGCGGCGGCGGTCTCGTTGAGCAGCAGCACGCCCTCCGGGTAGAGCAGGGCGTCCTGCCGGCGGACCGGGTCGTGGACCAGCCGCACCCCGCGCCGCAGCCCGGGGGCCGCGGCGTCGGGTGCGGTGGTGCTCAACGGCCGGTCCCGGGTCGGCCCGGGGGAGTGTCGGCGGGCCCGTAGTCGACGGCGTCCAGCATCGCGCGCAGCACCTCGCACTTGAAGGCGAGCGCGTCCACCGCAGCCTGCTGCTGCTCGGCCGTGACGCAGTGCTCCAGCACCAGTTCGAGCGTGCGGGCGCTGTCCCGGCGGGCGTCGGGGATGCGGTGCTCGAAGTAGGCGTAGCCGGCCGGGTCGATCCAGTCGTAGTGCTTCTGCCAGGCGATGACCCGCTCGGCCATGTGGTCGGGCGAGAACATCTCGGTCAGCGCGGCGGCCACGCCCTCGGTCCACGGGCGGGTGAGGCAGAAGTGCAGGTAGGCGTCGACGGCGAAGCGCACGCCGCGTGCGACGTGCCGCTCGTCGAGGACCTCGGCGCGGTCCAGGCCGACCGCCTCGGCGAGCACCAGCCAGTCGGCCAGCCCGCCCTCGTCGGCGTTCGGGCCGTCCTGGTAGCCGAGCCGCCGCGTCCACTCCCGGCGGACGTCCGCCAGCGGGCAGTTGGCGATGATCGCCGCGTTCTTCCGGGTGAGGCAGAGCTGGTAGTACCAGCGGTTGGCGACCCAGCGCCGCAGCTCGTCCGGAGTGCAGCCGCCGGAGTGCAGGCGCAGGTGGAACGGGTGGGTGTCCCAGTAGCGTTCCCGCAGGCCGTGCAGCCGGGCCGCGAGGGAGTCGCGGCCCGGCGTCAGGTCGGCCGGCCCCGGGGCCGGCGCGAGGAGGGGAGCCTGGGTCACCGAGTGGTCCGCGCGGCGTACGCGGTGACCTCGGCGCCGGTGCGGTGGCACTCCACCGCCGGGGCGGACCAGGCGGGCTTGGCCGCGGCCGGCTGCGCCGGTGCGGCGGTGGTGGTGGCGACGGGCTGCGGAGTGAGCGTGGACTTCATGGGAGTTGCCCTCCTCGGTGAAGTGGGTGAGAGGCCGGGGCCCGATGGCCCCTGGAGCAGGACGCTACGAGCCGCCGGGCCCGCCCGCCGGTCGAAACCGCGCGATCCGCGGACAATCGCGCTCGAACGGGTGACGCGGCGGGCTCCGTACCGGGCCGGGCCCGGGCGGGAAACCGGTGTCGAGTGTGCCGGTTCGACCATGCCGTGTCGAGTGGGCCGTACCGGGTGGGCCGGGGCGGATCCGGCCCACCGGGCACGACCGGGGCCGGTGCGTCAGGCGGAGCGGCCGAAGGCGACCAGGTGGCCGTCCTTGGTGCCCACGAACACCCGCCCGCCGTCCGTCGCCGGGACGGAGAACCTGGTCACCGTGCCGAGTGCGAAGCTGCGCCGCAGCTTGAGCGCGCCGTTGACCGGAACCGCGTCGTAGACGCGCAGTTCGCCGTTCTGGCCGCCCGGGCCGGTGCCCGAGTAGATCGTCCAGACCAGCGCGGAGCCGGCGGCCGTGCCGTTCGAGGTGACGACCGGGGAGCCGGACGCGTAGCCGAACCCCTCGGGGCTCGTCCCGGCGCTGGTCAGCTGGGGGTTCCCGGCGCTGTTCACCGAGTACTTGAGGGCCCGCAGTGAGCCGTAGTTCTCGACCAGGTAGACGTAGCCGCCGTCGCCGCCCCAGACGCCGGGGTGGCCCCAGACGCCCTTGAACGGGCCGGTGGTGCCCACCACGTTGTCGGTGCCGCCGGAGCCCTGGCCCATGCCGCCCAGCCGGTCGCGGTCCAGCAGGAAGATCCGGCCGTCCTTGCCGACCTGCACCATCAGGCGCGGGTGGGCGGAGGTGCCGAACCCGGACGGCAGGGCGGCCGGGCCGCCGGAGCCGAGGTCCACGTCGCCGTGGTCCATCTCCCGGTTGTTGGTGGGGCTGAAGAAGTCCCGCGGGGCGAGGCTGCCGTCCGCGTTGACCCCCAGCCGGACCACGGACTCGGCGAAGTGGCCGCCCGGTTTGTCACCCGGGCCCTTGAGCGGGGAGGAGCCCTCGCCGGCGCCGTTGCCGGTGGCGATGAACATCCGCCCGGCGCCGTCCGAGACGAGGCCGCCGCCGCTCATCCAGACGCCCGCGTTCTGCGAGGCGGAGCCGGACTCGGTGGACCAGAGGGTGAGTTTGCGGGTGCTGGTGTTGACGCCCGCCACCGTGCCGACGTACGTCCCGACGCCGCAGTCCGAGGCGAAGCCGAAGTAGACGGCGCCGTCGAGCAGCAGCAGACCCGCGCGCTGCGCGGAGGTCGCCGGGTTGAACGGGACGCCGGGGCTGTTGACCGGCGAGCCCTGGACGGCGACCGGCCAGCCGCTGCGCTCCGCGCCCGACGCGACGTCCAGCGCGTGCACCGAGAAGTGCGCGCCGCCCTCGTTGGACTTGGTCACCAGGTAGACGGTCCCGCTCGCCCGGTCGTAGACCGGCGTCGAGACGATACCGGTGCCCGGGGACAGGCAGGCGGTGGACGAGGGCACCGGGGCGCCGAGCGCGCGGTCCCAGACGATCCGCCCGTCGGCCGCGTTGACGCCGTAGACGTGGTTGGTCGCGGTGGCGACCACCACGGTGGAGCCGGCCACCAGCGGCTGGGCGTACACCGCGCCGTCCACCGCGGTCGACCAGCGCCGGCCGAAGGCGGCGGCGGAGACCTGGGCCGGGCTCAGGTTCGGCTCGGCGGCGTCCCAGCCGGTGCGCAGGTTGTTGGCCGAGACGGTCGGGTTGTCGGCCCGGGCCGGCGCGGCGCCGGTGAGCGTGCCGGCCGCGAGGGCCGGGGCGAGCAGCGCGAGCCCGGAGAGCAGGGCCGCTCCGGAGCGGCGGGCCCGGGCCCGCGAACGAGGTCCGGGACGGGGTCCGGGACGGGGCGGACCGGCCGGGGGCGCTCCGTCCGGGGGCGGTCCGCCGGGGGACGGGGGTGGGAGGAGTCGGCTCATACGATCCGCCTTGGCAGTCGGGGAGTACGGGGTACGGCGCCGTGGCGTCATTCTGTGAACGCCCGTGCGCTGCCCGCATCCGCCCGCCGCTCCCGGCCCCGGGCCGTTCACGCCCCTGGGGGAACCCGCTGCGCCGGGCGGCGGTCGCCCGACCGGGTGTCCGGCCGCGCGTCCGGCCGTGCGCGCCCGATCTCGGGCCGCTTGCACCCGATGCCCGCACCGCGCCGCCCGCACCGGCCTCTACCCGGACCACGCCGCCCGCGCCGGCCTCCGCCCGCGCCGGCCTCCGCCCGCACCGGTCTCGGCCCGCACCGCGCCGGTCCCGGGGGCCGGGACGGCTCACCCCGCGACGGCCGGGGCGAGCAGCAGGGCCAGCGCGCTCGCGGCCGCCGCCTCCGCCGGGGCGTTGACGTCGTCGCCCGGGCCGCGGTCCTTGACCACCTCGACCGAGTAGGTGTGGCCGGCCGAGGTGAAGTACACCCCGGGATGGGTGCCGTCCTTCCGCTGGACCAGCACCGCCTCCTCGCCGGCGCCGGGCAGCGGGGTGGTCTTGAGATCCGGGTTGGCCCTGGCCGAGGTGATCGCACCCGCGTCCACCTCGCGGATGTGGGCGTAGGACTGGCGGGATCCCCAGGTGCAGCCCCAGACCGGCTTGCCGTCCTTCGGGTCGGGCTGGGTGCCCTTGAACGGTCCCCCGGTGCCGACGGCGGCGACCACCTCGGGGGAGGTCAGCAGGGTGCAGGCGTCGGCCGGCCGCTTTCCGCCGGGGGCGGAGGTGCCGGACGAACCGCCGGGCGCGGGCGTGGAGTTGCCGGGCTTCGGACTCCCCGGTGAGGCGGCGCTGCTCGGGGCGCCGGCGGTCGGCGAGGCGGTGGCGGCGGGGCCCGTCGCGGTGGGGCTGCCGGTCGGGCCGCCGGGTGTGCCGGCGGCACTCGCGGGTGCCGTCGTGCCCGCCGTGCTCGACGGCGCGGACGCCGCCGACTTCCCCCCGCCCGAGGAGCAGCCCGCCACCGCGACGGCCGCCAGCGCCAGCGCGGGCAGCCAGGCGTACCGGCGGCCGGAAACGATCGGTGACCTGCGCTCCATGGGGACCCCCTCCGATGGCGTCCGCCGACTGCGGCGGACTGCGGTGGTCCAGGATCCTACGGGCCCGCCGGGGGTGATATTTCCCGTTCCCGCTACGGGAGTTGGACAGCTTCGTGACGGCCCGGGGCCGGGCTGGCGCGGGGTGGGGGCGGGGTGGGGGCGGGGCTTGGGCGCGGTCGGGGCCGGGCGCGTCCGGGAGGTGAACGGGCGGTCCGGGGCACGGGGGTGGTACGCGCACGTGCGGCCGGGCTCCCGGCGGCGCCCGCCGCCCGCCGGGCTGACCTGGCCGGATGCGGCGCCACCTCCTTTACCAGTGCGGCCGGGCCGGTGTCGAGTGCGGAGCGCCGACTTCCCCGGACGGGTGACGTTCTGGTGAAAGTGGTCATGCCAGGAATGGCGGCCCGTCATCCTGACCCCATGATCAGGCGGATCCCGTGACGGGGCGGGTCGCGCAGCCAGACGGATGCCAGAGGGATGGAGGCCCTGACAGTGAGTACGAACCTGCCGGAGACCGTGGCCGAGGCCCCGGCCGTCCTGCCCGCGCCGCCCCGCGTGGTCGACGACCTCGCCCGTGACCTGACCCGCGCCGCCGCCGCGGTCCGCGCCGTTTCCAGGGACGGCCGGTGCGGCGGGGACGTCGCGGTGGCCGCGTACACCGCGGTGGTCTGCACCGGCCGGTCGGCGGCCCGCGCCCTGGAGGAGGCGGCCGCCTGGTGCCGTCAGGCGCCGGACGCGGAGGTTCATTCGCTCGCCTGGGCGCGGGTGCCCGGCCACCGCGACGACGTCTTCGAGTACCGGGTGACCCTGGCCGTCAGCTTCCCCGACCACGAGACCGGCGAGCACACCGGGGACACCCACCACGCGCGGCGCTGAACCGGGGCGCGGCAGGGGGAGCGAGCACGCGCCGAGGGGTGCCGGCGGGGGACCGGAACCGAACTGACCTGCGGTTAGACTCGGCGCATGGATTCCGGGGGGACGAACGAAACGGTTGCCGAGGAACGCGAGCTCTCCGCCGGAGCGGTCGTGGCGGTCGTCGTGCTGGCCGCGGCCTGCGGTGTGCTGGTGCTGCTGGCGGTGCTCCACTGGCTGGGCTGGACGGCGCCGGGGACCGGCTGGCTGGTCGCCAAGGGGGCGGTGAAGCTCTGCACGGGCGGAGTGGTCGGCCTGGTGGCCGCCCTCGCCTGGCTGCGCACCCGCGTGGGCGGGAAGGATTCCGGGAGTGACGGCGGGGCCTCCGGGCCCGCCTCCGGGCCCGCCTCCGCCTCCGGGTCCGCCTCCGGGCCCGCCTCCGGGCCCGCCTCCGCCTCCGGGTCCGCCTCCGGGTCCGTCGGCGAGGGAAGCTGAAGGCTGTCGGTCCGCGGCCGTCGGCGAGCGGCCGCTCGCCGGCCACGGCCGGTCGCGCACGAGGTCACAGGGGTGTTCGGGTGCAGCAGTCGGCGTTCTTCGATCTCGACGGCACGCTTCTCGACCGCGACGCCGCGTTCGCGGTCTGGGCCGCGGAGTTCGTCGGCGACCGGGCGCTCGACGAGGGCGCGCACGGCTGGCTGATGCAGGAGGACGCCCGCCACACCGGTCCGATGGGCGGTTTCTTCGAGAAGGCGCGCGAGAGGTTCGGCCTCGGCGAGTCGGCGGAGCGTCTCTGGGACGGGTACCGCACGCGGATGCCGGAACTGGTGGTGTGCCGGCCGTCCGTCCTCGCGGCGTTGCGCGAACTCCGTGACGCGGGGTGGACGGTCGGGGTCGTCACCAACGGCAGGCAGGACGGCCAGCTGGCCAAGATCCGGCGCACCGGCCTCGCCGATCTGGTCGATTCCTGGTGCATCTCGGAGGAGGCCGGGGTCCGCAAGCCCGACCCCGAGATCTTCCGGCTGGCCGCCCGGCGCTGCGGAATCCCGATCGGGCACGGGGGCTGGATGGTCGGGGACAGCCTGCTCGCCGACATCGCGGGAGGTCGGGCCGCCGGCCTCCGTACCGTCTGGCTCCGCGGGAGCCGGGTGTCGGAGCAGCGCCCCGAAGGCGTCACCCCCGACTTCACCGTCGACTCGGTGCCCGAAGCCGTTCGGGTGATCCGCCGGGAGTCGCCCCGACCGCTCGGGGCCGGGTAGCGCGGTCGCAGCCGGCACGCCGGTCGGTGGCGCCGGCCTCCGTCCGGGGCCGTCCCCTGACGGAGGCCTGGTCCCGGGCACCTTGCGGGACTTCCGGACCTCGCGGGGCGGTCCCCGGAGCTTGCCGTGCGGGACTTCCGGGGCGACAGGCCTCAGGGCAGCAGGACGAGCCGGCCGCGCAGGCCGCCCTCGGCCAGCCTGCGGTGGGCGGCCTCGGCCTCCTCCAGCGGGCGGGTTCCGGCCACCCGCAGGGTGAGGGACTTCCGCTCGGCCAGGACCGAGAGCCCGGCGAGCGCCACCCCGTCCGCGGCCACCCAGACGTGCGCCACCCGGATGCCGCGCAGCCCGAGCGGCGCGGCGCCGGCCGACACCGCGACGAACGCGCCCCGGTTGCGGACCGCGCCGAGCGCCGTCACCCCGAGCAGCGCCGCGTCCAGCGCGCCGTCCACCCCGCCGGGCACCAGGGCGCGGACCTCCGCGGCCAGGTCGGCGGTGCCGCGCGGCACGAACCACTCGGCGCCCAGCTCGCGGACCGCCCTCGCGTCGTCCGTGCCGGCCACCGCCACCACCCGCAGCCCGCGCAGCACCGCCAGTTCCACCGCGAAGCCGCCCACCGCGCCGGCGGCTCCGGTGACCAGCAGCGTCGCGCCGGGCGGCAGGTCGAGCAGGTCCAGTGCCTGGACGGCGGTCAGCCCGTTGAGCGGCAGGGTCGCCGCCTCGGCGGCCGGCACGCCCGCCGGGGCCGGGGCCAGTGCGGCGGCGTCCAGCACCAGGTACTCGGCGTAGGCGCCGAGCGGGACGTCCAGCCGGTCCCGCAGGCCGATCACCCGGTCGCCCGAGGCGAACCCGGTCACCCCGGAGCCGGTCAGGTCGACCGTGCCGGCGACGTCCCAGCCCAGGCCGACGGTGTCGCGCGGCGCCATCAGCCCCGCCTGCGCGAGCACCCCCGCCCGGGTCACCGCGTCCACCGGGTTCACGGTGGCGGCCTCCACCCGGATCCGGACCTGGCCGGGGCCGGGCTCGGGGGCGGGCACCTCGACCAGCTCCAGGACCTCCGGGCCACCGAACCGACGGACCACCACGGCGCGCATCGCGCACTCCTCTCACCCGGGGCCGGATCCGCCCGGAACCGGCCCCACCTTCGGACTTGCGAACACCGCCCACGCTAGGGAGAGTTGCTCTCCAGGAGGAAGTACGTACCCGGAAGTGCGTACCGAACGGGGAGGAGAGCACCCATGGCGACCATGACCGCAGCCCAGCGCCGCTCGGCCGAGCGGCGCGGCTTCGACGCGTACGTCGCCGAGTGCCCGGCCCGGCAGCTGCTGGACCGGATCGGCGACAAGTGGGTCAGCCTGATCGTCAACGCCCTCGCCGACGGCCCGCAGCGGTACAGCGAGCTGCGCCGGCGCCTCGCCGGGGTCAGCGAGAAGATGCTCACCCAGACGCTGCGCGCCCTGGAGCGGGACGGCCTGCTCACCCGGACGGTGACCCCGTCCGTCCCGGCCCGGGTCGACTACTCGCTCACCCCGCTGGGCGCCGGGCTGCTGCCGCTGCTGAAGGCGATCAAGGACTGGGCGGAGGAGAACATGCCCGAGGTGATCGCCCATCGCGAGTCCTACGACGGAGCGCAGGGCCCGTGACGGGACCGTCGACTCCGCCGTGGCAGGGTGCCGGCACGGACACGGACGCGGACACGGAACGGTTGCGGCTCGCGGTCTACCGGGCCTTCGCCGACACCGGGCGGGCCCCCGGCCACGACGGCCTGGCCGCCGCGCTCGGCTCCACCGCGGCGGAGGTCCGGGACGGCCTGCGGCGGCTCGCCGCGGACCGGCACCTCGCGCTGGGCCCGGACGACGCGGTTCTCATGGCCCACCCGTTCTCGGCCGTGCCGCTCGGCTTCTCGGTGATGGCCGGCTCCACCCTCTGGTTCGGCGGCTGCGCCTGGGACTCGTTCGCCCTGGCCCACCTCGTGCCCGGCGCCGACCCCGCCCTGGTGGCCACCACCTGCCCGGCCTGCGGCCGACCCCATGCCTGGGCGGTCACCCGGGAGGCGCCGCCGGAAGGGGAGCAGGTCGCCCACTTCCTGGTGCCCGCGGCCAGGATGTGGGAGGACGTCGTCCACACCTGCGCCCACCAGCGCCTGTTCTGCTCGGTCGGCTGCGTCGACGCCTGGCTCGCGGACACCGGCAACTCGCGCGGGGCCGTCCTCGACCTGCCCACCCTCTGGCGGCTGGCCGCGCACTGGTACGACGGCCGGCTCGACTCGCCCTACACGCGGCGCGAGCCGGCCGACGCCGCCGACTACCTGCGCTCGGTGGGACTGGGCGGGCCCTTCTGGGGGCTGTAGCCCGGCCGACGGGCCGACGGGCCGCCGGGCCGGGGGCGGGGTGACCGGGTGACCGGGACCGGGGCGACCGGGCTACAGGGTGCCGGGCGACCGGCGCGAAGTCCGCGTCGTCGCGCAACCGGACCGAGTTCCGGGCGGCGGCGCGGCGAACGGCCGTGCGGGCCGCCGCCGTCGGAGGCGGTGGCCCGCACGGGGCAGTCGGTCAGATCCGACGACGCGTCACAGTCGTTCGCACTGGCCGCTCCTGGGTCCGCTCACGGTGTTGGCCTGGCCGCCGTTGCCCGGGGCGGGCGTGTTGCCCGAGCAGTCCAGCGGGCCGCGCACGGTGGTGCCGGCGACGGCGGTGCCACCCGTGTTGAGCGCCAGGTGGGCCGGACCGGCCACCGCGGACCAGAGCAGGGCGACCGGACCGGTCGAGCCGCTCACCGCGACCGGTCCGGAAACCTGGGTGTCGGCCAGCACGAGGGCGGCCGCGCCGCGCGCCGAGACCGGGCCCTTGACGGTCGCGCCGTGGGCGATCAGGGCCGCGCCGGGCCCGACCAGCACCGGGCCGGTCACCGTGGCGCCGTCCAGGCAGGTGACGCCGGAGGTGACGGCCAGCTGCTTCTGGACGCCGCGCAGCGTGGTGGTGCAGGCCGGGACGGACCCGACGGTGACCTTCCGTTCGGCCGTCACCCCGCCGACGGTGACGGTCAGCGTGGCGGTGCCGGGCCGCAGCCCGGTGAGTGTCCCGGCGGCCGGGTCGTACGCGGCGACGGAGCCGCGCGGGGCGCCCGCGGCAGGGCCGACGTGCACGCCCTGCCCGCCCCACCGGGCGGTGACCGGCCAGGCGACCGGGACGGTCCGCTCGCCGTCCTGGGTGAACGTCGCGGTGACCGGCGCGGTGCCGAGCAGGGCGAGCGACTCGGGCGCCCGCAGGTCGACCGCGTCGGCGCGGGCCCTGACCTCGGCGCGCAGCCAGGCGGAGGCGTCGTCCGGCACGGCGTACCGGTCGGTGACCCTCCCGGCGGCCGGGTTGATGCCGAGCATGGTCCAGCCGGTGAATCCGCCGCGGTCGGGTTCGGCGGCCGGGCCCTTGCCCGAGTTGCCGTTGACCAGGTACGGGACGCCGTCGACGCTGCTCGCGTGGAAGACGCCGACGTGGCCGGTGACCATCGCGGCGGACTTGCCGCCGGCCCGGAATTCGCCCAGCCACTGTTCGACCAGGGCGGCCTCCTTCCGGTCCCCGAGCTGACTGCCCTGGTCGGGCAGCGGGTCGCGGGTCGGGTGGTGCTCGAAGAGCAGCAGGCCGGTGACGGACGGGTCCTCGGCGGCCTCGTCCAGCGTCGTGCGGAGCCTGGTGATCTGGTCGTAGCCGCCGGCGCGCAGGGAGCCGAGCGAGCTGTTCAGGGTGAGGAACCGGGTGCCCTTGACGTCGAACACCTCGCTGGTCGCGCCGAAGGCGGCGGTGAAGTTGTCGATGGTGCCGGGGCCCATCACCTCGTGGTTCCCGGGCACGTAGTGCCAGGGGACGCCGTGGCCGGTCAGCCGGTCGAACTCGTCCAGCAGCGTGCGTGCCAGGGCGAAGTCGGCCGGGCTCGCCTCGTCGACGAAGTCGCCGGCGATGATGAGGAGTTCGGGCCTGGCCGCGGCGATTTCGCGCAGCGTCCGGCGGGCGGCCTGGACGATGTCGCTCTCCGGGCTGCGGGCGATGAACTGCGCGTCGGACATCACGGCGACCCGCAGCGGCCTGCCGTCCACGGTGCCGTGGGTGAGCACCACCGGGTCGGTGACCCGCGGCCGGACCGGCAGTTCGACGTCGGGCGCCACCTCGACCCGCAGGTCGGCGAGGGTGATCGCGCCGGTGTAGGAGCGGGAGGCGCCGGTCTCCATCAGCCGGAACCGCTGGAAGGTCAGCGGGTACTGGACGCCGGCGGGGACCGGGAACTCCACCCGGCGCCAGCCGGTCCAGGTGACCGTCGGCGCGTCCAGGTTGGCGGTGACGCCGGCGGCGGTGCGGTACTGGATGCGCGGCCAGGCGCCGTTGCCGTCGCCCTCGATCCACATGCTGAGGGAGCGCGGCTGGCCGGGCAGGGTGATGCCCTCCGGGGCGATCGCGTACTGGCCGCGGGTGCCGGTGGACCGGGTGAAGTCGTACGTCATCCGCAGGCCGTGGCCCCCGTCGTGGCCGGCCGCCGGGCCGACGGTGCCGCCGGGCGCGCGGTCGTTGCCGGACTTCCAGGCGGCCGCGTCCGAGAAGTCGGCGAACGGCTTCTCGGTCGTCCCGACGGTGACGGCGACGACGGTCTCCAGGCCGCCCACGGTCAGCCGGAGCGTGGCCGACCTTCCGTCGGCGAGCGCCTTGAGGGCGATCGAGCCGTCGTCGGCGGCGGAGGTCTCGACCACGCCGTCGCCGCCGGTGACGGCGATGTCGGCGGCCTCGACGGGGGCCGCGTGGCCCTGGGCGTCGAAGCCGGTCACCGCGATCCGCGCGGTGGCGCCGGCCGTCTCCAGGCCGACCGGGTCGGTGCCGGCGGTGATCCGGACCGGGGCACCGAGGACGGTCAGCGGCAGGGTGGCGGGCTCGGCGCCGTCGGCGGCCGCGGTGACCGAGGCCGGGCCGGAGGTGCGGCCGGTGACGACGGCTTCGGTGCCCTTGCCGGACACCTCGACGGCGCCGCCGCCCGCCGACGGCCCGCCGTTCGCGGCGCTGTCGGTGTTCGCGGTGGCCGAGGAGCTCGTGGTGGCCGAGGAGCTCGCGGCGTGCGAGGGGCTTCCGGCGGCCGACCAGCGGACGGCGGGCACGCTCCCGGTCACCGGACCGAAGGCCTCGTCGTGCGGCAGCGCGCGGACGGTGCGGTGCAGGCCGGGGAAGACCCGGGTCGCGGTGTCCACCGGCTCGGCCGGGCGCACCCGGAACCCCCGGGCCAGACCGGAGCCGGGCGCGGAGAAGAGGCCGAGGCCGTTGGCGACCGCCCGTTCCCCGCCGTTGTCGGACGGGCTGCTGACGGTGCCCGCCTGCGCGGTCCCGGGCAGCCGGGCGGCCATCGCGGAGGAGCCGCCGCCGTCCATGTTGAGGGCGTTGTGCGCGCCCAGGTCCCGCATCAGGACGGCCAGGTCGGGCAGGCCGATGCCGGGGCTGTCGGCCTGCCGGCCGTCGACGGTGACCAGGTACATCCGCTTGCCGTCGGCGGAGAACCCCACCGCCGTACGGGCGTTGAGCTCGTTGCCGTCGTTCTCGCCCGGTTCGCGGGCGACCCCGTCGCGGACCAGCACCTGGTAGCCGCCGACCGCCACCGCGACCTCGCCGAAGGAGGCGCGCGGGCGGTAGCCGACGGACACCGCGTCACCCGGCTTCAGCTCGCGCAGCGCGCGGGCGCCGGCCTCCCGGCCGACCAGCACGGTGGCGCCCTCGGGGACGGCCCCGCCCGGCTGCTCCCGGACGGCGGTGACCAGGCCGTCGCGCAGTTCCACCTCCACGACCTCGCCCGAGCCGTCCGCCACCTTGGCGCGGGAGGCGTCGCCCCAGGCGGGGGTGAACAGCCCGACGCCGTCGGCGGGCAGGCCGTAGGTGTTGACGCCGGTGAGCGAGAGGTCGCGCCCGCCGGGCAGGGCGGCGCGGCCCTCCAGGAACACCTCGGCCATCCGGGCCAGGCCGTCGGTGCCGACGGTCACGGCCTGGTTCCAGCCCTCGACGGGCGCGTGGACCAGCCCGCCCCCGCGGGAGACGCCGACGCCGAGCGGCGCCTCGGAGGCGTTCATGTCGAAGTAGTCGCCGTTGACGGCGGCGACCGCACCCGCGCCCCGGGCCATCCCGGTGACGGTCTGGCGGGTGGTCACCTTGCCGGAGGACAGGTAGTCCACGCTGAGGCCCTCGGTGGCGAGGTCGGCGACCAGGACCTTGCCCCGGATCCAGCCGGTCCTGCCGAGCCGGTCGAAGGCGGTCATGGACAGCCCCGGGGCGATCGGGGTCACCTCGCGGCGGGTGACGACCGACTCGCCGGGCCGGTCGAGGACCAGGCGGGGATCGGCCGCCGAGCCCCGACCGGGTGCGGTGGGTGAGGCGGGTACGCCGGGTGCGGCCCAGGCGGTGGCGGGCGCGAGGGCGGGCAGGCCGGCGACGATCAGCGCGCCGAGCGCGAGCGCGGCGACGGGCCGCCGGCGGCGGCGTGGGGCGGCGGGCGCCGTCCGGGTGGCCGGGGTGGTGGCGGGGGGTGGCATCGGTGGTCGACTCCTCGTGTCGTCGGGGGACTTCGGCGCCGCCGGTGCGAGCGCAGGACGCGGCCGGTGACGGTCCGCCGGTACGCGGCGGACGGCCCGGGTGCGTGATCACCGGGCCGACGGCAGCCAATCGTCCACGAAAGACCTGGACGCCACGGACCGGTGAACCGGTCCGCTCGGCCGTGCGAACAAGAGCCCCGTACCTCACGGGAACATGACACAACAGCCCGTGCGGGTGGGGGCGGTGGGCGCGAGCTGATGGACCCGGCCCTACGGGTCGGGGCGGACCCGGGACCACGGGCGGGCCGGGCATTCGATGTTTCCCGTCCTGCTTCCGGTTCCGGTGAGGCCCCGGAGCGGACAGTGGGGGGCAGCGGCCCGCAGTGGCCCGCGACAGTCCGGGGGGCTGTGGCGGGCCCGCGGCCCGCGGCCCTCGGCCGGCCTTCCGGCCCGGGCCGACCGGCCGTCAGCCATGCCGTCCGGCCTGCCTCCGGAGCGCCGCTCCGCCGGCCTCCCGGCCGTCGTCAACCGAACCGACCCTTACTGGAGGGGAATCATGCGCATCCGTTCCGCAGCGGCGGCGGTCGCCGCGACCGCGGCACTGGCCGTCCCGGTCCTCGCGGCCGTCCCGGCCTCCGCCGCGCCCGCCCGCGTCGCCTCCTGTGCGACCTACAGCAACTACGTCAGCTACGGCGTCGCGTGCGACGGCACCCGGAGCTACTACGCGTGGGCCGTCTGCGCCAACAACAAGGTGGTCTACGGGCCGACCCGGTCCGGCGGCGTCTGGTCCTACGCGTACTGCAGCAACGTCGGTTCCACCTTCCGCAGCGGCGGCTACACGCTGGTCTGACTCCGACTCTGGCTCTGACTCCGGCTCTGGCTCTGACTCCGGCTCTGGCTCTGATCCGGGCCCGGCTCCGGACCCGGATCGGAACTCGGACCCGGACCCGGACCCGGACCCGGACCCGGACCCGGACTCGGACCCGGACCCGGACCCGGACTCGGGTCGAGTGCCCGGTCGATGCGGGCGGCCAGCGTGGACCACGGCCGGCAGTCGACCACCGGGAGCGCGTGCAGGCGGGCCTGTGACCCGAGCCAGCGCGAGTAGCGGGCGCTGACCTCGGCGCGGAGTGCCTGTACGCCGCTCTCCGGTTCCCGGGCCGCGTAGTTGGCGGTGATCCGGTCCGCGTCCGGTTCGTGCAGGAAGACCGCGCGGACGCGGCGTCCGGCCGCCCGGCCTTCCGCGACGGCGCGGGCGGCGCCGGCCGGGGTGAGGTAGTCGCCCTCGATGACGGCCGGCACCGGCACGGTCAGCCGGTTGCGCGCCACGCCGAGCAGGGCGGGTTCGAGTGCCTCGGCGGTGGCGATCTGGAGTTCCAGCACGCGCTCGGGCGGCAGTCCGTCCGGATCGGCGATGCCGTCGAAGTGGTGCAGCCCGGGGTGCTGGGCGGCGGTGGTGAGCTCCTGGACGGCGCTGACCACGTCGTCGAACTCGACCACGAAGGCGCCGGTCCGGGCGGCGATCCGGGCGGCGGCCGTGCTCTTGCCGACCCCGGACGCGCCACCGAGCAGAATGAGGTCCCAGGTCCGTTTCGTCACGGCGCGACGCTATCGTGCCGACTGCGCCGGGATCATTCGGATTTCTCCGGCCCGCCCCCGGCTGGTGCGGTGCCCGCCGCTCCGCGCCCGTCCGGTGCGGTGCCCGCCGCTCCGCGTCCGTCCGGTGCGCTGCCCGCCGCCCCGCGTCCGTCCGGTGCGGTGCCGTCCGGCTGCCGCGGGCCCGTGCCGGGGTGGTCGAGGCGGTGCTGCCAGGCCGTCAGCAGGACCTCCAGGGCGGCCGCCTCCTCGGGGGAGAGGAGGCCGATCAGCCGGTGCTCGTTGCGCATGTGGGCGGTGAACGCGTCGTCGAACAGGCGGCGGCCGGCCTCGGTGAGGGCGACGACCCGGCCCCGTCCGTCGGCCTCGCTGCGGCGGCGGGTGACCAGCCCGGCCCGCTCCAGCCGGTCGACCCGCTTGGTCATGGCACCGGTGGTGACCATGGTGTGGGCGGCCAGTTCGCCGGGGGCCCGCTCGAACGGCGCACCGGCCCGGCGCAGCGCCGCCAGGACGTCGAAGTCGCCTTCGCCGAGCCCGTACCGGCCGTAGACCAGGCAGAGCTCCTCCGTGAGCCGACCGGCCAGCCGGTGCAGCCGGCCGATCACCGCCTGGGGCGAGACGTCCAGGTCGGGGCGTTCCCGGCGCCACTCGGCCTGGATCAGGGAGACGTGGTCCTGGTTCCGGTCCGCCCGGTGGCCGTCGTGCGTGTGCTCCATGGCTGCATCCTAGTCCGATAGCTTCCAGGGAAGATATATTGTCTTCCATGGAAGCCAGTTTTCGGTGGGTGCCGCTGACCGCTGTCGCGCCGGTGGCCTGGGGGGCCAACTACTTCGTCACCCGGGAGTTCCTCCCGGCGGACCGCCCGCTCTGGGGCGCGGCCCTGCGTGCGCTGCCCGCCGGGCTGCTCCTGCTGGCGATCCGCCCCCGGCGCCCGCGGGGCGCGTGGTGGTGGCGCTCGGCGGTGCTGGGGCTGCTCAACACGGCCAGCTTCTTCGTCCTGCTCTACGTCGCCTCCCAACTGCTCGCCACCAGCGTCGCCTCCACGGTGATGGCGGCCTCCCCGCTCGCGATGCTGCTGCTCGCCTGGGCGCTGACCGCCGAGCGCCCGGTCCGCGCCCACCTGGCCGGGGCGGTGGTCGGCCTGGGCGGGGTCTGTCTGATGCTGCTGACCCGGGCCGGAGCGGTGAGCCTGCCCGGCCTGGCGGCCTCGGCGGCGGCGATGCTGGTCTCCTCGTTCGGCTACGTGCTCGCCGGGCGGTGGCGGGACGGCGCCGACGTGCTCGCCACCACCGCCTGGCAGCTGGTGGCCGGCGGCCTGGTGCTGCTCCCGGTGGCGGCGGCGGTCGAGGGGGCGCCCGCCGCGCCCAACGGTCGGGAGCTGCTCGCCTTCGGCTACGTCGCGGTGGTGGCGACCGCGCTCGCCTTCGCGGTCTGGTTCGCCGGCTTTCGGCACCTGCCGGCCGGCACCGTCGGCCTGCTGGGCCTGCTCAACCCGCTGACCGGCGTGCTGCTCGGTACCGCGGTCGCGGGCGAGGTGCTGGGTCCGCTCCAGCTGGCGGGGCTGGTGCTGGTCCTGGCCGGCGTCGTCCTCGGACGCCCGCGCCGGGCGGCGGACCGGGAGGGCGTGGGGAGTGAGGATGCCGGGCGGGAGGGCGCGGGGCGGGCGGGGGCGGCCCCGGCGGCGGCCCCGTCGCCGGGGGAGCGGGCCGCCTGTCGGGAGTAGGCCCGGCGGAGGCTCGGGGCTCGGGGCTCGGGGCCGCAGGGCTCCTGGCGGGAGGGGAAGGGGTGGGGCGGGGCGTCGTGGGCCGGTACGGGGCCAGGGGCCTGGCCCGGGGGCTCGGCGGAGGCGGCCCGCCACCCGGCCCTGGCGGCCCCCGCCGTCCGGACGGCGCTCGACCGGTGCACCGCCCCGGACGGACATGCCCACTCCACCGCACTCGCCGCCGCACTGGCGGCCGCCGGCTACGACAGCCCCGTCGTGCTGCGGGCCCTGCGCGAACCGGTCGACCGGACCGAGTCCTGCTGGGCGGTCGAGGTGCTGGCCGGGCTGCCCCAGGGCGAACTGGTCCGGCGGTGGTTCGGCCGCAGCCCGCTGAGCGGCGCCCGCTTCTGGGACCTCCGGCTCGTACTGCCCGTGACGGACCGCCCCGGGCAGTACGGCCGCACGGTCGCGTCCGAACTCTCCGCGGAGCTGAAGGCGGCCGGCCTGGGCCGGGCCGGGAGCGGCGAGGGCACCATGACCGCGGACCCCGCCGGGGGCTTCGTGGTGGCAACCACGGACCTGAGGATCCGGATCCGCGACGACCTGGCCGCCGGCATGGAGCTGATCGCCCGGGTGCTGCGCCGTCACGATGCCGCCGGGACGGCCGTGCTGCGCCACGACGGTGCCGGGCGGGAGCCGATCGGGCTTCCGGTGTGAGGGCGGGGTGGAACGGCCCCGGCCCGGGGCCGCGCCCTCCGTGGGGAGGGGCGGCACCGGGCCGGGGCCGTCGGTGGGGGAAAGGGCGGGGTCAGGCGCCCGGCGGGGTCACGTAGCCGGAGATCTTCCAGTTCTTCGTGCCGCCGGTGGCCGTGCGCGGGTTGATGTGGCGGTGGGTCACCTTGTTGCTGACGTTGCCCTCGACGGTGTCGAGGGTGCCGTCGCGGTTCACCGAGACCACCACGCCGACGTGGCCGCCGCGGGCGTAGGCCGGCGGGCCGTAGACGACGAGGTCGCCGGGCTTGGGCGAGCCGGTGTGGAAGAGGTGGTGCTCCTGCCCCCACTTGCCGACCCCGCGCCCGAGCAGGGTGGTCGGGCCGTTCTTCACCCCGGCGTGCCGCCAGGTCCACTCGGCGAACGCCGCGCACCAGGAGGTGTTGCGGCAGGTCTGGCCCTTGCCGGTGAGGTACTTCTGGCACGCCGAGCTGCTCTCGGTGACCCCGATCTGGCCGCGCGCCGCCGCCACGATCCGGTCGCGCAGGGTGGCCGCCGCCGGAGCGGCCGCCCCCTCCCGCGCCCCGTCGGTGGTGGCGTCGGCCCCGGTGGCGAGGTCCGCGACATCGGCGGTGACGGCGGCGGCCGGCGCGGCCGGGAAGGCGAGCGCGTCCGCCGCGCCGGTCCCGGTGAGCGCGGCCGCCGCCAGGGCGGCGACGGCGACGGTGCGGCCCGCACGCTGCTTGAGCGTGGCGAGCGTGAGGTGACGGGTGGTGTGCATCTGTGACTCCTTCGAGTGCATTCCCGATCCCCGGACGGCACGCGGCAGCCCGGGTACGGGAGGGGTTGGGATTCGCCGGGCGTCTCCACCGGCTGGTCATCAGCGTTGCACGGCCGGGTCGAGGACTTCTACGCTGCGCGATCAGCTGGTTACTCATTCGTATGCGGCCGGGTATGCACCGCCGCTGAGCTGCGGATATGCACAGGGCTGCGGCAGAGGGGAGTGGACGGATGCCGGACAAGGGAGTCACCGGGCCGGGCGCGGAGGGCGACGGGGCGGCCCCGTCGGCACGTGCGGAGCTGGCACGGACCCTGCGCGGCTGGCGCACCCGGGCCGGCGAACTGCCGCAGAAGACGGTGGCCCGGCGGCTCGGCGTCGCCCAGACGACGGTGTCGCGCTACGAGAGCCCGGACGGGCGGAACCCGGCGCCGGAGGCGGCGATCCGCGCGCTCTGGGCGTGCTACCGGCTCCCCGGGGAGGACCTCGACCGGGCCCTCGCGCTGCGGGCCCGGGTGGACGAGGAGCTCCGCGCCGGGCTGCCGGCCGTCGCGCCGGAGGAGCGCGCGGCGGCGGGCCGGGGACCGGTGGACCCGGGATCGGTGGGCCGGGCGGCGGTGGGTCGAGGGTCGGTGGGTCGAGGGTCGGCGGCGTCGGTGTCGGGGCCGTCGCCCGTTCCGGGCGGTTCCGACGGAGCGCCCGCCGGCGCCGGGGTGGCCGTCGAACCGTCGGCCGACCCCGCGCGGGTGCCCGCTGCGCCGGCCGATCGCGCGGAGGCAGAGGCGGTGGAGGATGCCGAGGATGCCGAGGATGCCGTGTCAGGGGCGGGCGTTCCTGCGCCGGGTGTCCCCACCCGGGCGGCCGCTCCCTCGGACACGCCCACGCGGGTCGCCCCTTCGACGGAGCGCCCCCGGCACTGGGTGGCCTGGTCGGCCGGCGCGGCGGCCGCACTGGCGGGCGTGGTCGCGGGCGGCCTGCTCGTCCACCACCTGCTCGGGCCGTCGACGGCCGGTCGGGCGGAGGGCGCCCACGCGGTCCCGCCGGCCGCCGCGTCCGCCCCGCCCGGACCGGCCGCCCCCGGACTGGCCGCCCCCGGACCGGCTGCGCCCGCCCAGGGCGGGACGGCCCCGAGTGCCACCGCGACCGCCACCTGTCGTGCCGAAGGCTGCGTGCACACCGAGCCCAACACCACCGTCTGCCAGTACGACGCCGTCACCACCGCGCAGGGCCGGGACTTCGGCGTCCACGTGGAGCTCCGTTACAGCGCCGGGTGCCAGGCGGCCTGGGCCAGGATCTCGGGCAGCTCGCCGGGCGACCGCGTCCAGGTGTTCGGCCGCGAGGGCACTCCGCCCGACCAGGAGGAGTACCGCCAGCAGACCGGCCGCACCGCGCACACCCAGATGGTGCGGTCCACCGGCCCCACCGACGCCAGGGCCTGCGCGATCATCGACGCCCGTGGCACCGTCTGCGCCACCGAGGCGCCGAGCCCGCCGCCGTCCTGACGGAAGGTCCGCGGGATCCGGACGGTGGTCCGGTGGGCGTCGCCGCGGTGGGCGCCGGGCCGGCGGGTGCCGCCCCGGCCCGCCGTCCGGTGAACGCTCGCCCGATGTCCGTCCACCGCGACGGCGCCGGCTCACCGTGCCCCGGCCTCCGTTTCCGCAGCCTCCGCTCCCACCGCGTCCGTTCCCGCCTTCGCTCCCGCCCCGGCGCCCGGCACCGGCCGGTCGGGCGGGGCCGTCGGCAGCGCGCGCAACCGGACCACCGGGGAGAGCACCAGTCCGATGACGGCCACCGCCGAACCGGCCGCCGCCACCCGCAGCGCGTCGTCGGCGCCGATCCGCCCGGCCAGCAGCCCGGCGGAGAGCCCGCCGAGCGCGCCGCCGCCGAACAGCAGGGTGCGGAACGCCGCCGTCATCCGGCCCATCATCGACTGCGGCGTCAACGCCTGGCGCAGGCTGACGATGACCACCCCCGCCACCCCCAGACCCAGGTAGCTGGTGAAGAAGGAGAGCGCGCAGAGCGCGATCACCAGCGGCCGCGGCCCGGCGGCCAGGGCGACCAGGAGCGGGCCGAGCAGCAGTGCCGACTGGGCGACCAGGTAGACCCGGCCGAGCGGGAACCGTGCGATGACCCGTCGGGAGAGCAGGGCGCCGGCCAGCCCGCCCAGTGAGGCGGTGGCGAGCACCCCGCCGAGGGCGGTCGAGCCGAGGTGCAGGTCGTTGGTGCCGTGGAGCAGGAACATCGTCCAGACCGTGACCATGGAGAAGTTGCAGCAGAAGCCGATCAGCGCCAGGGCCCGCAGCACGCCGTCCCGCAGCACCCAGCGCAGGCCGTCCCGGAGTTCGGTGAGCAGGTGCCGTTCGGCGGCGGGCGCGGGTTTCGGCTCCCGGGTGCGGATCAGCAGCAGGGAGACCAGCGACACCGCGTACGAGCAGGCGTCGACCACCAGGGCCACCGGCGCGGTGAGCGCCGAGACCAGGACGCCGGCCAGCCCGGGACCGGCCACCTCGGCGGCCGAACTGCTGACGCCCATCCGGGCGCTCGCCTCCACGTACCGGGTGGGGCTGCGCACCAGCACCGGCACGTACGACATCCAGCTCACGTCGAACGCCACCGAGGCGGTGCCCACCGCGCAGGCGATCACGAGCAGCACCGGCAGGTTCAGCACGTGCCACCAGGCGAGCAGCGGGACGAGCGCGAGCAGGACCAGCCGCACCACGTTGGCGCCGAGCATGACCGGCCGCCGCCGCACCCGGTCGGTCCAGACCCCGATCAGCAGCGCGAGCCCGAGGTAGGGGACGAGCTGGAGGAAGCGGAGCAGTCCGACCTGTTCGTCGGTGGCGCCGAAGGCGTGGATGGCGGTCAGCGGCAGGGCCAGGTTGGTGACCTGGGTGCCCAGCAGCGAGACCGTCTCGCCGACCCAGAACCGGCGGAAGTCCCGGTTGCGCCAGAGGCTTCCGGCCGGCTCGTCGGTGGCTCCGGCGGTCCCGGCGGCCCCGGGGGTCCCGGCAGCTCCGGCGGTCCCGGTGGTCCCGGGGGCGGGTGCGGTCCCGGGTGCGGGCGCCGGGGTGGGAGCGCTGCCGCCCGTCACCGGCCGGCTCCCGTTCCCGCACCGGACGCCGCGCCCGCCGCGGGGCCGCGGCGGACCAGCCGGCCGACGGTCTCGGCCACCTCGTCGACCTCCTCCTCGGTGTTGTAGTAGTGCGGCGACAGGCGCAGGCACCAGTCGACGTCCTTGTCGGCGAAGTCGAACTGCGCGAACTCGCGGAAGCTCAGTGCCGAGTTGACGGCGCGCGCGTCCAGCGCCGCCTTGAACGCCGCCGCCTCCCAGCCCGCCACCGCGAAGGTCACCAGCGCGGCGGGCGCCGGCCCGCCGTCCAGCAGGCGGACGCCGGGCAGGTCCGCGAGTCCTTCGCGGAGCCGGGCGGCGAGTGCCGGGGTCCGCCGGGCGACGGCCGCCGGTCCGACCCGCAGCGCGTAGCGGACGGCGGCCGCGCTGCCGAGCACCGTCGCGTAGGGGAACTCCCACTCCTCGAACCGGGCCGCCGTGTCGACCGGCCGGTACTCGCCGGGCGCCGTCCAGCGGGCGCCGTGCATGTCGATGAACAGCGGCTCGTACCCGGCTCGCAGCACCCGCTCGGAGGCGTACAGGAAGCCGGAACCGCGTGGTCCGCGCAGGAACTTGCGGCAGGTCGCGGTGAGCAGGTCGCAGCCGATCTCCTCGACGTCGATCTCGTACTGGCCGACGGACTGGCAGGCGTCGACCAGGTAGAGCAGGTCGAGCTCCCGGCAGTGCCGGCCGATCTCGGCGACGGGCTGCACGAGGCCGGAGTTGGTCGGGACGTGCGTGGCGGCGACCAGCCGGGGCCGTTCGGCGCGCATCAGAGCGGCCATCGCCTCGACGTCGACGCCGCTGCCGTCCGGGTGGTCGGGGGCGTGGACGATCTCGACGCCGAAGCGGCGGCGCAGGGCGAGGAAGGCGATCTGGTTGGAGACGAAGTCGTTGCGGGTGGTGAGGACGGTGTCGCCGGGCCGGAAGTCGATCGCGGAGAGCGCCTTGGTGTAGGCGTGCGTCGCGCTGCCGGCGAAGGCGATCGTCCCGGGGCGGGCGTTGATCAGTTCGGCGACCGAGGCGTGGAAGTCGGCGATCTCGGCGGCGCGGGCGGCGGCGGCCTCGTACCCGCCGACGGTGGCCTCCAGGTGGAGGTGGTCGACCATCGCCCGGAGGACCGGGCGGGCCGTCAGCCCGCAGCCGGCGTTGTTGAAGTGGATCACGGACTCGCAGCCGGGGGTGTCGGCCCGCAGGGCGGCGAGGTCGAAGTCCTGCCCGGTGGGGAGCGGTTCCGTCCTGGAGGTGAAAGCGCTATCGTGGTTCTTCATGTCTGACAGTAGCAGTACCGAGGCGCTCGTGAGGGTCCTTCGCGGGGAGGTCGCCGCCCTCGCGCCGGGCGACCGGCTGCCCAGCAGCCGGGACCTGATCGCCCGTCACGGCGTCGGTCCGGTCACCGTGTCCCGGGCGATCGCCCAACTGGCCGCCGAGGGACTCGTGGTGACCCGCCCCGGCAGCGGCACCTTCGTGGCCGTGCGCCGGCCCGGCCCCGGCAGCCAGGCACCCGACACCTCCTGGCAGGCCGTAGCCCTGGCCGGGCGCCCGCAGGCGCCGGGCGGCGACCCGGGAGCCGAACCGGGCGGAACCGGCGACACGGCGACCACGGCGCCGGCCGGAACGATCAGCCTCGCCGGCGGCTACCTGCACGAGAACCTCCAGCCCACCCGGGCCCTCGGCGCCGCCCTGGCCCGGGCCGCCCGCCGCCCCGACGCCTGGCGCCGCGCACCCGCCGTCGGACTCGCGCCGCTGCGCGCGGTCCTCGCCCGCCAGGCCGGCCCCGGGGTCGGCCCCGAGGACGTGCTGGTCACCGGGGGCGGCCAGGGCGCGCTCTCCATGCTCTTCCGGGCGATCGCCGCGCCCGACAGTCCCGTCCTCGTCGAGTCGCCCACCTACCCCGGCGCACTCGCCGCCGCCCGCGCCGCCGGACTGCGCCCCGTCCCCGTCCCGACCGACGAGGACGGCATCCGCCCCGACCTGCTGGCCGACGCCTTCGCCATGACCGGCGCCCGGCTGCTCTACTGCCAGCCGACCTTCCACAACCCCACCGGCACCGTCCTCTCCCCGGACCGCCGCCGGCAGGTCGTCGACGTCGCCCGCGCCGCCGGGGCCTTCCTGATCGAGGACGACTTCGCCCGCCACCTCGGCCACGGACGCCCCGTACCGCCGCCGCTGGTCGCCGACGACCGCGACGGCACGGTCGTCCACCTCACCTCGCTGACCAAGCCCGCCTCGCCGAGCCTGCGGATCGGTGCGCTGATCGCCCGCGGCCCGGTCATGGGCCGGCTGCGCGGCATGCGGCTGGTCGACGACTTCTTCGTCGCGCGCCCGCTCCAGGAGGCCGCCGTCGAACTGCTCTCCACCCCCGCCTGGGACCGCCACCTGCGCACCCTCGGCGCTGCGCTGGGCGAACGCTGCGCCGTCCTCGCCGGCGCGCTCGCCCAGGACCTCCCCGACTGGGCGCCCGTCCGGCTCCCGGCCGGCGGCCTCCACCTCTGGCTGCGGCTGCCGGAACCGCTCGCGGACGGCGCCGTCGCCGACGCGGCGCGCGCGGTCGGCGTGGCGGTCAACGCCGGCCGGCGCTACTTCCCGGCCGAGCCGCCCGCCGCGTACCTGCGGCTGAGCTTCGCGGCCGCCGCCGACCAGGCCGAACTCGTCAAGGCTGCAAGCCGGTTGGCGGCCGCCGCCGCGGGGTGAGCGGTCACAGGACGGGGGACGGGGGACGGGGGCAGAGGGCAGGGACGGGGACGGGGGCAGCGGCGGCGCGACGGTGGCCCGGCGACGGCCTGACGGCGGGGCGACGGCGGGGCGACGGACGACTGACGGCGGGTCGGATCCGACCGCATCCGGACCCGCCCGGACGTCGCGACGGATCACCCCGACGGGCCACCCCGACGGGCCACCCCGAAGGACCGCGCCGGAAAACCCGGTGACCCCGCCACGGCCGGGTCCCTACACTCGGGCACGCAACAACGCGCCCCGGTCCCGGTGGCGGCGCGCACCGTGACGAGTCGAGGGAGGCCTGCCGTGCGCTACCGCACCGCTGTCGTCGTCCCCGCGTCCCGGTACGAGGTGATCCTGGTGTCCTCGTGCGCCCGGTGCCCGCTGCGCGGCCGGCACCGGAGACCCGCGACGCACGCCTGACACCGGACCGTCCACCGGACGTCCGGGCCCCGCTTCCCGGGGCCGACCCGCCCCGACCGCAGTCCGGCCGGGGCGCCCGTCCGTGCCGTCGCCGCAATCGCGCCGCCCCTTTCCAGGAACACCCCGAAAGGCACCGGGCCATGCGCACCGACGTCCGCCACACCACCGGCACCACCACCAACACCGGCACCACCACCGGCACCACCCCGGTCACGGGCATCGCCGCCGTCCGCAACCTGGGCATCCTCGCCCACGTGGACGCGGGCAAGACCACCGTCACCGAGCGGATCCTCTACCTGACCGGCGCCATCCACAAGCGCGGCGAGGTCCACGAAGGCACCACCTTCACCGACTGCCGCCCCCAGGAGCGCGAACGCGGCATCACCATCTCCGCGGCGGCCGTCAGTTGCTCCTGGGAGGGCCACCGGATCAACCTGATCGACACCCCCGGCCATGTCGACTTCGCCGACGAGGTCGAGCGCTCGCTGCGGGTCCTCGACGGGGCGGTCGCGGTGTTCGACGCCGTGGCGGGCGTGGAGCCGCAGAGCGAGTCCGTGTGGCGCCAGGCCGACCGGCACGGTGTGCCGCGCATCGCCTTCGTCAACAAGCTCGACCGCGCCGGGGCCGACCTCGACGCGGCGGTCGCCTCCATCCGGGAGCGGCTGCACCCCGCGCCGCTCGCCGTCCAACTGCCGATCGGGCACGAGGACGGGTTCACCGGCGTGGTCGACCTGCTGACGATGCGTGCCCTGACCTGGGACGGCGGCCCCGAGGGGGACGGCTACCGGGAGGGCCCGGTGCCGGAGGAGCTGCAGGCCGAGGCCGGGCGCCGCCGCCGGCAGCTGGACGAGGCGGTGGCCGGACTCCACCCGGACGCCCTGGAGGAGTACTGCGAGGGCGCGGCGCTCTCCGCCGCCACCCTGGCGGGCGCGCTGCGCGACCTCACCCGCAGTGGTGAGGCCGTGGTGGTGCTGTGCGGCTCGGCGTACCGCAACCGGGGGATCGAGCCGCTGCTGTCCGCCGTCACCGCCTACCTGCCGTCGCCGCTGGACGTACCGCCGGTGCGCGGCGCCTCCGTCGGAAGCTCCGCCGCCGGTTCCCCGGACGCCGGGGAGCAGGAGCGGGCCGCCGACCCGGCCGGGCCGCTCGCAGCCCTGGTGTTCAAGGTGAACGTCACCTCCACCGGCCGGCTCACCTACCTCCGCCTCTACGCGGGCACACTACGGAAGGGGGACACCGTGCTGGACGCGGGCAGCGGCCGCACCGAACGGGTCGCCCGGATCCTGCGGGTCCAGGCCGACCAGCACACCGAGGCCGACTCGGCCGTCGCGGGGGACATCGTCGCGGTGGTCGGCGTCAAGGCGGCGCGCGCCGGGGCCACCCTCTGCGCGCCCGCGGCGCCGCTGGTCCTGGAGCCGACCGTCACGGCCGAACCGGTCGTCACGGTGGCCGTCGAGGCGAAGCGCTCCGTCGACTCCGACCGGCTCGCCACCGCCCTCGCCCGGCTCGCCGAGGAGGACCCGTCCCTGGTCGTCCGCACCGATCCGGAGACCGGGCAGCGGGTGCTGTCGGGCATGGGCGAGCTGCACCTGGAGGTGGCGGTGGAGACGATCCGCCGTTCGCAGGGGCTGGAGGTGACCGTCGGGCGTCCCCAGGTCTCCCACCGGGAGACCGTGGTGCACGGGGTCACCGGCCTCGTCCACCGGCACGTCAAACAGGACGGTGGCGCGGGCCAGTTCGCGCACGTCGTCATCGACGTGGCGCCGCTGGAGGCGTCCCCGGACGGCCCGTCGGACGGCTTGGCGGACGGCCCGTCGGCGGACGGCGGGACAGCCGGCGGCGGTGCGGTGGAGGGCGGTGCGGTGGAGGGCTTCGTGTTCGCGTCCACCGTGACGGGCGGGCGGGTTCCGAGGGAGTACGTCCAGGCGGTCGAGGCCGGCTGCCGGGACGCGCTCGCCGACGGTCCGCTGGGCGGCCACCCGGTCACCGGCCTGCGGGTCACCCTGACCGACGGGGCCACCCATCCGAAGGACTCCTCGGACCTGGCGTTCCGCACCGCCGGCCGGCTCGCCCTGCGGGAAGCGCTCCGCGCCTGCCGCATGGTGCTGCTGGAACCGGTCGCCGAGGTGACGGTGACCGTGCCGCAGGAGGCCGTCGGCGGCGTCCTCGGCGACCTCGCGGCCCGCCGCGGCAGGGTCCAGGGCTCGGCGCCGCGCGGTGGCACGGCGGTCGTGACGGCGGTCGTGCCGCTGGCCGAACTCTTCGGCTACGCGACGGCTCTGCGCAGCCGCACCCAGGGCCGGGGCACCTTCACCACCCGGCCCGCGGGGTACGCCCCCGCGCCGGTCGCCCGTTAGCCGGGCCGGCCGGGCCCGCCCGCTCGGCGGGCGGGCCCGGCCTGCGGCGGTCGCGGAGGCCCCGGCCCCGGCCGTGAGGGTGACGGCGACCGGGGCGACGGCTCAGGGCAGCCGGCGGGCCAGGCCGGGGTAGTCGACCACCAGGCCGTGCCGGTCCAGCAGCAGGTCACTGCTGAAGTCCCCGCTCCGGTACCGGACGGTGGCGCCCGTCCCGGCACCCTCGCCGGAGCGCTCACCGGCCGGGCCCAGGTGGGTGTACGTCTGGCGGGACGGGTGCACCGTCAGGTCGGGCACCCGGACCCAGGCCATCAGGAAGTCCCGCTCACCGGGCTGCCGGTGCAACCGGTGGCGGAGCACCGGCATGGTGTTGGTGAGCGGGGACAGCCCGAGGTCGCAGTCGAGCGCCCCGTTCAGCTCCGGCCGGTGCACGCCGTTCACCGTCCACCGGCCGCCCTCCTGCCGCAGGTCCAACTGCCGCTCGCCGTCCGCCGATTCGGCGCGCACCCGGAGTCGCCGGGTGATCCAGGCGGGGCCGGTCGCCAGCTCGTAGCTCAGCCAGTACGGCGCCGGAACGGTGCCGACCACGCGGCCGCGGGCGCGCAGCTCGCCGTCGCCGAGCTCGACCCAGGCGGTCTCCACACCGCGGCTGTCCGCCACCTCCCAGGTGGGGACGAGGTGAGTGATCATGCCCGTCACCGTACTCCCCGGACGGCCCCCGGTTCGCGGACGACGGACCCCGCAGTCCGCCGGAACCCACGGGCCGTCGGTGATCGTCCAGACAGGAACGCAACGGAAGGAGTGGGTCGCCGATGAGCCGCGCCCGCCGGACCCGCACCAGCCGCACGCCCACCGGCCGGACCCGCACCGCCGCCGGGCGCTCCTCACCCGACGCGCCGTCCCGGTCGAACGCCGCCGCCCCGTCGGCCGCGGACTCGCTGGAGGCGCTCGAAGGCGTGCGGTGGCCCGACCCTCCGGCCGACGCGACCCGGCTGGTGAGGACCGCCCACACGCTGCGCCGCCGCCCCCTCGGCTCCCTCGGCGTCGAGGACCTGCGGCTGCTCGTCGGGCAGCACGTCGGCCTGCCGTACCTGCTCCCGCGGGCCGTCGACCTGCTCTGCCGCGACCTCCTGGCCGAGGGCGACCTCCACCCCGGAGACCTCCTGGCAGCCGTGCTCCGCTGCGACCCGTCGGCGTGGACCAGCTGCCCGGACGCCGCGGAACGGCTCGCCGCCGTCCTCCACGCGCCGGCCGGGACTGCGCGGGGCGCACGGACGGACCTGCCGACGACTCGGCCACCCGCCCTCGGGCCGGAGACGGACGCGCGGATCGCCGAGTTCCTCGCCGCCCGGATTGCCGACGGGAGTGCCGCCCGGAGGCCGGCCGGCCAGTAGGCCCGGGCGGCCCCCGGTTCGCGGGCGACAGCTCCTCGACCGGCGGTGACGGCCTGCCGCGCGGCGGCGGGGCTGATGGGCGGCAGGCGGAGCCGGTGGCGGCCGGTGGAGCCGGTGGTTCTCGGCGGCCGACCCGGCGTCTGCCCCGGCGGCTCCCGGGGTGCGGCGCCGTGCGGTTGATCCGGCCGCGCCGCGGCGGACGGTGGGCCCGAGGCCTCCGAGGCTCCTGCGGGGCGGGGGTCGGAACCGGTCCGACGAGGGCGCCCCGGTGGGGAGGGAGAGCAGCCCTGACCGGCCCTGACCTGCGCGTCCTTCCGCGGTGACGGCAGGGCGAGCGGCTAGCGTGGCCGGGCGGCCGGGCCCGGCCGCCCGGTGCCGCGGGCACCGCACGCACCACGAGGGACGGGCAGGCATGCAGTTCGACGACCAGGGGGACCTCGACACCTCGCAGGTGGACGACCGGCGCGGCGTCCCCGGCGGGAAGATCGCCGTCGGCGGCGGCGCGGCCGGGCTGCTCGCCGTCCTGATCGCCGTGCTCTTCGGCGTCGACCCGAACCTCCTCGGCCTCTCGGACGGCAGCGGGGAGGGCGGTACGGCCGCGCGGGCGACCACGGCCGCCGAGGTCCAGCAGGTCTGCCGGACCGGTGCCGACGCCAACCGCCGACAGGACTGCCGGATCGTCGCCGTGACCAACAGCCTCCAGGAGTACTGGGGCGGCGAACTGCCCCGACGCGGCACCGCCTACCGGCCCGCCGAGACGGTGCTGTTCACCGACCGCGTCTCCACCGCGTGCGGGGCGGCGAGCTCGGCCGTCGGGCCGTTCTACTGCCCGGCGGACCGGCGCGCCTACTTCGACCTCGGGTTCTTCTCCGACCTCTCCACCCGCTTCGGCGCCCGCGGCGGCCCGTTCGCCGAGTCGTACGTGGTGGCCCACGAGTACGGCCACCACATCCAGAACCTCACCGGGACGATGCAGCGGGTCGGCCGGGACCGGCAGGGCGAGAACAGCGGCTCCGTCAAGCTCGAACTCCAGGCCGACTGCTACGCCGGGGTCTGGGCCCACCACGCCACCACCACCCCGCAGGCCTCCACCGGGCGGCCGCTGATCAGCACGCTCACCGACCAGGACATCGCGCAGGGGCTGGACGCGGCGGCGGCCGTCGGCGACGACCGGATCCAGCAGCAGGCGACCGGCCGGATCGACCCCGAGAGCTGGACCCACGGGTCCGCCGCCCAGCGCAAGGCCTGGTTCACCACCGGCTACCGCACCGGCGACCCGGCCCGCTGCGACACCTTCGCCGCGTAGCCCGTTCCGGTGCCGACCTGCGGGTTCTCCGCCGGCGTCACCCTGTCATCCGTCAGGGACCGCTGCCCCGGGCTCCCTTCCTACGCTGCTGAGCACCGGTCGAGCCCCGGCCGGACCGGCCACACCGGCCACACCAGAGGGAGATCCACCATGCGCAAGATCCTGCACGCCTTCGCCGCCCTCGCCCTCGCGGCCGCCGCCGCCACCACCGTGGGCAGCTCCGGCGCCCAGGCCGCCGACGGTTCGTGGGACGGCTGTCCCTACGGGGCGGTCTGCATCTACGGGGAGGGCGCCAGCACCAGCACCCCGCCGACCCACGTCTTCTACAGCTACGGCGCCCACAACCTCAGCAACCAGACCGGCTGGCACTGGGTGCTCAACAACCAGTCCGGCGGCGCGCACTCCCACCTGTGCACCGGCTACAACGGTGCCGGGTGCGGCTACGACATCGCCGCGCAGGCCGGCGTCTACGCGGACCTCACCCCGATCAACTCCATCACCCTCGACCGCCCCTGATCCCCGACCGGCGGCGGGTCCGCGCCCGCCGCGCCCCTACCAGCTCCGCCACGGTGGCCGCCGGACTTCCTCCGGCGGCCACCGCCGCGCGTTCCGCGGTGGCAGCATGGAGCGGACATTCAGCACGGCTGTGAGTGACGGCCGGTGGGCCAGGGGGCATCGGGTGCGTGAGTTCGTCTACCTGTCGGAGACCAAGCTGGGGCAGTTCCAGTCGGAGCGGGTCCCGGCACCGGTGCCCGAAGCGGTCGGCCTGACCACGCCGCTCGGCGGCGTCGAGTTCACCCGGCCGGCCCCGGACGCCGACCGGGCCCGGCGGCGGAAGCTGAGGCAGGTGGAGAAGTACCTGGACGCGCGCGCCGACTGGTTCACCGCGCCCGACCTCCGGCCCGGCCGGTGGGTCCGCTACGAGGCGCCGCTGCGCATGGTCACCCTCCGGGACTCGCACCGGGACCTGGTCCTGTTCGTCGACGCGGTGCCCGGAGAGGACCCGGAGTACGACCGCGAGTCCGGCGGCCGGCTGCTGTTGCACGGCTCCGCGCGCCACCTCTTCGGCAGCGTGCCGCCGGCCGTCGCCGGACCCCCGCTGGGCTTCTACGGGGGCGGCGGCAGCAGCGACGGCGGCCCGTTCGTCCTGACCGTGGTCGGCGAGGTCGTCCAGGCCCTGGAACTGGAGAACGGCCCGTCCGCCGACGCCGCCGCCGGGCCCGCCGCCCTGCCGGGCACCGGGGTGCGGGCCCTGCTGAGCGCGCTCGACCGGGCCGGGCCGGAGGTCTCCACCGCTGCGAGGCTGTCCGGTTTCGCTCGGGTGACCGCTGTGCTCCCGGAGACGGACGACGCCCCGCGCTGTCTCGTCGCCAGCCCGCTCGGTGTGGAGTACCACGACGGCCGGCGCTGACGGGCCCGGCCCCGGCCCTGCCGTCCCCGTCGCCCGCCTGGCGGCCTGCCCGTTCGACGGCCCCGGCCGACGGCCGACCGCCGACCGCCCCGGCTCGCGCCGAGGGGTGGGCTCGGGCGGGCCGGGGCGAACCGGGGGCCGGGGCGGCGTCAGTAGGCCACGGTGAACCGGCTGCGGGGGTGGGCGGGGCGCTCGGCCTCGTCGAGGAGGGCGACGGCGAGGTCCTCCATCGAGATGGCGGAGGTGCCGGAGGCGTCGACCACGAGCTCGTCCCGGCCCAGGCGGTAGCGGCCGGTGCGTTCGCCGGGTTCGAGGAGGGCGGCGGGGCTGAGGTAGGTCCAGTCGACCTCGGCGTCGGCGAGGTACAGGTCGAGCTGCTCGCGGCAGGCGTCGGCGATGGGCCGCCAGGCGGCGGGGAAGTCCGGGTCGTCGACGACGGTCCTGCCGTCGCCGCCGGGCAGGGTGAGGCTGCCGGCGCCGCCGACGACCAGCAGTCGCACGCCCGTTCCGGTCAGGCCGGCGAGCAGGCCCTTGGTGGCGAGGGCCAGTTCGTGCTCGTGGCCGGGGGCCGGGCGGGTGGCGGTGATCAGCACGTCCTGGCCGGCGGCGAGACGGCGGACGTCCTCGGGGTCGCGGGCGTCGCCGGCGGTGACGGCGGCCGTGGACGGGAGCCGGTGCGGGCGGGCGGGGTCCCGCAGGACGGCGGTGACCTGGTGGCCACGGGCGAGTGCCTCGGTCACGACCCGGCTGCCGACGTTGCCGTTGGCGCCGAACACGGTGATGCGCATGGGTGGTTCTCCTCGGAAGGTCGGGGCAGGGCTGGGGGGCGAGCGGTCGGACCGGTTGGACCGGTCAGGCAGTCAGGCGGTCAGGCGGGGGCGCCGGCGCTCAGGCGTTCTGACGGTGGGCCCGGGCGGCGGTGCGGTCCGCGCCTGCCGGTGCGGCGGGGTCGTTCCCGGCCGGAGCCGACGGGGCCGACGGAGCCGACGGGGCCTCCGCCACGACCTTCGACCCGGTGCGCGGCCGCTGGGTCTGCGCGGCGACCAGTGAGCCGAGCACGATCAGTGCGCCGAGGGCCTGGACGGGCGAGAGGTCCTGGCCGAGGACGAGCCAGCCGAGCGCGGTGGCGACCACCGGGCTGAGCAGGCCGAGGAAGGTGACCGAGGTGGGCGGCAGGGCGCGGATGCCCCGGAACCAGAGTGCGTACGCGACGGCCGCGCCGATCAGGCTCAGGTAGCCGTAGCCGAGCAGGTTGGCGCCGGTGAGGTGGGACGGCGGCGCGCCCTCGACGAACAGGGCGACCGGGAGCAGCAGCAGTCCACCCGCGGTGAGCTGCCAGCCGGTGGTGGCGAGCAGCGGGGCCGGCGAGGTCCAGCGCTTGGAGAGGACGACGCCGGTGGCCATGACCACTGCGCCGCCGAGCGCGGCGGCGATGCCGAGGGCGTCCAGTTCGGCGTTGGCCCGCAGGACCAGCAGGCTGACGCCCGCCACGCCGGCGATGCCGGAGAGCAGGGTGCGCAGCGAGAGGCGGTCGCCGAGCAGTACGGCCGAGAGGCCGGCGGCGATCAGCGGCTGGACGGCGCCTACGGTGGCGGCGACCCCGCCGGGCAGCCGGTAGGCGGCGACGAAGAGCAGTGCGAAGAAGGCGCCGATGTTGAGTGCGCCCAGGACCAGTGAGCGCCACCACCAACTGCCCTTCGGGAGCCGTCGGGTGAGGGCCATGAGCAGCAGTCCGGCGGGCAGGGCGCGGAGTACCCCGGCGAGGAGGGGGCGGTCGGGCGGGAGGAGTTCGGTCGTGACGAGGTAGGTGGAGCCCCAGATGGCAGGGGCGAGGGCGGTGATCAGCACGATGGCGAGTCGATTCCTTAGCACTAAGCAAACATATCTCAGCGCTAAGACATCTGGGGAGGGTTGGAGTCGTCGGATGGCTGTGAGCTATCTCACCACTAAGGCATCGCTTAGGCTGGGACCGTGGCAGAGCACGCAGAACACGCAGAACACGCACAGCAGTCCGATCACGTGGACCGGGTGGTGGGGCAGTGGGGCGCGGAGCGGCCCGACCTCGACGTCTCGCCGATGGCGGTGATCGGTCGCCTCAACCGGCTCTCCCGTCTGGTCGACGCCGAGCTGAAGCGCACCTTCGCCCTGCACGGCCTGGACTTCGCCTCCTTCGACGTCCTCGCCACCCTCCGGCGCAGCGGCCCGCCCTACCGGCTCACGCCGACCGGTCTGATGCAGTGCGCGATGGTCACCTCGGGCGCCATCAGCCAGCGGCTCGACCGCCTGGAGGCCCGGGGGCTCGTCACCCGGACCCCCAGCGGGTCGGACGGGCGCAGCCGCGAGGTGGCGCTCACGGAGGAGGGCTCCGCCCTGATCGACCGTGCCCTCCCCGACCACCTCGCCACCGAGCGCCGCATCCTCGCCGGACTGGACGAGACGCAGACCGTCGCGCTGATCGACGCCCTGCGCACCCTGCTCGCGACCCTCGGCGACCACCCGGAGTGAGGCGCCGTCCGGTCGGTGCCTGACGCCCGATGCGAGATGCCTGATGCCAACCGCCTGGCGCCAGGCGGTCGGCGCTCGGCGCCTGAGGGCTGCCGGGGGCTGCAGGAGGCGTGGCGGCGTCAGGGGTTGACCGCCACCGCCTTGAAGAAGGTGTAGTGGAACGTCCCGCCGGGCTCGGCCGTCCGGCGGAGTTCGGCGACGCCCCGGTCGAACGCGTCGGCCGTGGTGAGGCCCGCCGCGACCGCCTCGTCGCGCACCGACTCGACCATCGCGACGAAGGTGCGCCGGGTGAACCCCTCGACCAGCTCCGGGCGGCCGCCGTCGGCGTAGACGGTGCGGGGGCCGACCGTGACCTCCCGGAACCCGGCCCCGGTCAGCAGGGGGTACAGCCGCCGGCCGAGCAGGCCGTCCCCGCCCGCGTCCGCCTGGAGCCGGACCAGGTGGCCGACGACCGCCTCGGCCGCGGCACTCCTGGGGTGGAAGAACGCGGAGCCGTGGTCGCCCTCGATCACCGTGATCGTGCCGCCGGGGCGCAGGACGCGACGCAGCGCCGTCAGCGCGGCCGCCGGGTCCGCGAGGTGCTCCAGGACGAAGCAGACGAAGAGGTGGTCGAAGGATCCGTCGGCGAACGGCAGCCGGTGCAGGTCGCCGTGGTGCCACGTGACGTGCGCGTCCGGCGCGGCCTCCGCCACGCGGGCGCGCGCCTGGGCGAGCGAGTCCGCCGACAGGTCGGTGGCCGTCAGCCGCGCGTCCGGGCTGGAGGCCAGCAGGTGCACCGTCTGCGCCCCGACGCCGCACCCGGCCTCCAGCACGCGGCTGCCCGGCGGATAGGCGGTGCCGGCGTGGAGCAGGGCGGCGAGGGAGTCGGCCTGGTCGCCGAGGCGCCGTGCCTCGGTGGGTGAGTAGCCGTGGACGTAGGCCTGGTCGGCGGTGGCGCGGGTGTCGCCGGCGGTCGGGGTCGGAGGCGTCGTAACGGTGGTCGGCGTGCTGCGAGTCGTCGTCATGTCCTCACCCTCGCTGCACAATGGACCCGTGAACAGGTCCAATGATCAGCTGTTCGACAGGTCCAAAACGGGGGGCGCCGACTTCCTCCAGCTCGACTCGCGGGAGGCCCCGGCCGGCGGAATCGCCGACTGGCTGGCCGCCCGGCTGCGCGGGGCCATCGCGGACGGCCGGCTGCCCGTCGGCAGCCGGCTGCCCGCCACCCGCGTGCTAGCGGTCGACCTGCGGGTCTCGCGGGGCGTCGTCACCGACGCCTACCGCCGCCTCGCGGAGGAGGGCCGGACCGCGGGGCGGGGGAGGGGCGGCACGGTCGTGGTCGATCCGCTCGCCCCGGCGGCGCGCACGGGGGAGGCGGTGCCGCACGCGGCGCCGGCCGCCCACCCGGCCGCGGCGCCGCCCGTCCGGCCCGCCGGGACGCCGCCCGTCCGGCCCGCCGGGACGCCGCCGGTGGCGCCCGGCGGGAAGTCGCCGGGGGTGCCTGACGGGACGCCGATCGGGAAGGCGCCCGGGAGGCCGCCCGGGACGACGTCGGGGGCGACGTCGGTGAGCCGCCCCGGGCACACCCGCCTGTTCGACGACGCGCCCGTCCCCGCCAGCTTCGACGCCCTGCGCGCCGCACCCGCCCGGATCGACCTCTCACCCGGTGTCCCCGACCTCGCGGCCTTCCCCCGCACCGCCTGGCTCCGCGCCGAGCGAGCCACCCTCACCGGCCTCGCCGCCCACGAGTTCGGCTACGGCGACCCGCGCGGCACCCCCGCGCTCCGCCACGCCGTCGCCCACTGGCTGGCCCGCAACCGGGGCATCCAGGCCGACCCCGACGACGTCCTCGTCGTGGCCGGCGCCGCCCAGGCGCTCGCGCTGGCGGGTGAGGTGCTCCGGGCGGACGGCCTCGACGTCGTCGCCGTCGAGGACCCGGGTTCGCTCGGCACCCGCCAGCACCTCGGCCACCGGATCACCGCCACCCCGCCCGTCCCGGTCGACGCCGAGGGCATCCGGGTCGACGCGCTGCGCGCCACCGGCGCGCCCGCCGTCCTGCTCACGCCCGCCCACCAGTTCCCGACCGGGGTGGTGCTCGGCGGGGCCCGGCGGCGGGAACTGCTCCAGTGGGCGGCGGAGGGCGGGCTCGTCATCGAGGACGACTACGACGCCGAGCACCGCTACGACCGCCCGCCCGTGCCGGCGCTCCGCGGCGTCCTCCCCGAGCAGGTCCTCTACCTGGGCAGCGTGTCCAAGCTCCTCGCCCCCGCACTGCGGACCGGCTGGATGCTCGCCCCCGCCCGGTACCGGGACCGCCTGATCGACGCCAAGCGCCTCGCGGACCTCGGAAACGCCGCACTCCCGCAACTCGTCCTCGCCCGGATGATGGAATCGGGCGCGCTGGAGCGACACCTCCGGCTGCTGCGCCCGCGCCACCGGCGGCGGCGCGACGCGATGATCGCCGCCATCGGCGCCGGGCTCCCGGGCGCGGTCGTGCACGGCACCGCCGCGGGCCTGCACCTGATGCTCACCTTCCCCGGCGGACTCGCCTGCACCGACACCGAGTTGGCGACGGCGGCGCTCGCCCACGGGGTCAAGGTGCAGCCGCTCTCCTGGCACGCCCGGCTGCCGCACCCGCCGGGGCTGGTCCTCGGCTACGCGGCCTGCGCACCCGGGGAGATCGAGGAGGGGATCGCCGTCCTCGGACGGCTGCTCCGGGAGGCGGAGTGACCGCTTCCGGGGGGAGGCTGCTGGTGTCGCGCCGGGTCCGCCGCGGTGCGGGCCGGGCCACGTGCCTCCGGCGCGGGGCGGACGGCCGACCCGGTCCGGTTCGGTCCGGTCCGGGCCGGTCCGCACCGGTCCGGTCCACGCCGGCCGTGTCCGGTACCGGGCGGACCCGCCGGGTACCCGGCGCTCCCGTCGGCCGCACCGGCCGGTTCGGCTGCACCGGACGCACCGCCCGACGCACCGCCCGACGCACCGGACACCCGGACGTCCGCGGTCACGCGGACCCCGCCCTTCGCACCCCACCGCCGAACCCCTGACCTAGGGAGGCCGGATGTCGACGCCCCGCAGTACGGTCCGCGTCACGGTCCTGGCTCTGCTGCTGACCGCACTGTCCCCGACGGTGCCCGCCGTCCGGCCCGGACCGGTCGGCAGCGCGCAGCCGCCGACCCCAGCCGCAGACCGGGCGGCACTCTCAGCGACGACCGCTGGGGAGCCGGCCCCCACGGAGAGGACCACGCCAGTGCCCATCACCGACTCCCGCCAACTCGCCGGCCGCCGGATCGTCTACTCCTACCCCGGACCTACCCCGCCGCCCGCCCTGCTCCGGACCATCCGCGAGGGCCGGGCCGCCGGGGTCATCCTGTTCAAGGAGAACGCCGTCTCACCGGCCCAACTCCAGCTCGCAGTAGAGCAGATGAGCCAGGCGGCGGCCGAGTCCCCGACCGGGGCACCGCTCCTGCTGATGACCGACCAGGAGGGCGGCAAGATCCGCCGGCTCCCCGGAGCGCCCGAACTCTCCGCCCGCCGCACCGGATTGGCCGCCGACCCGCCCGGCGAGGCCGCCCGCTCGGGTGCCGGCGCCGCGCAGACGCTGGCCGCCGCAGGTCTGAACGTGAACCTCGCGCCCGTCCTCGACGTCTACGACGCCCCCGACAACTTCATCGACCACCACGAGCGCTCCTACAGCCAGAAGCCCGAAGTGGTGGCCGAGCTGGGAGCGGCGTACCTCGCCGCGCAGCAGGCCCTCGGGGTGGCCGCCACCGCCAAGCACTTCCCCGGCCTGGGCGCCGCCGCCCAGGCCGAGAACACCGACGAACGCCCCGTGACCGTCTCCGTCCCGCTCGCCGAACTCCGGGAGCGCGGGCTGGCGCCGTACCGGGCGGCGATAGCCGCCGGGGTCCGCCTGGTGATGACCTCCTGGGCCGTCTACCCCGCGCTCGACCCCGTTCGTCCGGCCGGCCTCTCGCCCGTCGTCGTGCAGGAGGAACTGCGCGCCGGCCTCGGCTTCGAGGGCGTCACCGTCACCGACGCGCTCGAAGCCGGGGCCCTCGCCGCCTTCGGCGACACCGCGGCCCGGGCCCTCGCGTCCGCCGACGCCGGGATGGACCTCCTCCTCTGCTCCGCCCGCGACGTCCAGCAGGGCGACGCCGCCGCCCAGGCACTCGCCACCGCACTCGACGGCGGCCGGCTCGACCGCGCCGCCTTCACCGAGGCCGTCGACCGGGTCGACGCCCTCCGCACCTCGCTCGCCGGTCCGTGAGGTCCGCGCCTGAGCCGCGCCTCCGAGCCGCGCCTCCGAGCCGCGCTTCTGAGCCGTGGCTCTGAGGCGTGCCGAGCGGCGGCCCCGCACCGGGTCCCCACCGGCCCCGCACCGGTCCCGTCCGGTCGGGGCGGCCGGACTACGGCCGAACCCACGGCCGAACCCACGCCGGACCACGGCCGGACCGGCTTCACTCCTCCTCCAGCAGCTCGCGCAGGTCCAGGATGCGGTACCCGCGGCTGCGGACCTCGTCGATGATCAGGGGGAGGGCTTCGGCGTCCAGGCAGCGGCGGTCGGCGGCGGGCGCGTCCTCCGAACTGCCGACGTGGAGCTGGAGCAGAGCACCCGGCGTGAGAGCCGCCATGGCGCGCTCGACCACCCGGCTGATCGTCATGCCGCCCGACTCGCCGAGATAGCCGTTGGTGTCGGCGGTGAACTCCAGGTCGGCGAAGCCGAGGTCGTTGACCAGGGCAACCGCCTCGGGAGTGGTCTCGCTGTAGGGGAAGCGGAAGAAGGGCAGCGGCTCGACCCCGGCGGCGGCGCGGATCGCGGCGTCGGCGCGCAGCACCTCGGAGCGGGCCTGGCCGGGCCGGAGCCCGGTGAAGTACGGGTGGCTGTAGGAGTGGTTGCCGAGGCCGTGGCCCGCCTCGGCGATGGCGCGTACGGCCTCGGGATGCTCCTCGGCGTACCGGCCGGTGGGGAAGAAGGCCGCGGGGGCCGACCGGTCGCGGAGCGTGCCGAGGACGTCGGCGAGCCCGGTCTCGTCCCAGGCGGCGTTGAAGGTCAGCGCGACGACCCGTTCCTCGACCGGGAGCCGGCGGATCTCGTCGCCGAGGAGCGACGGCGGGACCGGGGCGGCCGCCATCGTCGCCAGGGTGGCGAAGGTGGCGAGGGTGGCGAGAAGGGTGGCGCGAAAGGTGGTGAGGGTGGCGCGAAGACGGTGCACGACCGATCAACACGCGCCGACCCAAAGCGGAAACGAACGGACACGGAGGGTCAACCGGATGGCAGGCTTGCGGCCGTGACTGTGCACCCACTCGTACACGAGATCGCCGACGCCTACCTGTCCCTGGTCGACGCGGCCGCGCCCGGGCTGGTCGAGGGCCTCTACCTGACCGGCTCGATCGCCCTGGGCGACTTCCACCCCGAGCGGAGCGACATCGACTTCGTGGCGGTGTCCGCCGATCCGGTGAGGGTGGATCAGCTCGCCGGGCTGGAGCGGGCGCACGCCCAGCTCGCGGCCCGGTACCCGCGGCCGCACTTCGACGGGCCCTATCTGACCTGGGACGAGCTGGCGGGCGCGCCCTCGCAGGCCGCGCCGGGACCGCACGCCTTCGAGGGGAAGGTCCGTCACCGGGTGCGGTCCGGCCGGAACCCGGTGCTCTGGCAGACGCTCGCGCACCACGGCGTCACGCTCTGCGGGCCGCGGGCCCAGGAGCTGATGGTCGACACCGACCCGGTGGAGCTGGCCGGCTGGTCGGTCGGCAACCTGGACGAGTACTGGCGTCCGTGGTGGCGGCGGTCGTCCCGGCTGGCCTCGCGGGCGGGGCTGGCCTGCCTAGGCGGGCAGGCTCCGGCCTGGGGCGTGCTGGGGGTGAGCCGGCTCCACTACACGCTGGCGACGGGGCGGATCACCTCCAAGCGGGGTGCGGGCGACCACGCCCGGGCGGCCTTCGACGGCCGGTGGCACCGGATCGTCGACGAGTCGCTGCGGATCCGTGACGGCCGCCGGCGCCGCTCGCTCTACCCGAACCCGTTCGTCCGGCGGGCGCACGCCCTCGCGTTCATGGACATGGCGATCGAGAGCGCGCGGGGGCTGGGCGCCGGGCGGCTGCCGCTGCGCGAGTGGCCGCCCCTGCCGTGAACCGCCGTCCGGCGTGAGCGGCTGCGCCGGACGGCGGCGGCCGGCCCTGCCGGGGTCCCTCGCGAGCCGGTGCCGGAGCCCGCGCCGGTGCTGGTGTCGATGCTGGTGGTGGGGCTGATGGTGGGGCTGTGATCACGCCATCGAAGGCCGGTTTCCGGTCTGAAAGGTGATCTTCAGGCCTGAAGGGCTGCGGGGCATTCGAATCCTGTGCCAGGGTTGCGGCATGCCACATGTGAAATGTCACATGCGGATCTTGGATGCTCTGCAGTGCAGAGACGAACTGAGGAATTGAGGAGGAGCGGAAACATGCGGATGAACCGACTCACCCGAATAGCCGCCGGTGCTGCCGGTGCGGCGGCCCTGCTGGCGGTTCCGACCCAGGCGAGCGCGGCGCAGACCACCACCCCGCCGGGGCCGGTCACCACCTGTGGCTACGGCGGCCTGCAGGCCGGCGTGTGGACCACGGTGTGCGCCGATGTGACGGGCAGCAGCGTGACGCTGTACGGGCGGATCTCGCTGGCCGGGCCGCCGAGCCCGGGCAGCCCGCCGCTGGAGACCCGTGAGCTGATCACCGGCCTCTCCGGCCAGGTCGTGGGCGGCGCGTCGCTCGGCTCGGTCAGCGGCTACACCCGCTTCACCGCCAGCACCGTGCAGGTCAACGGTGTCAGCGGCACCGCGCCGTGCGGGTCCATCGTGCACGGCAGCTTCAGCGTGGCCGGTTACCCGTGGGGTCCGTCCCCGGTGACCGTCGACGTCGTGGTGCCTTGTTGATGAGGCCGTAGCGGCAGGTGCGGGCCCGGGGTCGGTGACCTCGGGCCCGTCCCGTTCGGGCGGACGGGTGCCGGGTACGGTGGGTCGGCTGACGACACACCGGGGGGCACGATGACCTTTCACCCGCGCACGCGACGACCCGCCGCCGTGGCGGCGGCCGTGCTCGCGGCGATCCTGCTGGCGGCCGGCTGCGGCAGCCGCCCCGCCACGGACGGGGGCGGCGGCGACGCCGGCGGCGCGCAGGCCTCCGAGTGGACGGTCAACGGCCCGTCCGACATCACCGCCGTCCGACTGGCCGACGACGGCCGCGCGCTCTCGGTCGACTTCCCGGTGGCGGCCGGCGCGCCGAACTGCTCGCGCGCGGTCAAGGGCGAGGTGGACACCGTCGAGAGCGGCACGGTCTCCGTCCGGATCACCTACGAGAGCCGCTCGATGAACCGCGACTCGGGCTGCACCGGCTCCGAGCCCGCCACCACCACCGTGCCCCTGCCCGGCCCGCTCGGCGAGCAGCGGGTGAGCATCAACTCCACGTACACGTTCACCGCCAAGGGAGCCACCGCGCCGGCGCTGCGGCGTTGCGGACAGCTCGGCTGCGACCCCGCGCCGACCGGCTGCACTCCGGAGTCCTACCACCAGGCGCTGAGCGCCGCCGACTCGCCGAAGCACGCGATGTGGGGCGAGGTCGGCTGCGACGGGAAGTGGCTCGCGCTGGACATCTCCTACCCGACCGGGCCGGTCTGCGGCGACCCAGGGCCGGGCTGCGACAGCCACGGCAGCGGGACGCGCTGGTTCTTCCGGGCCGGGCCTTCCGGCTGGTCCGTGATCGCCACCTCCTCCGAGGCCGGCTGCGCCGCCGTGCAGCGCACCGAACCGCAGTTCCCGACGGCGGTCTGCGCCGGGAAGCCGCCGACGGCGAAGCCGTCCGCGTCCGCGCCGCCCGCGACGAAGGGGGCCGCAACGAAGGGGGCCGCCGCGTCCGCCGCTGCCACCGCCTCCGCCTCGGGGTCGTCCGCGGCGTCGACGCGCGCGCCGTCGTCCGCCCCGCCGCTCGCGCCGTCGATGACGCCGTCCCCCTCCTCGGTGGGACCGGGTCAGGGCGGGGCGACGCTGAGGGCGACGGCGACCACCGCGGCCCGCTGAGTCACGGCCGGAAGCCATGACGACTTGAAGAATTCTTCATCCACGAGGATGATGCTTCCGGCCGCCCCGGCCCGCTCCCGCCCCGCCCGGCTCCAGGCCGGGCCCGGGGTCGTCGGCGAAACGAACCACCCACCGACCCGCAGGAAGGGCGGACGATGCCGGTCCCGCTGTACCAGGCCAAGGCGGAGTTCTTCCGAACCCTCGGGCACCCCGTCCGGATCCGCGTCCTCGAACTGCTCCAGGACGGGCCGCGACCGGTGCGCGAGCTGCTGGCCGCGATCGAGGTCGAGCCGTCCAACCTCTCCCAGCAGCTCGCCGTGCTGCGCCGGACCCAGCTGGTCACGGCCACCCGCGAGGGCAACACGGTCGTCTACGCGCTGAGCACCCCGGACGTCGCCGAGCTGCTGCGCGCCGCCCGGCGCATCCTCACCGAGCTGATCACCGACCAGGGGGCGCTGCTCACCGAGCTGCGGGCGCCCGAGTCCCGCGAGGAACCGGTGGGGAACGGATGAGCGGCGGGTCCGCGCGGTCCGACCGGCCCACCCGACCGAAGGAGAACCCCGCCATGGGCGAGAGCACCGGCGACGCCACCGTCGAGGAGAAGACCCGGCGCAAGGCCATGCTGATCCGCGCGGGCATCTACATCTTCGCCACGCACCTCTTCGCGGGCTTCGTGCTGCTGCTGTTCGCCCTCGGCGGCCGGAAGTGACCCGGGGCCGGCCGTCGGCGGCCGGCCCCGACTCCGGTTCCGACTCCGGGGCCGGCTCCGGCTCCGCGGGCGGGTCCTGACCCCGCGGAGCCGCCGGCCGGCCGCCGGAGGTCACCGGGCGCTGCCCTCCCCGCCGTAGCGGCGGCTGGTACTGGTCCAGGCGTAGACGCCCTCGACCAGCTCCCGGGTGCCGTCCAGGTACCAGTGGCCCGCCGGATGGCGGCGCAGCAGTCGGCGGCGCAGGATCTCGCTCTCGGCGGTCAGCCGGGCGATCCGGTCGCGGACCGCGGTCGCGGCCCGGCTGCGGGTGCAGCCGCGGACCCGTTGCAGGGTGAGCACGGTGTTGAACGCGGCGGCGTTCTGGCGCTCCTCGCGGTCCGCCGAGTACAGGTCGTTGATCAGCGTCGCGATGTCGGCGGTGTGCGCGCGGAGGCGGTGGAGTTCGGGCTCGGCGAGCAGCCCGGCGGGCGCCTCGGCGCCGTGGACGCGCTCCAGTATGCACATGAACGGGTAGAGGCAGCTGGCGTGGCGGCGCAGGCGGACGGTCTCGGCGAGGTCGGGGACGGTGCGCGCGGCCCGGTGGGCGGTCTCGGCGAGGAAGGTCTCCAGGCAGGCCCGCCACTCGGCGGCGGTCCGGTCGCGCCAGCCCTGCGGCATGGGTGAGGCCTGGCGCTCCCAGAGCTCCCGCCAGGCGTCGAGCAGCGGGGGCTGCGGGACGCCGGCCGGCGTGGGGCGGCCCTCCAGGACGGCGAGCAGCGGGTCCACGATGGCGCGGGCCCCGGCCGGGTGGCGGCCGGGAGGGCCGTCGAACCGGTCGTCGAGGATGGTGAACCAGCCGAGGACGTCGACCAGCAGGTCCAGCTCGGCACCCCGGGCGCGCGGGTAGGAGTGGCCGATCAACTCCGGTAGCGCGTAGGTCTGGTAGCGGGGGAGGCCGGTCGGGGTGAGCAGGCCGTGGGCGAGGGCCCAGTCGGTGTGCCGGGCGGCGGCGGTGCGCAGCTCGCCGGGGGTGCGGTGGGCGGCCGGGGCCGCCGCCGGGGTGGGCGATGCTCCCGGACGCGCGGGCGGGGCGGGCCGGGGGACGGCGGTGGCGGGGGCGACGAGGGTCAGTACGGGTGCGGTGCGGGCCGGGGGCCTGGCGTGGCCGGCGGGTGCGGTCCCGGCGGGTGCGGTGCGGGGTGCGGTCCTGGTGGTCCCGGCGGGTGCGGTGTGGGGCGGGGCGGCTCCCCGGCCGGCGGCGGGGGCGGGCAGGCCGGTGGCGCGTCCGCCCGGGCGCGGGCCGGACCCCGGGCGTGCGGTCGTACCCGTACCCGGTTCCGTGCCCGTGCCCGTACCCGGTTCCGTCGCCGGGGCGGTGAGCGCCCCGGTCACCGTCCCTGTCGCCGTCCCCGCTCCCGGCATCGTTCCCGGGAGGTGACACCGGGCGGGGGACTCCTCGCGGGTCGGGGGCGTGCGGTGGCCGCCGGGGGTGTGCGGGGCGGGGCCGCCGCGCGGGGCGAGCCGGACGCGGAGCCCCTGGGCCTGGACGGTGGTCCAGACCACCTCGCGGGCCCGGGAACCCGGGACGGCCGTCGGTCGCCAGCGGCGGAGGATCGCCGCGGCGGCCACGGTCAGTTCGGCCCAGGCGAAGGCCTCGCCGATGCACTTGTGCTTGCCCGCGCCGAACGGCAGGAACGCCTGGCGCCCGGCCGTTCCGCCGGGGGCGGTGCCGCCGTCCTGGTGCCAGCGTCCGGGCCGGAAGGTGAGGGGCTCCGGGTGGAGCGCCGGATCGCGGTGCAGCGCGGTGAGGCTGTACAGCAGTTCGGTGCCGGCCGGGATCCGGTACCGGCCCAGCTCGACCGGCACGCTCGCGGTGCGCATCAGGAAGGCGTTGGGCGCGTGCAGCCGCACCACCTCCTGGGTGACCGCCCGGGTGTAGCCGAGCCGGGCGAGCGCCTCGGGGGTGGGGACGGCGCCGGCCGGGAGGTGCTCGTCCAGTTCGGCGAGGACGCGGGCCTCGACCCGGGGGTGCCGGACCAGTTCGTCGAGCAGCCAGGTGAGCGTGGTGGAGACGGTCTCGGTGCCGGCGCCGAACATGGTGATCGCCTCGGAGCGCACGTCCGCCTCGGTGAGCGGTCGCCCGGTCGCCGGGTCGACGGCGGCGCGCAGCAGTGCGGGCAGGGTCTCGCGCCCGCCGGTGGCCCGGCCCACCGGGCAGCCGTCGTGGGCGGAGCCGCGGCGCGCGGAACCGCGGTGCGCGGTGCCGTTCGGGGCGGCCTCGCTCCGGGCGGTGCCGCCGATCGCCTGGTCGACCACCCGGTTGAGCACCCGGACGGCGGCGTCGAAGCGCCGGTTGACCGGCAGTGGCAGCCGGGCGAGCGACGGGTGCGGGTAGAGCGACTGGACGATCTGACCCTTCACCATGTCGGGCAGCGCCCGGTGGAAGGCGAGCGTGGCGTCCTCGCTCAGTCGCGCGTCGAACAGCGCCCGGGTGACGATCTCCAGCGCGAGGTGGTTCATCTCCTTGGCCACGTCGAGGACCTGGCCCGGCCGCCAGCGCCCGGCCCGCTCCTCGGTGACCTGGTGCATCACCGCGAGGTACTCGCCCATCCGGTCCGGGCCGAAGGCGGGCTGGATGGTCCGGCGGCGGTCGCGGTGGGCGCGCCCCTCGGACATCAGCAGGCCGTCGCCGAACGCCGTCTTGAGGGTGTCCTGGACGGCGCCGCGCGGGCAGTCGTGGGCGAGCGCCACCAGCAGGGTGTGGACCAGCCGGGTGTCGGTGACGACGCAGACGGTGCGCGGCCCGAGCCGGATCCGCACCACGTCCCCGTACCGGGCGAGCGAGCCGAGGAAGCCGAGCGGGTCGCGCAGCAGGGCGGGGGCGTGCCCGAGGCCGGGCAGTGCGCCGGGGGCGAGCGGGGGAACGGCGGGACGCGTTCCCGGTGGCGAGGTTCTGGGCGGAACGGGCGGTCTGCGGGTCTCGTTCATCAGGATCATGACATCACCTCTCACCAGATGGACCGGCGGGACGGACCGGCGCGACCGACCGTGGTGCCGGCCCGGCGGGCCGGCCCGGCGCTGCGGTACCACCGGAGCCGCCGCCGCGACGGCCGGGATCCGGGGGCCGACAGCGCAGGCTCCCGCGCGCGCCCCTGCGAGAGGGCGCACGTCATGGGAAACGCGCCGGTCCCGCGAGCGTTGCGCCGTACCCCGGTGGATCACCCCTTCGGTGGAGTGCCGGCGCAGTGGCGCGAGGTCGGCGGGGCGGTCCACCGGCCCGCGCGGAACCCCGCCCCGACCCGCCCCGACGGGCCTGCCGGGCCCGGGCCGCCTTGCCTCACAGGCAGGGCCTTTCGGCCCTCGGCGCGAGGGGGCGCGCAGGTCCAGCATGGTGCGGAGCCAAGGAGGACCCCTGATGAACCGTCTGCGCCACCGGCCCGCCCTCGACGTCCGCGTGGAGATCCGCGGCGAACTGCCGCGCGAGGACGCCGAGTACGCGCGGTCGCGGTCGCTGGCGCTGCTCGCCGACCTCGGACCGGACGCGCACGCCGCCCGCCTCAGGCTCACCCGGCCGCGCGACCGGGAGGTGACCAGGCCGGCCGTCGCCCAGGCCTCCGTCGAACTGGCCGACGCCGGCCGGGTCCGGGTGGAGCTCGCCGCCGTGACCGCGAGGGAGGCGGTCGACCTGGCGCTCGGCACGCTCGCCGGCCGGGCCGGGCGGCTGCGCGAACAGGGGTGGATCGGGCTCGCCGAGGCCTACGAGAGCGCCTACCGCCCGCAGTACGCGCCGCGCCCGCTCGCCGAACGGCGGATCGTCCGGCGGAAGTCGGTGCCGCTCGCCCGCCGGACCCCCGAGCAGGCGGCCCGCGAGATGCTCGCCCTGGACCACCGCTTCCACCTCTTCTCCGACGCGCTGACCGGCCAGGACAGCGTGGTTCACCGCCGCCCCGCCAACGGCGGGTTCCGGCTGGTCCGGGCGCACTCCACGGCCCGGCTGGGGAGCACCGGGCTGCCGCTGACCGAGAGCCCGCACCCGGCGCCCCGGCTCGACCTGCTGGAGGCCGCCCGCCAACTCTGGCTCACCTGCTGGCCGTTCGTCTTCCACGTCGACCCCGGCGACGGCCGCGGCCGGGTGCTGTACCGCCGCTACGACGGCCACTATGGCTTGATCACGCCGATAGCGGAGGCCCGTTGACGGGCAGGTAGTGATCGGCAACGGCTGACCTGTACGCGACCGAAGAGCACCCACGAAGCTCAAGACGGGAACTGGGACCATGGACTGCGAAGAAGTCATGCTCACCGTCCGGATCACGGCCGCCGAGCGGGCCCTGCTGCGCGCGCTGGTGCGCGGGCACGGAACCGACGTGTCGGACGTCGTGGTGGACGGCCTGCTCGACATCATCCCGAGCCTGCACGCCCTTCCCGCCCTTCCGGCGCACGCCGCCCGTCCCGACCCGCTCCTGCGGCCCGGTGTCCCCGCGCTGTCCGAGCCGGCCGAACCGCCTGCGCCGAGCGCACCGCCGAGCGTCCCGGTCGCCTCCAGAGCCCCGGCCGACCCGGTCGCTCCGCCCGCCTTCCCCGCCCTTCCGGCAGAGCCCGCCCTGCCTACCCTGCCCGCCCTGCCCGCCCTTCCTGCTCCGCCCGCTTCGCCCGCCCTTCCCGCTCTGCTGCGGGTGCTCTCCCGCCCCGCCCCCTGCGCGGTCACGCTCTGGCTGCCGGGCCCCGTCGCCGACCTGCTCCCGCTGGTCGGCGAGCGGGTCACCCTGGTCAGCGGGTTGCGGGTCGGCCCGGCCAGTGCGGCGCTGGCCGCCGCGCTCCGGCTCTGGCTGGCCGGCGACCCGGCCCGGCTCGCGGCCAACCTGGCCACCCTGCACCGCCAGGGCGTTCCCGGGTACGCGGCGCAGCGGCTCGGCGTGGCGGCCTGACCCCGCCCGTCGGGCGTTCCGGATCCCGCCTGCGGCGTGGTCCGGGCGCGCTGCCGGGCCCGTCGGCAGTTCCTCCGGCGGCAGTTCCTCCGCCGACAGTTCCGTCGGTGGGCCTGTCGGCGGGAGTGTCGGCGGGGTCGGCGCCGGCCGGCGAACCGGCCGACCGGTCGGATCCGGCCGATCACGGCCGTTCCGGGAACCGTCGCGGCCGGCTCGTCCACTGCGGTGCGACGGGCCGTGCGATGCCTGTCGGAACGGGCCCGTCCTGCCGGTCGACGGGCCGTCGGGCGGCGCGCGGCCGAGGTCGTGCGCACGGGTCAAGTGGCATGTCCTGGACGGGAAATTTGCTGGTCAGGGCTCTGGCCAGAGACTCCGGACGGGTCTAGCATTCCGGTCACGGCAGCCGGAGCCCGCACCCGCGGACGACCGGCAGGGATGGCCGCCACCACCCTGCGCCGGGGAGCGCATACCCCCCGAATGCGCTCCCCGGCGCCGCCGAAGCGCGGTGTCCGCCTCCCGCGCCTCATGAGAACCCCGCTCCGCCCGGGTGCTCGGCCCGTAGGTCCGCCGACCCGCCGGTCGTCAACCCGTCGGCCGACCCGGGGCTCTGCCGGCCCGTCGGTCCGCCAGTCCGCCAGTCCGTCGGTCGGGCTGGCGGCCGGTCGGAAGGTCGGAAGGCCGGAGGGTCGGTCGGGTGTCCGACGTCCCGACGTCCCGACGTCCCGACGGCGCGGGGCGGCGTCGGGACGTCTCCTGGAGCCCTCCCGCAGTCTCCTCCGGGTCGTACACGTGCGGCCGGGCACCGGCCGTCCGCGCGAATTTCGAAAGAAGGTTTCTGTTATCCCGTCCGCCCGTTGCGGTCTCCGGAGTGTCGGAAGGCCCGGGCCGCCGCCCCACGCGGCGGCCGGGCCGTCGCACACGAGGAGAGGAGACACGCGATGGGGCACCGGAGTACGGAGCTCCGCCGTCGACGGCGTCGGCGGACGGGGAAGCAGACGGCGCTGGTCGCCGTGGCGGTCACGGCCGGCCTGGTCGCGGGCGCGCTGGGCATCCGGACGGCGATGGCGCCGGAGGCCGCCCGTGACACCGCCGCCGTGGCGGTGGCGGACTCGGCCGACAGGGTGGCGGGGGCCATGGCCGGGGTGATCACCGACGACGGGAACCCGGGCGAGACCGGCACCGCCGAGGGTGCGACCAGGGCGCCCGGCCCGAAGCGCGAGCAGAAGGCCGCGCCGCTGCACGAGATACCCAAGGACCAGCCGGAGCGCGGTCTGGTCTACGCCGGTCTGACCCTGCCCAGCGGCGACCGCTGCGCCGGCTCGCTGGAGGTGTCCGGCGGTGAGCTCTGCAGCCACGGCCCGGACGCGCCGCCGAAGGACGTGGACATCCGCAAGGACGTCCCGCCGGTGGCCGCCGCGGCCGCCCAGGCGCCGGTGCTCACCCCGGCCCCGGACGCCCAGCCGCCCGCCGCCGCCGACCTGTTGAAGGGCGCGGCGCCGGTCCTGGACGCCACCCAGAAGGCCCTGCTGGGCGACGCGGGCACGGCCGCGGCCGGCGACGGCACGGCTGCGGCGGGCACGCCCGCGGCCGGCGGGGGCCTGGTCTGCGAGGGCGACGGCGCCGCCGGCAACCGCGTCCAGGTGGTGTACGTCCACACGCCGGGCAACGACCGGTTCGCGCAGTACCTGGCCTCCTTCAAGAAGTGGGCCGCCGACGTCGACGTCATCTACAACGCGAGCGCCCAGGAGACCGGTGGCGTCCGGCACGTCCGGTTCGTCACCGAACCCGACTGCTCCGCCTCGGTGCTGAACGTGCAGATCTCCGACGCCGAGATGGCGGACTTCAACACCAGCAACCGCGCGCTGTCGGCCCAGGGGCTCAACCGCAAGGACCGCAAGTACATGGTCTTCGCCGACGCCAAGGTCTACTGCGGCATCGGCACCTTCGCCGGCGACGAGCGGCCCGGCCAGGACAACCTGAGCAACTTCGGCCCCTCGTACGGCCGGACCGACTCGGGCTGCTGGGGCGGCCACACCGCCGCGCACGAACTCGGCCACAACCTGGGCGCGGTGAGCAACAGCGCGCCCAACTCCAGCAAGGGCGGCCACTGCGTCGACGAGTGGGACCTGATGTGCTACTCGGACACCCCGTACTACCCGACGATGCGGACGGTCTGCCCGGACAACGCCAGTGACATGCGGCTGGACTGCCGGCACGACGACTACTACCACACCAATCCGGCGGCCGGCAGCTACCTCGCCACGCACTGGAACGTCGCCAACAACCGCTTCCTGATCGCCGGCGGCTCGACCGGTCCGAACCCGGACCCCGGTCCGGGCCCGACCCGCACGCCCACCCCGACGGCCACGCCCACCGCGACGGCCTCGCCTACCCGCAGCCCGTCCCCGACGGCCTCGCCGACCGGCTCCCCGACGGCTTCGCCGACCGGTTCGCCGAGCCCCACCGGCACCCCGACCGGCACCGGTACGCCGACCGCGAGCCCGACCTCCGGCCCGACCCCGACCTCCGGCCCGACCCCGACCGGGTCGCCCACCGGCAGCGCCTCGCCGACCGCGACCGGCACCCCGAGCCCCACCGGGACCCCGAGCCCGACCGGCACGGCGACGCCGACCGCGACCGCGTCGCCCACCGCCGGCACCACCGGTCCTGATGTGACGGTCAGTCAGGTCACCCAGTCCTCGGTGATGCTGAGCTGGCCCGCGGCGGCCTCCGCGAGCGGCTACGACGTGCTGCTCGACGGCCGGACGATCGGCACCGTCCGCTCCACCGTGGTCGGCCTGGTCCGCCTCGCGCCCGGCACCTCGTACACCGTCGCCGTGGCCGTGCGGGACGCCGGCGGCGCGGTCTCCAAGCCCGGCCGCCCGGTCACCTTCCGCACCCCGGCCGACGCCGGCCGGCCGCAGCCGGGCACCCGCTACACGATGGTGAACGGGCTCACCGGCCAGGCCGCCGACCTGTGGGGCAGCTCGCTCAACGACGGCACCGTGGCCATCGCCTACCAGCGCACCGGCTACGCCAACCAGAAGTGGACCTTCGAGGACGCGGGCTCCGGCGCGCTGCGGATCAAGTCGGCCCGCTCCGACAAGTGCCTGCAGCTCGGCGGCGACCCGGTGGCAGGCCAGTACCTCGCGCAGCGGCCCTGCTCGGACGCGGCCGGCCAGAAGTGGCGGTTCACCCCGTCGGGTGGCGGGTTCACCCTGAGCGCCGAGGGCTCGACGCTGGTCCTCGGTGTCAGCAACCGCTGGTACTACGGCGGTTGGCTGCTGGAGCTGCAGAAGCCGAACGGCCAGGCCTACCAGTCCTGGACGCTGCAGAAGACCTCCTGACGGAACAGGTCTCCTGACGGAACGGACCTCCTGACGGAGCCGGCCCCCACCGGGGCCGGCGTCCGGACGGAGCAGCCCGTCCGGTGACCGGCCCACCGCCGGTCCGCCCCGCCCCACCCACCCCGGGTCCGGCCGCCACCAGCACGGCGGCGGCCGGACCCGGGCCGTCCCCCCACGAGGAACCCGCCATGCGCACCCGCCCGTTCGCCGCCGTCGCCCTCGCGACGGCGGCCGTGCTCGCTTCCGCCGCCGTCCCCGCCGCCGCTCACGGCGACACCGTCCACCTGGAGGTCGCCGGCCAGGAGAACGGGCACGTCACCACCGTGGCGACCTGGGAGAACGACCACGACCCGGTCACCGAGGAGTTCGCCGGCACGCTCTCCGCGACCTCCGCCGACGGACGGAGCGCCGGTCCGTGGAGACTGGTCGCCGTCGCGGGCCGCCCCGGGGCCTACACCACGCGGGAGCTGCTGCCGGCCGGGCACTGGCGGATCACCGTGGACTGCGCCTTCCCCTCGCTGGGGCACGGCGAGCGCGAACTCGACGTCGACGCGGCGGTGATCACCGACCCGCCCCTGCCGGGGCCCACCGCGGCGCCGACGGCGGCCGGCAGGCCCACCGCGACGACCGTGCCCGCCGTCCCGACCGCCCCCACCGCGGCGGGCACCGGGCCCGCGGTCCCGACCGTGCCCACGTCCGCCGGGCCCGCCGTCCCCACGTCCGCCGGGCCCGTGCCCGGCGCGCCGGCGAGTGCCACGCCGGTGGCCGCCGCCGTCCTGCCGGAGCGCCGCGCCGCGGACGCCGCGGACGCCGCCGAGACCTCCGACGCCGCGGCCTGGGCCGCCGTCGGCACCGCCGCCGCGGCCGTCGTCCTGGTCGCCACCGGCTTCTGGCTGCGCCGCCGCACCCGCCACTCCTGAGCGCCCGGACCCCGTCGCTCCCGGGCCTCCGGCGGGCGCCGGGCCGGACCCGGGCGCCGGAAGACGTGCCGTCCCCCGCGGGAACCACCGGGTGCGAACCGGCCGTCCCCACTCCCAGCGGGGCGCCGACGGGGTGCCCGAACGAGAGCCAGGGAGCGTTCGTCCATGCGGAAGGTTCTGATCACCGGCGGTGCGGGCTTCATCGGGAGCACGGTGGCGTCCGCGCTGCTCGACCAGGGGATCACGCCGGTCGTCCTCGACGACCTCTCCAAGGGGAGGGCCGAGTTCGTCGAGGGCCGGGACTTCTACCGGGGTGACATCGCCGACCCAGAGCTGGTCGACCGGATCTTCGCCGACCACCCCGACATCGACGCCGTCGTGCACTGCGCCGCCCGCATCGTGGTGCCCGAGTCGGTCTCCAGGCCGCTCTTCTACTACCGCGAGAACGTGGCCAAGACCGTGGAGCTGCTGGAGTCGCTCCAGCGCAACGGCTGTACCCGGGTGGTGTTCAGCAGCTCCGCCTCGATCTACGCGCCCACCCCGGACGGCCGGGTCGACGAGAGCTGCCCGGTCGACGCGAGCAGCCCCTACGCGCGGACCAAGCAGATGATGGAGCAGGTCCTCCAGGACTGGACGCGCGGCGCGGGCAGCGAGGAGACGCGGGTCATCGCGCTGCGCTACTTCAACCCGATCGGCGCCGACCCGCAGCTGCGCACCGGCCTGCAGGACCTGCACCCGACCCATGCGCTCGGCAAGCTGATCGAGGCCCACGCCGACGGCACCCCGTTCACCATCACCGGGGTGGAGTGGGACACCCGGGACGGCTCCGGGATCCGTGACTACATCCACGTCCAGGACCTCGCCGAGGCCCACGTCGCGGCGCTCACGCACTTCGACGAGGTGATCAAGCCCAGCTCCGACGACCGCTACCGGGTCATCAACGTCGGCACCGGCGACGGCACCACCGTCCGTGAACTGGTCACCGCCTTCGAGCAGGCCGTGGGCGTCGCGCTGGACGTGCGCGAGGCCGACCCGCGCCCCGGCGACGTGCTCGGCTGCTACAGCGACGTGACGGCGGCGCGCGAACTGCTCGGCTGGACGGCGCGCCGGACCATCGCCGAGGGCGTCGCGGACGCGCTCGCCTGGCGCGCCCAGTGGATCACCCGGCAGGCCTCCGCCTGACGCGGTCCGTCCGACGCGGCCGGGCTGACGTGCCCCGGGCCGGGACCCGCCTCGGGGTCCCGGCCCGGACCGTGTCGGCCCGTGTACCCGCGCCCTTACTCGGCGGCCTTCTTGGACTCGTCGAGGCCGCGGATGAAGTCCTTGGCCTTGCCGGTCGCGGTGTCGATCCGGTCGCTGTACTTGCCGTCGGTCTTCCCGTCGATGACGTCGGCGACCTTGTCCAGGCCCTGGCCGATGGCGCCGCTGTGCTCCCGGGCGAGGTCGGTGGCCTTGTCGGCGATGTTCTTCAGGCTCTCGAACATGATGGCGTTTCTGCTCCTTCAGCGCGGTTCGTGCTCATCCTAGCCGCCGCTGACCTGGTGTTTCGTCGGTTTCGGCGGCCGGGTAGGAGGTGTGCGGATGACTTTGCGGGGGTGGGTTTGTATGCTCCATGTCTGTTCTACAGGATTGTAGAAGTTGACGTGGGGGCCTGGTGGAAGGGGTGTGGGGCATGGCCGGAGAAAGGGCGGGAACGTCGTACCGGGAGGCTGGGCCGCACGCCGCCGGGGCCCCCGGGCCGGTCCGGCGCCCGGGCGGGGACGGCGCGGAGGGCGCGGACCGCGGTCCGTCCGGCGCGTCCGCCGGGCCCGGCGCATCCGTTGCGCCCCGTGCGCTCCGTGCGCCCCGCGCGGCGGCCGGCCGCTCCGGCGGCGGCCACCGCGCGGCCTCGCGGCGCGGGGCACGGCGGGCGGCGTCGCGACGGCCGGACGGTCGCGGCACCGCCGCATCCGCGGCCGCGGTGGTCGGACTGCCGCTGCTCGGCGCCGCGGCGGCCGAACTCACCGGCCACGGCAGCGGCCCGCTGTTCGCGGTCGGCGCGGTGCTGGGCGCCTCGGTCGCGGCCGCACTGTGCAGCCGGGCCGGGGGCTGGTGGGTCGTCACGGCCGTGTCGCCGGTGGTGCTGGCGGCCCGGGCGTCCACGGCCTACCTGGCCGACCGGGACGCCCACCAGGGGAAGGCGCCGGCCTCGGCGGCGGTGCGCTGGGTGGTCGGCGCGTTCCCGGTGATGGGAGCGGCCGTCCTGGCCGCGCTCCTGGTCCTCGCCGCGCGGATGGTCCACGCCCGGCGGACCCGCCTGGCTGCGGACGGCCGGGGCGGCCACGGCGGCCCCAGCGGCCCCGGGGATCAGCGCGGCGATGGCAGCCGGGGCGGCGAGGGTCACCAGGCCGGCCGGCGCGTCGGTGCCCGCCGCGCCAGAGGAGCCCGGGCCGGTGACGCCCGGGCCGGTGACGCCGGCATCCCCGCGCCCCGCACCTCCGAGACCCGCGAGACCCGCGAGACCCGCGAGGCCCGCGAGACCCGCGAGACCCGCGAGGCCCGCGTCCAGGACACCCGGACCCCGAACCGGAGGAGCCGCCGTGGCTGACCCCCGCACCAGGCCGCTGACGATCGTCGGCCGTCTGCTCGCCTGCACCGTCTCCGCGGCCGTCCTCGGCGCGAGCGGCCTCGTCTGGTACGAGTACCGGCAGCTCGACGGCGGCATGGTCAAGTCGGGCGCGCTGGAGGAGGCGCGGAAGAACGCGCCGCCACACCTCGACAAGTCCGTCAACCTGCTGCTCATCGGCCTCGACAGCCGCAAGGACATGGACGGCAACGACCTCCCCAAGGAGTTCGTCGAGGAGGAACTGCACGCCGGGTCGAGCGAGATCGGCGGGTACAACACCAACGCCCTGATAGTCCTGCACATACCGGCCAACGGCGGGAAGGTGACGGCGCTCTCCGTCCCGCGCGACGACTACGTGCAGACCGTCGGCGCGGACGGGAAGATGCACAAGGTCAAGGAGGCGTACGGCATCGCCAAGGAGGCCGCCGAGCAGCGGCTCGGTGGCAAGGGGCTGTCCAGGGCCGAACTGGAGCGGCAGAGCCGGGAGGCCGGCCGGTCCGCCACCATCCAGACCGTGCAGGCCTTCCTGGACATCCCGATCGACCACTTCGCCGAGGTCAACCTGATCGGCTTCTACGACATCGCCAAGGCGGTCGAACCGATCCAGGTCTGCCTCAACAACCCGGTCGACGACCCGATCGTGGCCCGCACCGCCACCCGCGAGGGCGGCGGCACCGGGCTGAAGCTCCCGGCCGGCGTCAGCACGCTCGACGCCAGGCAGGCGCTCTCCTTCGTCCGCCAGCGTCACAACCTGACCAACGGCGACCTCGACCGGACCCACCGCCAGCAGGCCTTCCTCTCCTCCGTCGTCTACAAGCTCAAGCAGCAGGGCGTCTTCGGCGACCTCGGGCAGCTCCAGCGGCTGTTCGACGTGGTGAAGAAGGACGTCGTCATCGACGACCGGTGGAACCTGCTGGACTTCGCCCAGCAGGCGCCCAACCTGACCGGCGGCAACGTCGAGTTCAACACCCTGCCGATCACCGGGTTCAAGACCATCGGCGGCCAGGAGGTCAACACCGTCAACCCGGAGCAGATCAGGCGGATCGTCAAGCAGCTGTTCGGCCACGAGCCGCCGCCACCCGCCCCGGCGGACACCGCGGGGACCGCCGATCCGGCCGGCACGCCGGCCGCGTCGGAGACGGCCGCCACGACGCCCGCCACTCCGCCTGCCACCGCACCCGCCGTGACGCCCGCGAAGCAGCGGTCCACCGTCGACGTCTACGGCGCGACGGCCTCGGCGGCGGCCGACGAGTCCAGGGCGCTCGCCGAACTCGGTTACCCGGCGGGGAAGTCGGCCGGGACGGCGGCCGCCGGCCGGACGAAGGCCACCACGGTCGGCTACGGCACCGGCGCGAAGGCCGACGCCGAGCAGATCGCGGCCCGCTACGGCGTCACCCCCACCGCCTCCGCCGCCGCGCCGGCCGGGCACGTGGTCGTCACCCTCGCCCGCACGCCCGGCGCCTCCGCCGTGCCCGGTGCGACGACTCCCGGTACGCCCGCCGCGTCGGGCCCCGGGGGCGGCGCGACCGCCGAACCGGCCCCCGCGCTCCCGATGCAGGGCCCCGCCGTCAAGGCCGGCGGCATCCCCTGCGTCGACTGAGCGCGCACACCGCCCGTGCACCCCGGTGCCCTGCCGTCCCGGCGTCCGGGGAACCGCCCCGGGCCCGATGGCGTCTTCCGGCGCAGTCGAGGGGCGGGAGTGACGGATGGGGCAGCCGGTGACGGGTCCGGGCCGGTGGGGCCGGGTACGGCGGGTGCTGGGAGGGCTCTGCGCGGCCGCGCTGGCGGTGCCGGCCGCCCTGGTCGTGGTCCGGCTCGCCGGGTGGGACGACGGGACGTCGCTGGCGCTCGTGGTGGTCGGGCTGCCGTACGCGGCGCTGGGCACGCTGGTGGTGCTGGGCGCACTGCTGGCGGTGCGCTCGTGGTGGGCGGCGGCCGTCGCAGGGCTGCTCGCCGCGGTGCAACTCTGCTGGCTGGTGCCGAGGTTCGTGCCGGAGGGCGGCTCGGTGGCGGCGGACGCGCCGCGGCTGCGGGTCGCGACCAGCAACGCCTACATGGGCCAGGTCGACTCCGCCGCGCTGGTCGGGCTGGTCCGCGAGCAGCGGGTCGACGTGCTCGCCGTCGAGGAGCTGGGCCCGGGCGCGGCCGCCCGGCTCGACCGGGCGGGGATCGCCGAGGTGCTCCCGTACCGGGAGGCCCGGCCGGGCCGGGACACCGTCATCTACTCGCGGCTCCCGCTGGCCCCGCTGGACGCCGGCGCCTCGGCGGCGGCCCGCGAGCAGGTGGCCGTCGACGTCGCGGTCGGCGGCCGGACCGTCCGGCTGACGGCGGTGCACACCTACTACCCGCTGGGCGACGCCGGCCGCTGGGCGCAGGACTTCGACGGGCTGCGGGCGGCGGCCGAGGGTGCGACCCGCAACGCCGTCCTGCTGGGCGACTTCAACGCGACCCTCGACCACGCGCCGATGCGCGACCTGCTCGGCACCGGCCTCACCGACACCCACGCCGAACTGGGGCGCGGCGGTTCGCCCACCTGGCCGGAGTCCAACGCGGACTTCCCCTACCTGTGGCCGGTGATCCAGATCGACCACGTCCTGCACGGGGACGGGCTGCGCGCGGTGTCGGTGGCGGAGCACACCGTCCGGGGGACGGACCACCGCGCGGTGGTGGCGGAGCTGGCGGTCACGGGCTGACCCGGCCGTCCGCCGGCCGCCGTCGGAAGGCGACCCGCCAGTGGACGAGGGCGAGCAGGCTGACGGCGCCGCCCAGCGCGCAGACCGCCGTCCAGCCCCAGCGGTCGTACACCAGGGTGGAGGCGATCGCGCCCAGTCCGCAGCCGACCGAGTAGAGCAGCATGTAGCCGGCGGTCAGCCGGCTCTGCGCCTCGGGCCGGACCTGGTAGAGCAGGTGTTGGTTGACCACGTGCACGGACTGCAGGCCGTAGTCGACGACCACCGTCGCGAGCACCAGCCACCACACGGAGTGCGGGAGCAGCGCGGCCAGCGGCCAGGCGGCCAGCATGGCGGTGAGTCCGATCGCCAGGGTGCGCTCGGCGCGGCCCCGGTCGGCCTGGCGTCCGGCGCGGCCCGCACCGAGTGCGCCGGCCGCGCCGGCCAGGCCGAGCAGTCCGATCTGGGTGTGGCTGAGGCTGAACGGCGGGGCGGCGAGCGGCAGCACCATCGGGGTGAGCAGCACGGTGACGGCCGTGAAGACCAGCAGCGCGAGCCCGGCCCCGGCCCGGAGCACCGGCTCCCGGACGAACAGGGTGAAGACCGACCCGACCAGCCGCAGGTAGCGGATCCGTTCCGGGCGGCGCCGCTCGGCCGGGACGACGGCCGCCAGCACACCCGCCATGACCGCGGTGGCGCCGGCGGACACCACGTACACGGCGCGCCAGCCGGCCAGGTCGCCGATCGCGCCGGCGACGGTGCGGGCGAGCAGGATGCCGACCACGATGCCGCTGGTCACGGTGCCGACGGCGCGGCCCTGGTCGGCCGGATCGGCGAGTGAGGCGGAGTAGGCGACCACCACCTGGGCGACCACGGCGAGCAGGCCGACCGCCGCCGTCGCGAGCAGCATCAGCGGGGCGGAGGGGGCGAGGGCGACGGCGCCGAGTGCCGCGACGGAGAGTCCGAGCTGGGCGACGATCAGGGTCCGCCGGTCGACGTGGTCGCCGAGCGGGACGAGCAGCAGCAGGCCGACGGCGTACCCGACCTGGGTGAGGGTGCCGACCAGACCGACCGTGGAGCGGCCGATGCCGAGGTCGTCGGCGATCAGGTCGAGCAGCGGCTGGGAGTAGTAGACGTTGGCGACGGCGAGGCCGCCGGTGACGGAGAACAGCCAGGCGAGGCCGGGGGAGAGGCGCCGGGGCACGGTGGCGGCGGTCGGCGCGGTCGGCGCGGTCGGCGCGGTCGGCGCGGTCGTGCGGGCCGGTTCGGCGGTGCGGGTGGGGTCGGGAGGGACCACGGGGGCGGACTCCTTCGGGCGGGCGGCAGCCCGGGAGACGGCCGGGCGCACGATGGTTTCAAAGTGCTACCACGACACCCTGGCACATCGAGGTTTCATAAAGCAACCACGGCTCGGGTTGAGGGCCGCACGGTAGGGTTGCAAGGTGAAACCCCGGGTTCCGGACGGCGGAATCCGCAGGTGAGAGGAGGGGCGCATGCCGAAGCGCACCACGCACGAGGAGTCGGCCTGCCCGGTCGCCCGGCCGCTCGACGTCATCGGCGACGGCTGGACGCTGCTGATCGTCCGTGACGCCTTCGACGGACTGCGCCGCTTCGGCCAGTTCCAGCGGAACCTCGGGCTGGCGAAGAACATCCTCTCCACCCGCCTCGCCAACCTGGTCGCCAACGGGGTCTTCGAGACGGCCCCGGCCGCCGACGGCAGCCCCTACCAGGAGTACGTGCTCACCGAGAAGGGGCGCGCGCTCTTCCCCGTCGTCACCGCGCTGCGCCAGTGGGGCGAACGGTACTTCTTCGAGGAGGACGAGCCCCGGGCCCGCCTGGTGGACCGGGTCGACGGCGCGCCGGTCGCCCCGATCGAGGTCCACGCCGCCGACGGCCGGCGGCTGGGGCCGGCCGACGCCGAGGTGTTGCTGCCGTAGGGACAGGCCGGGGAAGGCCGGGACAGACCGGGGAAGGCCGGGGAAGGCCTGGGCCCGCCGGCGCCGCCCGGGTGACGGGCGGTGACGGCGGGCCCTCAGACGGCCGGCCGGCTCGGCCGGCGGTCGCTCACTCGGTCGTCGGACACGGCGGGAGGGTGGACGGCTGGACGGTGGAGCAGGTCGGCGCGACCGCCGTGGTCTGCGGCGCGGTCGCGGTCGTGGCGGCCGGTGCCGTGGCGGTCGCGGTGTTCGCGCCGGTCGCCGACCGGACGGAAGCGCTCGGCGTACTGGCCGTGGCCACCGCCGGGGTCGTCGCCGTGGTCGCGGTGGCGGCGTTGGACGTCACCGCCGGCGGGGTCGCGGTCGCCGGACCCGCGGAGCTCGGCGGCGCGGACGTCGGGGTCGCCGCGGTGGCGCCGGCCGAGGTGGCGCCCGCCGAAGTGGCTCCGGACGTAGTGGCTCCGGACGAGGTGGCCCCGGAGGTCGAGGTGGTCGCCGAACCCGAGGACGGCGTCCCCGTGGAGGCCGTCGCAGAACCGCTGGACGGACCGGTGGACCCGGACGTCGAGCCCGAGGCCGAACCCGACGGCGTCCCCGACGTGGCACCCGAGGTGGTCGCCGAACCGGAGCCCGAGGTGGACCCCGAGGCGCGGGGCGAGGTCGACGTCGAGCCGGAGCCCGACGGCGTCGTCGGCTTCATCGGCGCCGGCGGCGGAACCCCCGGGGCCAGCGGCCCGCGCGGTGCCGGCACCGTCTTGTCGACGATCTCGATCTGCCCGGTCACCCGGATGAACCAGCCGCCGGTCACGACGTTCACCAGCACGATCTCCTTCGCCGGCTTGGGCGCCGGCACCACCACGACCGTGGAGCTCGGCTGGAAGCCCGTCCAGGCCTTGCCGGTGTACTTGGCGTCCGACACCAGGGTCGGCGGCTTCAACGGGTTGCCGCAGCCGCAGCGCACCCGGGGCACGCCCTGCGCGTCCACCAGGACCGACGTGCCCGCCTGGAGCACGGACTGGTAGCCGACCGCCGCACCGCCCTTGTAGGCGTGGTTGGTCACCCGGGTGTCCACCCGCAGGTAAGCGGGCGTGAGCGACCGCAGGTAGCCCGGGGTCTGGGACTGCTCGATGCCCTGCGCGGACGCCCACGCCCGGCCGCTGTCGCCGGTCGACGTCATCGAGACCAGCTTCTCCACGTCGCAGTTCGGCTTGGACTGCGTCCCGCCGTAGAGGCCGGACGACGTCCCCTCGACGCTGTGGATGGCGGCCTGGGTCGCGGCGGCGTTTCCGGTGGCCGGCCCTCCACCCGTTCGGGTGGCGGTCGGCTGCGCGGGGGCCGTGGTCGGCGCCGGAGCCTGGACTCCCTCGGTCTCCACCGACGGGGTGAACGGCGCCGGTCCCGGGTCCTGCGGGGACTGCAGCGCGACCTCGTTGGCGGTCGGCACGGCGTCGTCGCTCTTGCCGCCGCTGTTGCTGTTGACGATCAGCACCGTCGCCACCACGGCCAGCACGGCCGTGCCGGCGACCAGCGCGGCCTTCCGGCCCGAGCGCCACCACGGCGTCGGACGGCCCCCGGAGGGCCCGCCGGAGGCGCCGGAGGACGGGCCGGACGGGGGGCCGGGCGGCCCGGAGCGGCCGCCCGACGGCGGTCCGGAGAGCGGCCCGGACGGAGGACCGGAGGGCGGACCCGAGGGCGGTCCGGACGGAGGTGGTTGGGAACTCATCGAGGGCTCCGTTTCGCAGGCGGCCGGCGAACCCGGCCGGCGCAGGAGGCTCCTGCCACTGGGATCCATTTCTCCCCCGGCTCCCGATCCGTCGCAACAGCAAGCGGTAGCCCCACCCGCACCCGCACCCGCGCCGCACCCGGGGCGGCGGCAGAGGCGGCGGCAGGGGAAGCGGCAGGGGAAGCGGCAGGGGGAACGGTGGCGTACGGAGCAGCGGACCGCGGCGCGGCCGGGCGGTCCGGCCGGTCCTGGGCCACTCTGGAGCCAGGCACGAGGGGGGCCGGAATCGCACGCGCGGGGGGAACCGAGCCCTCAGGAGGCCGCATGCAGCAGCAGGCCCGCCAGCAGCACCCGAAGCACCCCGCCGGGGCGGCCGGACCGCCCGGCGGGGTGCGCGGATGGCTGGACGCGCTCGCGGTGGTCGTCGCTGGCTTCGCCGCGATGGCCGTGGTGGCCGCGCTCGGCCTCTGGGCGTCCGGAGCCGACTCGCTGCCGGGCGGCGGCTTCCCGTACGTGCTGGCCGCCACGCTGGCGCTCGCGGTCGGCGGATCGGTCGAACTCGACGGCGGCGCCGGGTTCTTCGCGTCGGTGGACGCCGGAATCACCGCCATGCCGCTCTCGGTCGGCCTGGTCGGCGCGCTGGCCGTGTCCGAGGTGTTCCTGCGCCAACTGCGGTTCCGCGCGGTGGCGGGCGGCCGCGAACTCGTCGGCCGGGCGGTCCGGACGGCCGTGGTCTGGCTGGCCGCCCTCGCGCTGCTCACCGCCGTTGCCCGGCACACCTTCGCCGTCCCGCTCGGCAACGACCTCATCGCGGAGCTCGGCGGCGCGCTCGGCGTGTCCCCCGAGGTCGGCTTCCACGCCGACCCGGTCTCCACGCTCGGCCTGGGCCTGCTCTGGCTGCTCGTCGTACTCGCCGTCACCTTCGCCGTCTCCCGCCGGGCACCGCTGCCGCGCGCCCTCGTCCCGTTCCAACAGGCGGTCCGCCCGGCCGCGTTCGCGATGCTGGCGGTACTGCTCGGGTACGTCGTGCTCGGCGTGGTGGCCGCCGTCGGAACCGTCGCCGTGAACGGCAACGCCCGGCAGACCCTCGGCCTCGTGCTGCTCGCCCTGCCCAACCTGGTCTGGCTGGCCTTCGGCGTCGGCCTCGGCGCCGAGTGGGACGGCCACCTGAGCGGGGCGGTCGGCCTGCCGGTACCCGAGTCGCTGTCCGCCGTGCTGCGCACCCCGGAGGGGCAGGACGGCACGGTGAGCCTCGGCACGCTCGCCGAACAGGACACCCGGGCGTGGTGGCTGCTCCCGCTCGCCGCCGTCCTGATGCTCGCGGCCGGTCTGCTCGCCGCCTACCGCTCGCCGCGCGGCGTCCGGCTCTGGCAGCACGCCGTCCGGCTGGCCGTGGCGGCCGCCGTCACCATGCTGCTGGTCGGCGTCTGGACGCGGGTCTCGGCCGACTACGGGCTCTCCGTGCTGGGCGTCGGCCTCGGCGAGGGCGGCCTGGGCGACCTGCTGAGCGACGTCCTCGGACCCGCGCTCGAACCGGCCGGACCGGCCGCCGCCCTGACCGGCGGGACGCTCACGCTCAGCCCCAAGCTGTGGGCGGCGGTGCCGCTGGCCGCCGGGTGGGGACTGGTCGCCGGCTGGCTCGGTGGCCTCGTGGCCTCTCGGTTCCGGCGCCGGGGCGAGCTGCCCGACTAGCGGCCGGTCGCCTGCGCCCGTTCCGCCTCTGGCCGGCCGGGCCCGGCCGTTCGGCCACCGGCCCGCCCGGCGCGTTCGCGACCGGGTCAGTGGGGCGGGTGGACGACCGGGGCGGCCCAGGCGGGAGGATCGGGGACGCCGGGGGCGGGCCCGCCGTACGCGGGGCCGCCGTACGAGGGGCCGCCGTATCCGGCCGTGCCGCCGTGGGCCGGGACGACCTGGGTCGGCGGTCCGGCCGCCCCCCACTGCCCGCCCGCCGGGCCCGCCCCGGAGACCACGGTGGCCGCGGCCCGCAGCTCGGCCACGAACTGCAGGCAGCTCTCGTACCGGTCGTCGGGCGACTTGGCGAGCGACCGGGACACCACCGCGTCCACGGCGGGCGGCAGGTCGGGCCGGTGCTCGCGCACGGCCGGCGGCGGGTCGTTGAGGTGGGCCCACAGAAGGGCGAGGTCACTCTCCCGGCGGAACGGCGGCAGCCCGGCGAGCATTTCGAAGACCACGCAGCCGAGGCCGTACTGGTCGCAGCGGCCGTCGAGCGGCCGGCCGGAGATCTGCTCGGGCGCGGCGTAGTCGAGCGTCCCGACGATCTGGCCGACCCCGGTCAGCCCGCTCAGCGAGAGCGACTTCTTGGTGAGGCCGAAGTCGGCCAGGTAGAGGTGCTCCGGGTGCTCGCTGTCGGTGCCGGCGGCGACCAGGACGTTTCCCGGCTTGACGTCCCGGTGGACCAGGTCGTGGTCGTGCGCGGCGTCCAGCGCGGAGGCGATCTGCAGGGCGAGCCCGGCCGCCCGGTCGACGGGGAACGGGCCGCCCCGCCGGATCAGGCCGCGCAGGTCGCCGCCCTCGACGTAGCGCATCGCGATGAACAGGATGCCGTCGGCCTCGCCCGCCTCGAACACGGGGATGATGTGCGGGTGGTCGATCGCGGCGGCGACCCGGGACTCGTGGATGAACCGCTGCCGGAACACCTCGTTGCGGGCCAGTTCGGGGGCGAGCAGCTTGACGGCCACGGTGCGGCCGAGCCGCAGGTCCTTCGCCCGGTAGACGACGGCCATGCCGCCGTGGCCGATCTCCGACTCCAGCCGGTAGCCGGCGACCCGGCGTCCGACCAAGCCGGCCGGCAGGCTGGGCGGCCCGAGGTCGTCACCGGGGTCGTCGCCGAGGACGTCAAGGGGGGCGTCACGGGGGGTGTCAAGGGGGGCGTCGATGCGCGCGTCGGCGGGGTCGTCACCGGGAGCGGCGGAGGGGCCGTCGGCGGGGGCCTCGGGGTCGGCGTCACCGGTACGGCCGGCGGGAGGGCCGGCGGGAGGGCCGACGACGGCCGTCGGGGGCGGTGGCGCGGGCGGCGCTTCCGGCGCGGGCGCGGGCGGTGCTTCCGGTGCGGGCTTAGGCGTGGGCGCGGGGGACGGCTCGCCCGGTGGTTCGCGGCCCGGCGAGGTGGCCGGCCCGCGCTCGGCATCCCGCTGGGCATCCCGTTCGGGCCCGCGCTCGGCATCCCGCTGGGCATCCCGTTCGGGCCCGCGCTCGGCATCCTGCTGGGCATCCCGTTCGGGCCCGCCCGGTGGGGGTGAGGACCGGCCGCCCGGGGGGATCACAGTTCGACCGCCCGGGTGGGTTCGTACGCACTGTTCGCCGGCGACACCGGGTTCCCCGGGTGCGGGCGGCCGGTGGCGGCGTACGTCCGGAGCTGGAGGCCGTCGCAGTAGCACCAGCGGTCGTGCACCGGGTCGAACACCCAGAGCGCCTCGCCGTCGATGACCAGGCCGACCCGCAGGCCCCGCGCGCGGTCCTGGAAGGCCGCCAGGTCGGCGCTGCCGGCCGCGAGGTCCTCCAGCATCGAGCGGTAGCGGGCCAGCGTGCCCTCCACCTCGGCGAGCGCGGGGCGCGGGTCGGCGGTGCGGGCGGGCGGGCCGGTCGCGGTGGGCGGGACGCCGGGGAGCGAGACCAGCAGCCGGCCGTCCACCCAGGTGGTCCAGCCGTTGGAGCAGAGGACCTGGGCCCAGTCGCCCTCGCGGGAGATCAGCCGGACGGGCAGCAGCGGGTCGAGCCGCGCGGTCGGCTGTTCGGGGTCGGGGGCGGCCCAGCTCGCCAGGCCGCCCGGTGGCGCGACATGGGTGGGGCGGAACGCGAACTCGTCCATGGGCTCTCGTCCGTCTCTGTCCGTCTCCCGGCTGCTTCCGCCGCTTTCCGTTGCTTCCCGGTGCTGCTGCCCGTCACCTCCGTCCGGCCCGCCCTGCTCCGTCCGCCTTGCCTGCGCCGGCCGTTCCGGTCGTCCGGCCGCCCGTGCGGGCTTCCGTCACTTCCGCATGATCGTCGGCTCCTGCCGGCGCAGCAGGGCGAGTACGGCGACGGCCAGCGCCGCCGACAGCGCCACCAGCATGACCAGCGCGAACAGCCAGCCGTTCCGGTCGTACCGGAACATCGGGTCGGCCGTGATCGTGGTCGGGAAGACGGCGTGCAGGTCGATGGTCCTGGCCATCGCGGACAGGCCCCAGCGGGAGGGGACCAGCCAGGCGAACTGTTCCAGGCCGGGTACCGCGTACAGCTTCAGCATGGCGCCGCTGAAGACGATCTGCACCACGGAGAGCAGCACCAGCAGCGGCATGGTGGCCTCCTCCTTGCGGACCATGGCCGAGACCAGCAGGCCGAGCATCATGGCGGAGAAGGAGAGCAGGGCGACGGCGATGATCAGCTCGACCAGCGGTGGCAGCACCACGCCGGTCTGCACCTGTACGCCGTTGGGCAGCGTCGGGCTGAGGTCGACCCCGGCCAGCCCGACCATCGTGAGGACGGCGGCCTGCCCCACCGTGACCGTGCCGAGCACCACCACCTTGGAGACCAGGTAGGCGGAGCGGGACAGCCCGACCACCCGTTCCCGCTGGTAGATCGGGCGTTCCTTGACGATCTCGCGGACGGCGTTGGCGGATCCGGTGAGCAGGCCGCCGATGCAGAGCGTGAGCAGGCAGTTGAGCGCGTTGTCCGGGGTGATGCGGGTGCCGGCCATCGCCCGGCACATCCCGCCGATCAGGAACGGCAGGGCGATCATGACGGTGAGGAACAGCCGGTCGGCGGAGAGCACCGCCGTGTAGCGGCGGATCAGTGTCCCCAGCTGGGAGAACCAGCCCTGCGGGGGCTCCGGCCCGGCGTGTCCGCCCTGCGGCTCCTGCGGCGCCGGCCAGGCGGCGGGCAGCGCGTCGGCGGCGACGTACCGCTGGTACAGCGGCGAGTCGCGGAACCGGCGCTGCCAGGTCTGGTGGTCCTCGTTCTCGAAGGCCTCGAAGGCCTCCGGCCATTCGGTGAACCCGAAGAAGGCGAGCGCTTCGTCCGGCGGGCCGTAGTAGGCGGTCCGGCCGCCGGGGGCGAGCACCAGCAGCCGGTCGCAGACACCGAGGCTGAGCACGCTGTGGGTGACCACGACGACGGTGCGCCCGTCGTCGGCGAGGCCGCGCAGCATCTGCATGACCGAGCGCTCCATGCCCGGGTCGAGGCCCGAGGTGGGCTCGTCGAGGAAGAGCAGCGAGGGCTTGGTGAGCAGTTCGAGGGCGACGCTGACGCGTTTGCGCTGGCCGCCGGAGAGGCTGGAGATGACCAGGTCGGCGCGGCTGTCCAGACCGAGTTCGTGGATCACCTCGGAGACCCGGGCCTCCCGCTCCTCCTTCGCGGTGTCGCCGGGGAAGCGCAGTTCGGCGGCGTAGGACAGGGCGCGGCGGACGGTCAGCTGGGTGTGCAGGATGTCGTCCTGCGGGACCAGGCCGATCCGTCGGCGCAGCTCCGCGTAGTCGCGGTAGAGGTCGCGGCCGTCGTAGAGGACGCTGCCCTCGTCGGCGGGCCGCAGCCCGGTGAGGGCGTTGAGCAGGGTGGACTTGCCGGCGCCGCTCGGGCCGGCCACCGCGAGCAGGGCCTTCTCGGCGAGCGGGAAGGTGACGCCGTCCAGCAGCACCCGCCGGTCGGGGCCGACCCGGACCACCAGGCCCTGCACGTTGAGCGAGACCTCGCCGGTGTCGGTGTACTCGACCAGTTCGTCGCCGGACAGGCAGAGTGCGGAGTGGCCGATGCCGACGATGTCGGTGGGGCCGACCGGGGCGCGGCCGATCGGGCGGCCGTTGAGGTAGGTGCCGTTGTGGCTGCCGAGGTCGACGATCTCGTGGCCGCCGCCCGGCAGGGTGCGCAGCTCGGCGTGGTGGCGGGAGACCACCAGGTCGTCGAGGACGAGGTCGTTGTCGTCGGCCCGGCCGATCCGTACGGTGCGGTCGGGGAGCCGCAGGACGGCGCTGGGCCGGCGGAAGGTGCCGGAGGCCTGCGGGGCGATCAGCGAGGGGCGGTCGCCGGCCGCGGGCTCGGGGAGGCCCGCGAAGGTGGCGGACGGGCCGTCGGCGGCGTTGCCGAACCGCAGCCGGGTGCCGGGGCCGACGTCCTCGCTCTGGATCCGGCGGTCGCCGGTGTAGGTGCCGTTGGTGCTGCCGACGTCCTCCAGCCGCCAGCGGCCGGTGATGACGCTCAGTACCGCGTGGTGCCACGAGACCCGCGGGTCGTCGAGGACGATCTCGCTGGTCGGGTCGCGGCCGACGTGGTACGCCCGGCGCGGGTCGAGCAGTTGCGAGTCCGTGCCGGTGACGATGACCAGGGGCGGCGCCGCGGGGGCGCCTGGGCGGTCTCCCATGGTTCGGATTCTAGTCCTGGGTGCCGTCCCCGGCCCGGCCACCGGATCGGCGGTCCCCCCGGACTCCCCGTCGCCCCGGTCGCCCCGGCCTCCCCGTCCCCACGGTCCCCGCGTGCGGGCGCCGGCCCCGGACGGACCGGGCGCGGTATCACCAATTGGACTGGACCACTGGATCGGCAGCGGGGCGCTGCCCTATCGTTCGGGGTGATCTGCACGGTCGTCCGGGTGGTCCGCACGGCTGTCCCAGCGAGCCCCGGGATGGACCCATGAGCGTCTGGCCGCAGTTGCGCGACTCCCGTCTGGTCAGAGCCGGTTCGGCCCCCGGCACGGTGCTGCGCTGCGGACTGGCCGACACCATGCTCGCCGACCTCTCGGTCTCCGTCGTCTTCTTCTTCGAACGGGCGCTGGACGAGGACCGGCTCGCCGCCGGACTGGCCCGCGCGCTGGCGCGGATCCCGGTCTTCGCGGGCCGACTCCGCACCGTCGACGGCGTGTTGACGGCGGTCTGCGACGACTCCGGTGTCCCCCTGGAGAGTTACCGCGTCGACGGCACGCTCGCCGAGGCGATGGGCCGGGTCGCCTCGCCCGGCGCCGACCTGGCCGACCCGGTCGACGCCCCGGCCGCCCGCACCGGCGCCGGGCCGCTGCTGACCGTCCGGGTCACCCGGACCGCCGACGGCGGCACGGTGCTCGGCTGCTCCTGGCACCACGCGATCGGCGACCTGCAGAGCTTCGCACTGCTCCTGCGAGCCTGGTCGGCGGCGGTCGAGGGCGACGACCTGCCCCTCGCCGAACTGGTCGAGGACCAGGACGCGTTGCTCGACAAGGTGCTGCCCGCCGAGGACTGCGGACGGCCCGGCTTCCGGCTGCCCGACCCGGCCGAACGCGAGCTGCTGGCCCGCGAGGTGGCGGCCGGGCCGCGTGCCAACCGCACCGTCCAGCTGTACTTCGGCGACGCCGAGATCGCCCGGATGCGCGCGGAGTTCAGCGTCGCGGCCGGCGTCCGGGTCTCGGCCGGCGACGCCGTCTGCGCCCAGGTCCTGCACACCGTACGGGAGTTGGACGGGGACGAGGAGCGCCGCTGGCTGACCGTCCCGGTCAACGTGCGGCGGCCGCTCGGCCTGCCGGACAGCCTGATCGGCAACCTGCTCGGGGACATCCACCTGCCGTACGCGCCCGCGGACGGCCCGGCGGTGCTCGCCGGGGCGCTGCGCACGGCCGTGCTGGACTACGCCGACGGCCACCTCAACCTGCGGTCCAACCTGCGCTTCCTGGAGGAGCTGGGCCGCCCCCGGCTGGGCGAGTGCGTCCCGCTCGGCTTCGACCCCGAGCACCGCCGCTTCAGCTTCTCGAACTGGAGCCGCTTCGGCCTGTACGAGGCGAGGTTCCAGGGGCAGCGGCCGGTGTTCTTCAGTCCGACGGCCAACTACCCGCTGCCGTGGGTCTCCTGGAGCGTGGAGGGGTTCGAGGGCACCGGGCTGCTCACCACGGCGGTGGTCCCGGCCCGGCTGGCCGCGAAGCTGCGCGGCGCCGCCGGGCGGGCCGCGCTGCACCGCTTCCGCGACCCGGCGGACGAGCTGCCGGCGCTGCTCGCGGCGGTGCCCAAGGTGCTGTGACGAAGCGGGGGCGGCCGCCCTGGCCGCCCCCGCTGGTCCTGCCTGGTCCTGCCTGTCCTGCCTGTCCTGCCTGTCCTGCCGGTCCCGCCGGCTCTTCCTGTTGTGCCTGTTCCGGTCCCGGAGGTCCGGTCCCGCCCGTCCGGGCTACTTCATGACGGCCCGCAGCGCGTGCCGCAGCTGCTCGCGGCCGGGCTGGAGGGCCCGGTCGAGGGCGGGGGCGAACGGCAGCACGGTGCCGTCCGGGCGGGTGACCCGGCGCGGCGGGGCGATCAGCCTGAACTCCTCGGCGGCGGTGGCCAGGACCTCCGCGCCGATGCCGCAGCTGCGGTTGGAGTCGTCGATCACGACCAGCCGCCCGGTGCGCTCCAGCGACTCGCCCAGCGCGGGCCAGTCGAAGGGGTACAGCGTGCGCGGGTCGAGGACCTCGACCGAGATCTCGTCGGACAGTTCCTCGGCGACCGCCAGCGCGTCGTGCACCAGGTGGCCGACGGCGACCAGGGTGACGTCCGTGCCGGGCCGGTGCACCCGGGCGCTGCCGAGCGGGATCGGCGCCAGCTCCCAGGTGACGGTCTCCCGGACCGGCAGGGCGGCGGCGGGCGCGAAGACCACCACCGGGTCCGGGTCCCGGACCGCCGAACGCAGCAGCCCGTAGGCGTCGGTCGGGGTGGCGGGCACCACGGTCTTCACCCCGGCGTGCGCGAACAGGCTGTACGGGTGGTCCGAGTGCTGGCCGGCCCAGCCGTCCCGGGAGCCGGAGCCGGGGACCAGGCAGGTCAGCGGGACACCCGCCTGGCCGCCGGACATCAGCGAGAACTTGTGGGCCTGGTTGACGATCTGCTCGAAGACCAGGAACAGCAGCGAGGGGATCTGGAACTCCAGCACCGGCCGCCGCCCGGCCAGTGCCGCGCCGACCGCCATCGCGGTGAACGCCTGTTCGGAGAGCGGGGTGTCGACGATCCGCTCCGGTCCGAACCGGTCCAGCAGCCCGAGGGTCGGTCCGGCCATCCCGGCGCCGATGTCCTCGCCGAACACGCAGACCGCCGGGTCCCCGGCCAACTCGTCGGCCAGCGCCCGGTTGAGCGCCTTGGTGTAGGAGAGCCGGGTCATGCGACCGCCCCCGCCCGCGGACGCAGCCCGGAGGCGTACAGGTGGTCGGTCGCGCCGGCCGGGTCCGGGTGCGGCGAGGCGAGCGCGAACCGCTCGGCCGCCGCCAGTTCGGCGGCCACCTCGGCGTCCAGCGCGGCCGCCCGGTCGGCGCCGATCGCGGCGGCGGCCCGGGGGACCGGGTCGCGTTCGCGCCAGGCGGCGACCTCCTCGGCGGAGCGGTAGTTCAGCTTCATCCGGCGTTCCATGGTGTGGTGGCCCTCGAACCGGTAGGTGCGGCACTCCAGGAACCCCGGTCCGCCGCCCTCCCGGGCCCGGGCCACGGCCTGTTCGGCGGCTGTCCGGACCGCCTCGGTGTCCATGCCGTCCACCTCGGCGGCCGGGATGCCGAAGGCGGCGGCCCGGCCGGTCGCACTGCCGGCCACCGCGGTCTCGGCGGGCAGGGTGGTGGCGTAGCCGTTGTTCTCGCACACGAAGAGCACCGGCAGGCGCCACATCGCGGCCAGGTTGAACGACTCCAGCAGCACACCCTGGTTGAGCGCGCCGTCGCCGAAGAAGGCGACCGCCACCGTCGGCTCGCCGGCCTGCCGGGCGGCCCAGGCCGCGCCGACCGCGATCGGGGCCCCGGCGCCGACGATGCCGTTGGCACCGAGGATGCCGAGCCGCAGGTCGGCGGCGTGCATCGAGCCGCCCCGGCCCCGGTTCGACCCGCCCACCCGGCCGGCCAGTTCGGCCAGCAGCCGGGCCGGGTCGAGGCCCCGGGCCAGCACGTGGCCGTGGCCGCGGTGGGTCGAGGTGAGCCGGTCGCCGGGCGTCAGCGCGGCGCAGACGCCGACCGCGACGGCCTCCTGTCCGATGTACGGGTGGATGCCGCCGGTGATCACGCCGGACTTCACCAGACCGAGCGCCTGCTCCTCGAAGGAGCGGATCAGGCGCAGCATCCGGTACCGCTGCTCGGGGGTGTCGAGGGCGGCGGTCTCCGTCACAGGTCTCCCCGCCAGACCGTCGGGCAGATGTCCGGGTCGGCGTAGTCGGGCCGGCCGTCGGGGGTCCGGCGGACCACCACGTCGTGGTTGTAGACCACGGTGCCGCCGTCCGGCTTGGTGGCGGCGCGGTACTCGTTGCCGCCGTCCTGGAGGTGCAGCGAGACGGCCCGGCGCGGGAAGGAGGCCAGGTTGGGGCCGCTGCCGTGGTAGGTGCGGCAGTGGTGGAAGCTGACGTGCCCGCGCGGGATGACCATCGGGACCTTGCGCACCGTCTGCCCGTTGTGGGCGGCGTTGGCGTCGAGGATCGCGTCAAGCTCGGAGCGGTCGCGGTCGGCGAAGTGCCGGGTGGAGTCCTCGCCGGAGGGCAGCTCCTGCCAGCGGTGGCTGCCGTCGACCATGGTGATGGTGCCGTTCTCCTCGCCGCAGTCGTGGAACGGCAGGAAGGCGGTGAGCATCCGGTCGGAGGTCGAGGTCTGCCAGTAGTGCTTGTCGAAGTGCCACGGCACCTGGTTGCTGGGCTCGCCCGGCACCGGGGGCTTGTAGATCAGGGTGGCCTGGAAGACCCGGACCTCCTCGGCCTGGGCGAGCAGCGCGGCGACGGCGCCGAGCAGCGGCTTGCGCAGGACGGCGCCGATCGCGTCGCTCTCGAAGTGCACGTAGTCGTTGTGCCGCTGGACGGGCCCGTGCGAGGGCTCCCAGGAGGCGAGCTTCGGCGGGCGGACCGGGAGGGCGCGGTCGCGGTGGCCCTCGTAGTACTTCTCGGTGGCGTCCTGCAGGGTGTCCAGCTCCTCGTCGCTGAACAGCCGGCGGGACAGGTACCAGCCGTGCTCCAGGTAGCCGGCCACCTCCTCGGGGGTGGGCAGCAGCGCGCGTTCGGCCTCGGTGAGGTGGAACTCGGGTGCGGTGGTCACGGTTCGGGCCTCCTCTTTCTCTCGTGTCGGCTGCTCGTACGGATTCAGACGGAGGCGGCGGCGCGCTGCCGTTCGACGGCCTCGTACAGGGCCTTGATGTTGGCGGTGCCGAACGTGCCGGCGCCCTGGCGCTCGATCAGCTCCAGGAAGAACGTCCGGCGCGGGTGGGTGGAGCGGGCGAAGAGCTGGAACAGCTGCCCGCCGTGGTCCTGGTCGACGAGGATGTCGAGTTCGCGCAGGGTGTCGACCGGGATGGCGGTGCCGCCGAGCCGTTCGGCGAGCGCGTCGTAGTAGGTGCCGGGGGTGGTGAGGAACTCGACGCCCCGGCCCCGGACGGTCCGCACGGCGGTGGCGATGTCCCCGGTGCGGAAGGCCAGGTGCTGGACGCCGGCGCCCTCGTGGTCGGCCAGGAAGGTGTCGATCTGGCCGGGGCGGCGGCTGGTGTCGGGTTCGATCAGGGTGAAGGTGACCTCGCCGGAGGCGCTCTGCACCACGCTGGAGTCCATCGCCTGCTCGCCGACCTCGATGTACTCGCCGAAGATCCGGTGCATGCCGAGGGCGGCCTCGCAGAACCGCACCGCGGGGGCCAGTTCGCCGGCCGGGACGCAGATCGCGGCGTGGTCGAGGGCGTCCAGCAGCCGCCCGGCGGGCTCGTCGGGGTCGGTCGCGGACTCCGGCACGAACCGCAGGGCGGTGTCGCCGAAGCCGGCCACCAGGCCGCCGGCCCGGTCCAGGACGCGGGCGCCGTGGCGCTCGGCGCGCTCCAGGGCGGCCTGCGGGTCGGTGCAGCCCAGCGCGAGGACCGCGACGCCCTCGCCGTGCCGGTCCACGTACCGGGCGACCGGGTGGGCCGGGTCGGTGGCGGAGCGCAGCAGGAAGCGGATGCTGCCCTGGCGGATCAGGACGGTGCGGGCGCCCTGGGACTCGGCGGTCGCGAGGTGTTCGGGCTCGGGCGGGACGCTGGTGAAGCCGTAGTCGGCGCAGAAGCCGGCCGCGGTGGCGTCGGCGTCGGCGCAGTGGTACTCGACGTGGGTGATGGACTGGATGGACATTCGGGATCTCCCCCCGGGGGGTGGCGAGTTGGCGAGTGGTCCGGCGCGGGTCGGGCGGCGCGGCGACGCTGCCGCGTCAGGGCTCGTCTGACAGGCCCTACCGGGCGGACCGGGTGGAGGCGGGCTCGAACACCAGGCTGAGGTTGTGCCCGCCGAAGGCGAAGGCGTTGCTCAGGGCGGCGCCGAGCGGGACGGCGCGGGCCGCGCCCCGGACGTGGTCCAGTGCGCAGGCGGGGTCCGGCTCGGCGAGGTTGACGGTCGGCGGCAGCGTCCCCCGGGCCACCGCGAGTGCGGTGACCGCTGCCTCCAACGCGCCCGCGGCGCCCAGCAGATGGCCGGTGGCGCCCTTGGTGGAGCTGACCGCGGGGCCCTGCTCGCCGAAGACGGCGCGCAGCGCGGCGGTCTCGGCGACGTCGCCCAGCTTGGTGCCGGTGCCGTGGGCGTTGACGTAGCCGATGTCGGACGGCGCCAGGCCCGCGTTGGCGATTGCGGCGCGCATCGCGTCGGCGGCGCCGGCGCCGTCCGGACGCGGCATGGTCGGGTGGTGGGCGTCGGTGGAGGCCCCCCACCCGGTGAGGTCGGCGTAGCCGGCCGCGCCGCGGGCGTTCGCGTGCTCGGCGCTCTCCAGCACCAGGACGGCGCTGCCCTCGCCGAGCACGAAGCCGTTGCGGCGGCTGTCGAACGGCCGGCTGGCCTGCCCCGGATCTTCCCAACCGGACGCCAGGGCGCGGGCGTTGGTGAACGCGGCGGCGATGGTCGGGTGCAGTGAGGACTCACTGCCGCCGCACACCACCACGTCCGCGTCGCCGGCTCGGATCAGCCGCAGCCCCTCGGCGACGGCCTGGGCGCCGGCCGCGCACGCCGTCACGATGGCCGAACTGAAGCCCCGGATGCCGTGCTTGATGGCGATCCGGGCGGTGGCCATGTTGGAGAGCATGCCGGGCAGCAGGTACGGGCTGACGCCGGGCCGGCCGCGGTCGAGGCGGCGGTGCGACTGCTGCTCGAAGGTCTCCAGTCCGCCGCCGCCGGTGGCCAGCACCACGGCGGTGCGGTGCGGGTCGGAGTCCTGGCCGACGACCAGGCCGGCGTCGGCGAGCGCGTCGTCGGCGGCGGCGAGGGCGAGCAGCACGAACCGGTCCACGCAGCGGGTCTCGGTGGGCGGCAGCACCTCCCGGCCGTCGATGGCCGGGGCGACGCCGGCGGCGCTCAGCCAGCCGTGCGCGGCGTGGCCCTCGGGGAGCGCGCGGATGCCGGAGCGGCCGGCGGTGAGCGCGTCGAAGACCTCGGCGGGCTTGCGGCCGACGGGGGTGACCAGGCCGATGCCGGTGACCACGGCGCCCGGGCGGCCGCCGGTGCGGCCGCCGGTGCGGGCGGCGGTGCGGGCGGCGGTGCGGTCCGTGTCGCCGGCGCTCATCGGGCGCTCGCCTCTGCCGGGGCGGCGGCCGCGACCGAGTCGAGGTAGCGCTGGCGCAGCAGCACCTTGCGGACCTTGCCGGTCGGGCCGAGCGGGATGGCGTCGCCGGCGACCACCACGACCTGGCGGACGGTGGCCGCGGCGGCCTCGTCGAGGGCGGCGGTGACGGCCTTGGTCCGGTCGGCGTCCGGGTCGGCGCCGGCGGCCAGGATCAGCAGCACGTCGGTGACGACCTGCCCGCCGTCGCGGACCGCGACCACGGTGCAGTCCAGCACGTCGGGGCAGGCGGCCAGCACCCGCTCCTCCGACATGGCGGTGAACAGCCGCTTGCCGTCGCCGAGTTCGACCGAGTCGACGGCCCGGTCGACGTGGTAGTAGTAGCCCTCCTCGTCCCGGTACATCAGATCGCCGGTGAGGAACCGGCCGCGCAGCCGGGTGCGGTAGGTGGTGGCGGAGTCGTTCCAGTAGCCGAGCGCCAGGGTCGGTGAGGTGGTGGCGAGTTCGCCGACCTCGCCGGGGCCGAGCGGCTCGCCGTCCGGGCCGACCAGCTCGCAGTCGACGAAGGCGTGCGGGCGGCCGACGCAGCGGCCGTACCGCTCGGTGCCGGGACCGTGGGTGATGAAGAAGTGCGAGTGGCCCATCTCGGTGGAGCCGAGGCCGTCCACGAACAGCGAACCGGGCACCCGGACCCGTCCCTCGCGGGTCACCGACTCGCGGCTGCCGGTGGCGACGAGCCGGCGGATGTGCACCTCGTGGGCGCAGTCGCCGGTGTTCCACCAGAGCGCGACCGAGTCCAACTCCCGTGCGGACAGGTCGTGGTGGGCGAGATCGGCCCAGGTCGCGGCGAAGCCGACGACGCCGCTGGGCCGCCAGCTCTCGATCGCGTCCAGCACCCCGGCGCCGGACTGGCTGGAGAGCACGGCGAGTTGGGTGTGCGAGGCGAGCGCGAGGTTGACCGCGATCAGCGTGGCGGCGTGCGGGGCGGGCAGTGCGCTCAGCATCCGCTCCTGGCCCTGCGGGCGGGGCAGCCGGGCGCGGTGGCGGATCGCCGCGTACAGGCTCGCGTGCGAGTGGACGACGGCCTTCGGCATGCCGGTGGTGCCGGACGAGTGCGTGATCGCCACCGGGTCGCCGGCCCAGTGCCGGTACGGCGCCGGGGCGGCCTGCGGGTCGCCGCTCCCGAGGGTGGAGATCTCCGGGAACGCGGGCGCGCCCGGGTCGTGGCCGGCCAGTGCGGCGAGGTGCGGCTCGTCGGCGAGGATGCCGACCGGGCCCAGCTTGGCGATGTAGCGGGCGGCCCGCTCGCCGGGAAGGTTGGGGTTGAGCAGCGCGGGGACGGCGCCGAGCCGCGCCAGCGCGAGGAAGGAGAGCACGTGGTCGGCGGCGTCGCTCGCGTACACCACCACCGGGTCGCGCCGGCCGACGCCGAGCGCGTGCAGGGCGGCGGCCCGGGCGCGGACGGCGCGGTCCAGCTCGGCGACGCTGAAGGGCTGCCAGGCGGCGTGGTCGTCCACCGGGGTGTCGAAGGTCAGCAGCGGCTCGTCCAGGCCGAGGCCGAGGGCGAGCCGGCTGGTGAGGACGTTGCCGGCGCCGACGGCCGGGTCGTCCGCCAGAAGGGTGCGAATACTGCGGATGCTCACGGGGTGGATCCCTCCCGAGGTGCTGGGCGTGCTGAACGTGCTGGGCGTGCTGCGGCGGGACGCGGCGGGTGGGGGACCGTTCGCGCCGGTGGAGCGCAGGCGTGCGGGGGTGGGTGCGGGGGACGGGTTCGAGGGGCGGGTGCGGGGGTGTGCCAGGGGGCGTGCTCAGGCGCCGGTGACCAGCAGCGCCACCGCTCGGTCCGTCCCGCCCGGGCCGTCGGCCTGTTCGGCGGCGATGACGAGGACCTGCTCGGCGTCGCCGTCCGCGAGGAGCAGCCCGGCCAGGTCGAGCGCGTCCTGCGGGACCTCGCCGGGTGGGGTCTCGGCCGGGCTGATCGCCACCACCGGGCCGGTGAGGCCCCAGCGGGCGGCGATGTGGCCGAGGACGGCGTTCGGGTTGGACTGGAAGAAGAGCAGCGGGGGCATCCGCCGCCCGGAGGCGGCGGCCTCGTCGATCGCGCGGGCGGTGGCGCGGTCGCCGCCGGTGCTGGCCAGCAGCAGGGCGGTCCGGCCGGGGGCCGGGGCCGCTCCGTGGCGGGCGCGCAGGCAGCGCTCGGCCGTCTCGGCGACCAGCGGGTTGAACGTGGAGGCGGAGAAGCCGGGCAGCGGGGGGAGCGGCTCGGGCGTCCCGGCCTGCGGGTCGGGCCAGGCGGCCTCGGCGAGGATGCGCAGCGCGGTCATCGGGCGGCCACCAGGAGTGCGGTGTTGGCGCCGCCGAAGGCGGAGTTGAGGGTGAGCGCGTAGTCCGGCCGGGCGGCGCGCGGTCCGTCCAGGACGAGGTCCAGTCCGAGGTCCGGGTCCGGGCCCAGCCAGCCGGCGTTGACCGGGAGCAGACCCTCGTTCAACGCGCCGATGGTGACGACGAGTTCGAGCAGGGCGGAGGCCTCCAGGGCGTGCCCGTGGACGGCCTTGCTGGAGCTGACCGGCAGGCGTGCGGCGTGCTCGCCGAAGACCTTGCGCAGCGCGCTCGCCTCGGCCCGGTCGGCCAGTGGCGAGCCGGTGCCGTTGGCGTTGACGTAGCCGATCTCGGCCGGGGCGACCCCGGCCCTGCCGAGCGCCGCCTCGATCGCGCGGGCCGCGCCCTCGCCCTCCGGTTCGGGGCGGCAGACGTGGTGGGCGTCCCCGGTCCGGCCCCAGCCGGCCAGCCGGGCTAGCACGGGTGCGCCGCGCCGTTCGGCCTCCGGCTCGGCCTCGACGAGCACGGCGGCCGCCGCGTCGCCGAGCAGGGTGCCGGTCCGCCCGGCGCTGAACGGGCGCAGCTCGCCGTCGCGGGCCAGCGCCCGGCCGGCGTCGAAGGCCGCGAAGACGCCCGGCTCGACCAGGTGGCCGGCCGCCACCAGGACCCGGGGGTGCCGACCCGCGGCGACCAGTGCGGCGGCGTCCGCCACGGCGGTGCCGGCCGCGACGCAGGCGCCGGTGTAGGTGCGGGTGACTCCGTCGGTGCCCCAGCCGGCGGCCGTCCCGGCGGCGACCGCGGTGACGGCGGTCCGGGTGTGCAGGTCGCTGTGGAGGGCGAGCAGCACCGGTGGGCCTCCGTCGCCGGGTGCCGGCGGCAGGCCCGCCTGGCGGCAGGCCTGGTCGACGGCGGCGAGCACCGCGTCGGCGAGCGGGCGCGGTTCGGGCAGCAGCGCGGCGCGGGTGGTGCGGCGTGCGGAGACGTCGAACCGGGTGACGGCGGCGAAGGCGGCCTTGCCGTGGGCGGTGGCCTCGGCGAGTGCGGCCGGTCCGGTGCCGGCCGCACTGAGCACGCCGACGCCGGTCACCACGGGGCGGACGGCGGGTGGGGCGTGGCGGGTCATGGCCGCAGGGCTCCGACGGTCGTCGCGGTGCCGGCGGTCGTGGCGCTGTCGGCGGTCGTGGCGGTGCTGCCGGTCGGGAGGGAGCCGTCGGCGGCGGCCGCGAGGACCGCCGCTCGGAACACCGCGACGGCGTCGTCCACCGTCCGGACGGCCTCGAAGTGGTCGTCGTCGAGGTCCGGCTCGATGCCGTAGCGCTGCTCGAACTCGGCTATCAGCCAGGTGAGTTCGAGTGAGCCCAGCTCTTCGGGGACGCTCTCGACGGCGCGCTGCCCGAACGCCGCCAGCATCTCCAGGACCTCGGCCCGGTCGGGGCCGGCGAGCTGGGTCACGCCGGGCTGCCCGAGGTGGCGGTGGCGGCGGTGCCGGCGGCGGCGATCCGGGCGGCGACGTCGGCGGTGAACTGGTCGAGCGTCATCAGCGCGGTGGTCTCCATCTCGTCGAGGTCGAACTTGACCCCGTACTCGTCCTCGACCTGGACCGAGAGGTCGGCGAGGGCGAGCGATTCGAGGTCCAGGCCGGCCGGGCCGAGGTCGGTGTCGCCGGTGACCTCGGAGACGTCGTACTGCATCTCGGCCAGTGCGGCGAGGACGAACTCGCGGATGCGGTCCTGCATGGTGTGCTCCTTGTGCCCGGGCGCATGCGGTGCGCGCGGGGTCGTCGGGGGATCGGACACGGCCCGTCCGGCGGTCGGGCCGGGGCCGACGGGGCGGTGGTGGCTGCCTGTCGGGGCCCGGCGGGGGCCGTGGGGCGGTCCGGCGGTGCGTGGTCCTGCGGGTGGTGCTGCGTGGTCATGCGGTGGTGCTGCGAGGTCCTGCGGTTCGGGGTGGTGCGGTGGATCGTCCGGCCGGGGAGGGCCCCGGGTCCGGTTCAGCCGGCGGCGGCGCGCAGCGCGACCGGGTCGCGCAGCAGCTTTCCGGTGGCGGTGCGGGGGAGTTGCGGGAGGAAGGCGAGCCGGCGCGGCCGCTTGTAGGCGGCGAGCTCCCGGGCGAGCCCGTCCCGGACGAGGGCCTGGTCGGCGCCCTCCTCCGCGGAGAGGTAGGCCTCGATGGAGCCCTCGTCGAAGACGACGACGGCCTCCCGGACCTGCGGCAGAGCGGCGAGGGTCTGCTCGACCTCGGTGAGGTCGACCTTGAGCCCGCCGATCGAGACCTGCGAGTCCCGTCGGCCGAGCACGGTGACGAGACCGGTGTCCCCGTCGAGCACGGCGGCGTCGCGGGTGTGCAGCCAGCCGTCCGCCCAGCGGGTCGGGTCGTCCAGTCCGGGGTACGGCGAGGCGGCCGTGCGGAGCTGCAACTCACCGTTGACGAGGCGCAGTTCCATGCCCTCGACGGGTTGCTTGGCCGGGTGCAGGGTGCCGTCCAGATCGGTGGCGATCACCCCGAGTTCGGTCATTCCGTACATGGTGCCGAGCGGGACGCCGTACCGTGCGGTGAACGCGGCGGGCAGGCCCGGGCGGACCAGTTCGCCGGCCACGACCATCCGGCGCAGCTGGGGCAGCGCCGGCGGTCCGGCCGAGCCGGCCAGCAGTTCGGCGTGGAACGGGACCCCGATCACCGTGGTCGGGCGGTCGTCGTCGGCGACGGTGGCGAGGATACCCGCCGCCGTCATCCGGTCCGGCACGGTCAGCGGGGCGTGGGCGTGCAGGCTGTTGAGCAGCCCGCCGACCAGGCCGAGGACGTGCACCACGGAGGAGAGCAGGACGACCCGCTCGCCCTCGCCGGGGAAGCCCGCGAGCCCTCGGTAGCAGTCGAGTTCACGGATCAGGTCGCCCGCGGTGCGGGCGATGACCTTGGCCGGGCCGGTGGACCCGGAGCTGAGCTGGACCAGGGCGTGCCCGGTCCGGGCCGGTCGGCCGGCGGGCAGCCGGACGGCGACCGGGTCGACCACGGAGTAGCCGCGCAGCGCGGCCGCCGAGGACCGCTGGGCGGAGCCCACCAGCACCTGCGGGGCCAGCCGTTCGACCGCCCGCTCGATCTCGTGGTCGGTCAGCCGGTGGTCCAGCAGGGCCACCTGGGCCCGCAGTTGCCAGCAGGCCAGGAGCGCGGCGACGAAGCCCAGCGAGGGCGGCAGGCGCAGCGCGGCGGTGCCGCCCGGGCCGAGGCCGGCGGCGGTGAGCCGTTCGGCCTGCTCGGCGACCAGCGCGCGCAGGGCGTCGCGGTCGACGGGTGTGCCGAAGCGGAGGCACTCCTCACCCCCGGGGCCGGCCAGCAGCACCCGTTCGACCCAGTCGTCGGGGGCATCGGCGTGCGGGGGTGAAGAGGGCGGCGGTACAGAAGGGGAAATGCGGGTCAACGCCACTCCACACAGTGAGGAGATTTGTCATGAACGCCGTGTGCAGGTAATCACAAGCAATACGGTCAATTCCGTTGCCAGACCATTGCACAGACGTTTGGTCAAATCAAGGTCTATACCAATCAGGTCCAGACCTCCTACGCTGCCGACCCGTGGACTGGTCCGAGCGCGGCCGTCCGGGAACGAGGATGCCCGTGGCACCACTCACGCTGGCCGGGATCGAACGCGCGGCGCGCGAGCAACTCACCCCAGAAATCTGGGACTTCATCGAGGGTGGCAGCGGTGCCGAACGCACCGCCGCGGCCAACCGGGAATTGTTCGGACACCACGCGTTCCGCCCCCGGACGATGGTCGACGTCTCCGACTGCTCGACGGCCGTCAAGCTGCTCGGCTCACCGCTCCGACTGCCGCTCGGAATTGCCCCGATGGCCTACCACCGACTGGTCCATCCGGACGGTGAGACCGCGACCGCCCGGGCGGCCGGAGAGGCCGGCGCCCTGCTGGTCGCCGGAATCTTCGCCAGCCGCACCCTGGAGGAGATCGCCGCCGCCGCGACCGGCCCGCTCTGGCTCCAGCTGTACTGGCTGCGCCGCCGCGACGCCCTCGCCGCCCTGGTCGAACGGGCCGAGGCGGCCGGTTTCACCGCCCTGATGCTCACCGTCGACGCCCCCCGGATCGGCCGCCGCCTGCGCGACCTGCGCAACGGCTTCGCCGTCCCGCCGGAGATCCGCGCGGTCAACCTCGACCCTGCCCTGATGGCCGCCAGCCACCGTGCGGCCGAAGGCAGTTCGGGCATCGCCGACCACGCCCGCGAGCAGTTCGACCCCACCCTGACCTGGGCCGACCTGGCCTGGCTGCGCGAACGCAGCCGGCTGCCGCTGGTCCTCAAGGGCATCCTGACCGCCGAGGACGCCCGGCTCGCCGCCGAGCACGGCGTCGACGCCGTCGTCGTCTCCAACCACGGCGGCCGTCAACTGGACGGCGCCCTGCCCGCGCTCGCCGCCCTGCCCGAGGTGGTCGACGCCCTCCCGCCGGACATCCCCGCCCTGCTCGACGGCGGTGTGCGCGGCGGCGCCGACATCGCCGTGGCCCTCGCCCTCGGCGCCCGGGCCGTCCTGGTCGGCCGCCCGGCGTTCTGGGGACTCGCCACCGGCGGCGCGGAGGGCGTCACCCGGGTCCTCGACCTGCTGCGCGACGAACTGGAGCACACCATGGCCCTGCTGGGCCGCCCCCGGCTCGCGGACCTGGACCGCACCGCCCTCGCCCCCTGGCCCGCCGGCTGACCCCGGCCCCCGCGCCGCGGCCCGCACGGGGACCGTCCGACGCACCCGTGGCCGTTTGACACCCCCGTGAACCGCCCTTTGACGCAGTCACCCGGCCCCCGGCAACGGCACCATCGGGCAACCACCCGAGCCCTTTTCGACACACCCCCGCACACCCCCGCACACCTCCTCGACAGCCCCGACAAGAACGACGGAAAGACCGACACCATGACCGAGCAGGACGCCTTCCCCGGCTGGGACTGGGACGACCCCGACGGCCTCGACGAGCAGCTCGACCGGTTCAGCGCCGACGTCGCCACCTGCCGCACGCTCGAACCGTCCCCCGGCGGACTCCCGTACGACCACCAGGACTTCACCGGCCTCGGCCTCACCGGCATCGAGTTCGCCGCCTTCCGCACCGCCCACCCGGCCGGCCTCGGCACCGACCTCACCGCGCTGCGCAGCCCCGCGACCGGCACCGAACCCGGCACCCTCTACCGGGTCGACGGCGACCGCTGGTTCACCCAGCTCGACATCTCGAAGCCGCTGCCCTTCGCCGACGCCAGCGTCGACTGGGTCTACGCCGAGCACCTGATCGAGCACGTCACCATGCCGGTCGCGGTCGGCTGGCTGCGCGAGGCCCGGCGCGTGCTGCGCCCCGGCGGCGTCCTGCGGATCACCACCCCCGACCTCGCCCGCTACCTGAACGGCTACGCCACCGACGACGGCTTCCTGGCCAAGCACCGCCGCCGGCTCACCACCCTCGGCTTCGGCCCCCCGATGCCGCAGCGCCCCGCCTTCCTGGTCAACCAGATCTTCCGCTACTACGGTCACCAGTGGATCTACGACCTCGACGAGCTGCGGCACGTCCTCACCCGGGCCGGCTTCGAACCCGGGCAGATCCGCCCCTGCGCCTACCGTCAGGGCGTACGCGCCGACGTAGCCGACCTCGACACCGCCTTCCGCACCGACGAGACCGTCTACGTCGAGGCCGACCGCTGAGTCCGGACCCCAGCGACCACTGAGTCCGGACCTCAGCGACCACCGGGCCCGGACCCCAGCGACCACTGAGTCCGGACCTCAGCGACCACCGGGCCCGGACCCCAGCGACCACAGAGACCGGACCCCAGACCCCCGGGACACCCGATGCCACTGCACCCCCAGGCCCAGGCGCTGCGCGACCGCCGCGCGAGCTCCGGCACACCCCCGCTCTACACCCTCACCCTCGCCGAGGCCCGCGCCGCCGACCTCGCCGACATCCGCGCCGCCGCCGGCACGCCCGAGCCCGTCGCCGCCGTCGAGGAGCACCGCATCCCCGGCCCCGGCGGCGAGCTCCCGCTCCGCCTCTACCGGCCCGAGCCGCAGGCGCCCGGCCACCGGCTGCCCGTCCTGCTCTACCTGTTCGGCGGCGGCTGGACGCTCGGCTCGCCCGACACCAGCGACGCCATCTGCCGCGCCCTGACCAACGCGGTCGGCTGCGTCACGGCCTCGGTCGGCTACCGCCTCGCCCCCGAGCACCCCTTCCCCGCCGCCGTCCACGACTCCCGCGCCGCCGCCCGCTGGCTGGCCGCGGAGGCCGACACCCTCGGCCTCGACCCGGACCGGCTCGCCGTCGGCGGAGACAGCGCCGGGGGCAACCTGGCCGCCGCGCTCACCCTGATCGCCCGCGACGAGGGCGGCCCGGCCATCCGCCACCAGCTGCTCGTCTACCCCAACACCGACCAGCGCGCGGACACCGCCTCGCTGCGCGAGCACGACGACCCGGCGCTGTTCAACCGCCGCTCGGTCGCCTGGTACCGGGGCCACTACCTGGCCGGACCGGACGACGGCGACCACCCGCACGCCTCCCCGCTGCGCGCCCCCAGCCTGGCCGGCCTGCCGCCCGCCACCGTCCTCACCGCCGAGTACGACCCGCTGCGCGACGAGGGCGAGCAGTACGCCGACGCACTGCGGGCCGCCGGCGTCCCGGCCGAGACCCGCCGCTTCGACGGCGTCCCGCACGGCTTCTTCGCGATGACGGGCACCCTGGACGCCGCCGCCGAGGCGCAGCAGTACGCCGCCGACCGGCTGCGCGAGGCCCTCCGGTGAGCGCGCCGACGGCCGCCCCGGCCGTGTCCCTGGACCTCGCCGACCTGCACGGCTCGCTCTCCGACCCGCTGCTGGACGCGATGACCTTCCTGAACGAGGTCACCACCCGCTACCCCGGCGCCGTCTCCTTCGCCCCCGGCCGCCCCTACGAGGGCTTCTTCGAACCCGAGGACGTCGCCACCTACCTGGACGCGTACCTCGACCACCTGGCCGCCCGCGGCCTGGGCCGCGACGCGATCCGCACCACGCTCTTCCAGTACGGGCCCACCAAGGGCGTCATCGCCGACCTGGTGGCCCGCACCCTCGCCAACGACGAGGGACTCACCGTCGCGCCCGAGTCCCTGGTGCTGACCGTCGGCGCCCAGGAGGGCATGCTGCTGACGCTGCGCGCCCTCTGCGCCGGCCCGGACGACGTGGTGCTGGTCAGCTCGCCCTGCTACGTCGGCGTCACCGGCGCCGCCAGGCTGCTCGACCTGACCACCGTCCCCGTCCCCGAGGGCGCGGACGGCGGCCCCGACCCGGCGGCCGTCCGCGCCGCCGCCCGGGCCGTCCGCGCCGACGGGCGGCGCCCGCGCGCCCTGTACGTCGTCCCGGACTTCGCCAACCCCTCCGGCACCTCGATGCCCGTACCGGCCCGCGCCCGGCTGCTGGAGACGGCCGCCGAGGAGGGGCTGCTGGTCATCGAGGACAACCCGTACGGGTTCTTCGCCCGCGACCCCGGCGAGCGGCCCACCCTCAAGGCGCTGGACCGCCACCGCCAGGTCGTCTACCTGGGCTCCTTCGCGAAGACCTGCTTCCCCGGCGCCCGGCTCGGCTACGTCGTCGCCGACCAGGAGGTGACCGGCCCGGACGGGCGGCGCACCCTGCTCGCCGACCAACTGGCCAAGCTGAAGAGCATGACGACGGTCAACACGCCGGCGCTCAGCCAGGCCGTGATCGGCGGCATGCTGCTGACCCACGACTGCCGGCTCCGGGCCGCCAACGCCCCCGCCACGGCCCACTACGCGGCCGGCATGGCCACCCTGCTGGCCGAGCTGGAGCGGCGGTTCCCGGCGGCCGAACGGGCCCGCCTGGGCCTGTCCTGGAACGTCCCGGAGGGCGGTTTCTTCGCCGTCCTGGACGTGCCGTTCGCGGCGGACGACGCCGCCATGGAGCGCTGCGCCCGGGACCACGGCGTGCTCTGGACGCCCATGGCGCCGTTCTACCCGGCGGGCGGGGGAGAGCGCCGTCTCAGGCTCTCCATCTCCTCGCTGACGGCCGCCCAGATCGTGGACGGCGTCGCGCAGCTGGCCGCCTTCGTCCGCGCGGAGGGTGCCCGCGCGGAGGATGTCCGTGCGGAGAGCGCGCGGTAGGCCCGCCGGCCGACAGCGCCAGGACGGACGACGGCGGCGCCCCTGCGGAGGGGCGCCGCCGTCGTCGTACGGTGCTCGGTCTGCGGTGCTCGGTCTGCGGTGCTCGGTGTGCGGTGCTCAGCGCTCGGTGTGACGGGTGTCAGCGTGCGCCGTGCGCCCGCGGATCGGCGGCGGTGGCCTTCATCGGCGGCTTGGCGGCGACGGCCTTGACGGGGGGCTTGGCCGCGGTGACCTTGACGGGGGGCTTCGCGGCGACGGCCTTGACGGGGGGCTTCTCCGCGACGGCCTTGACCGGGGGCTTGGCGGCCGCCACCTTGGCCGGGGGCTTCGCCGCGACCACCTTGGCCGGCGGCTTCTTGCCCACCACCTGGACGGCGGCGGCGGGTTCGGCGGAGGCCTGACCCGCGCCGAGCAGGCCGACCACGGGCAGCGCGGCGATCGCCCCGCCCGCGAGGGCCAGGCGGGTGCGCCGCCCGCGCGCGGGCACGGCACCGTCCCGGTCGGTGGCCGGTGTGTTCTCGGAGCGAGCGCTCATGGGGTTCCCCTCGGCGTGCGGAGTCGGTCGACTGCCCCCGACGATAGGGCCGTCGCGTTGGGCGGACAACCAACCGTCCGGCCCCACAAGCGGTTTGACGCCACACCGGTGACCCGCGCCGGGAACCGGGGGTGGGACGTGCGGACACGTCCGCACGTCCCACCCCCACCGCTCCGGCAACCGCCGCGGCCTCAGCGCACCCGGGTCGAGAACAGCCGCGCCGACCAGTACACGGCGGCCACCGTCATCACCACGACGACCAGCAGTCCCTGCCAGACCACGCTGTCCCCGACGTGGCCCGAGAACAGCGCCCGCATGCCCTCCACGGCCCAGTAGAAGGGGTTCCACTTGGCCATCGACTGGAGCCACATCGGCGCCAGCGCCAGCGGCAGCAGCACCCCGGAGAGCAGCGCGATCGGCTGCGCGAGGGTGTTCACCACCGGGGCCATCGCCTCGTCGGCTGGCAGCAGCAGGGCGATGCCGTAGGAGATGGCCGAGGTCATCAGGGCCAGCAGGCCGAGCAGCAGGTAGGCGAGCAGCAGGTTCACCGGGCCCACCCGCAGGCCGAACGGCAGCGCGATCAGCGTGATGATCACCGCCTGGACGAGCAGTGCCACCGTCTCGCGCAGGGCCCGGCCGAGCAGCAGGGCCAGCCGGCTGACCGGCGTCACCCGGGCCCGTTCGATGATGCCGGCCTTCAGTTCGCCGAGCAGGCTGAAGCCCGTGTACAGGCCGCCGAAGATGCAGAGCACCGCCAACAGGCCCGGCACGTATATCTGGTAGGCCTGGGCGTAGGTGTTCGCGCCCATCGGTTCCAGGACCTTCTTGAGCAGCGGCGCGAACAGCAGCAGGTAGAAGATCGGCTGGATCACTCCGACGGCGATCCAGACCGGCGTTCGCCACATCAGCAGCAGCTGGCGCTGGAAGACCAGCCAGGTGTCGCGGGCGAGCTTCATGGGAGCCCCTCCTCGGGGATCTGAGGTCAGGACTGCTCGATGGAGCGGCCGGTGCGGGCCAGGAACACGTCGTCCAGGCTGGGGCGTTGCAGCTGCACGGTGCCGGAGGCCACACCGGCCGCGTCGAGCGCGCGCAGCAGCCGGGGGATGGCCGCCGCGCCGTCGTCCAGGTAGAGCCGGAGGCCGTCGTCGCCGCGCAGCTCCAGCCGGTGCAGGACCGGCAGGTCGGGCTGTTCGCGCAGCGCCGTGGCGGCCTGCTCGGCCTCCCCGGCGGCCAGGCCGAGCAGGACGACGTCGCCGGAGATCTCGCGCTTGAGGGTCTCGGGCGTGCCTTCGGCGACGATCTCGCCGTGGTCGACGATGGCCACCCGGTCGCAGAGTGCGTCGGCCTCGTCCAGGTAGTGGGTGGTGACGACCACGGTCATGCCCTCGTCCCGCAGGCGGCGGATCTCGGTCCAGACGTGGCCGCGGCTGGCCGGGTCGAGGCCGACGGTCGGCTCGTCCAGGAACAGCACCTTCGGGGAGTGGATGACGCCGAGTGCGATGTCCACCCGGCGGCGCTGGCCGCCGGAGTAGGTGCGGCACGGCCGGTCCGCGAACTCGGTGAGCTCGAAGGCCTTCAGCGCCCCCTCGGCGCGGGTCAGCGCCTCGGACTTGCCGGTGCCGTGCATCCGGGCCTGGAGCACCAGTTCCTCGCGCGCCGTGACGGAGTCGGTGGTGCCGCCGCCCTGGGCGACGTAGCCGATCCGGCGGCGGACCTCGGCCGGGTCGGCGAACAGGTCGGCGCCGGCGATCCGGGCCTCGCCGCCGTCCGGACGGATGAGTGTGGCGAGCATGCGGAGCGTGGTCGTCTTGCCGGCGCCGTTTGGGCCGAGGAAGCCGAAGATCTCACCCGCCGCGACGTCCAGGCCGATGCCGCGGACGGCGTCGACCGCGGCCTGGCCGCGTTTCTTGGAAGGGTAGGACTTGCGAAGTCCCTTGGTCTCGATCAACCAGAACTCCCGAGCGGGGATGGGTTGCCGGGGCGCCAGGGATGCGGCGCGCGGGACACCTGGGAAGTGGTGCTGCGGGCCACCCTAGGGTCTGCGGCACCCCGGAAACAATGGCCTAGACCAATGGATTGGCCTCCGGGGCAGCGTCGGGGGCACCGTCCGCGACCAGCGCCTCCAGCCGGTCGGCGGCCGCCACCGCCCCGCCGCCCGCCCGCAGCGCCGCCCCGACCCGGACCGCCGCCGCGCGGTGATCGGCCGACTCCAGGACGGTTCGCAGCCGCACGGCCAGCTGATCGGGCGTCACCCGGGCGAACGGCACCCGGAGTCCGGCCCCGGCGGCCGCCACCTGCGCCGCCACGAACGGCTGGTCGTGCCGGATCGGGGCGGTCACCAGCGGAAGTCCGTGCGCCAGCGCCTCACCCACGGTGTTCATCCCGCCGTGGCAGAGCACCGCGTCCAGGGCTCCGCGCGCCATCAGCTCCAGCACCGGCGCGCGGTCCACCGCGACGGCGTGGGCGGGCAGTTCGGGCAGCAGGTCGAGCGGCGCCGCGAACACCGGCTGCACGTCGTCACCGCACAGCTCCACCGCCCGCACCGCCCGGGCCAGGAAGTCCGCGCCCAGGTCCCCGGCCAGCGTTCCCATGGTGACCAGCACCCGTCGGCGGCCCTCCGCCAGCCGCTCCCAGGGGAACGCCGGATCGGCCGGCCGGTCCGCCAGCACCGGCCCGACCAGCGCGTACTCGGCTGGCAGTGGCTGTGGACCGGTGAGCGCGGGGCCGGTGAACGCGAGCACCAGGCCGGGGGAGAACCGGGGATCGGTGTACTCCTCCTCGGGTAGTCCGGCCCGCCGCCACAGGCCCTGGAGCAGGCCGGTCATCCAGGCCTCCACCTGCGGCAGCGCCCGGAACGGCCGCCCCAGCTCCATGGCCCCCGGGGCCAGCGTGGCCCAGGGCAGCCGGTGGCGGTGCGCGACCAGCGCCCCGGCCGGCGTGTGCTGGTCCACCAGCAGCGCGTCCGGCCGGAACTCGCGCACCGCCGCGTCCAGCGTCTTCGCGGTGAACCGCGCGTACGGGACGATGAAGCCCTCCCAGAGGGAGCGCACCGCGGCCAGCCCGTGCCCGCCCTGCGCCCGGAACGCCCGGGTGCCGGTGCCGAACACCCGGGCGTCCGGCCCGAGCAGCGGGCGCAGCACCGACTCGGTGCCGGTCCAGGCCACCTCGTGCCCGCGCGCGACCAGCTCGCGGGCCAGTCCGACGGTCGGGTTGACGTGCCCGGTGAGCGGCGGGACCACCAGCAGGAAGCGGCTCATCGGGTGCCTCCCGCGGGCAGCAGCCGCTCGACGTCGGCGACGGTCAGCGCCTCCAGTGCGGCCAGGTCGAGGCCGGACCGCAGGGCGCCGAGGTCGGCCGCCGGGCCGAACCACGTGCGCAGCAGCCGGTCCAGCGCGGCGATCTCGGTCTCGTCCAGGAGCAGGTCGCCGTCCAGCCGGGCCTGCGGGGTGACGTGCGCGGCCCACTCCGGCGGTGCCTCGGCGGCCTCGACCAGCAGGGCCACCAGGTCGGGGCGGACCGGCGGCGCCGGTGGCTCGGGCGCCAGGGGGTCGGGCGTGGGGCGCTCGGACGTCGGGGGCTCGGGCGCATGGCTTTCGGGTGCGCGGGTTTCGGGCGCGGGTATGTCGCGATCGGTCATCTGGGGCTCCACCTGCTCGACGGCACGGGGCGGGGACGGCCGCACGGTACGGGGCGAATCCGTGGGCGGCGCGTACGGGGCGCGTTCGGGGAGTGTGCGGGATGTGTGCCGCAACCGCCCGAGATCACTTGTGCGGACCCGCCGGGCGTGGGAATACTAGCCCGGTGACCGCACTGGAGGCAGTGGCCGTTCACCTCCCCCACCACACCGTGCCCATTGAGGCAGTGGGCGAGCGGATCGGCCTGACCCCACGTCAACTCAAACTCTTCCGCCGTTTCCACGGCCTGGACCAGCTGCGACTGGACCCGGACGGGAAACTGCCCGACCTCCTCGGCGCCGCCGTCGACGCCCTTCCGGAGCTGCGCGGACGCGAACGGCACGTCCGTTTCGTGATCCACGCGCGCAGCATGCCGGTGGCCGTGCCGTACCCGCTCAACCCGCTGCACGACCTGCTCGACCGGTACGGCCTCGGCCACGCCCAGGCCTTCACCGTGACCCACCACGCCTGCGCCGTCGGCCTGCTGGCCGTCGACCTGGCCGGCCGCCTGCTCGCCGGGGACCCCGACCGGGAGGCGCTGGCCCTGGTGCTGACCGGGGAGAAGACCTTCACCAAGGACGCCCAGGTGGTGCCCGAGACCGGGATCTTCGCCGAGGGCGCGGCCGCCTGCCTGGTCAGCGCCGACGGCGAACGCGACCGGGTGCTCTCCTACGAGGTGCGCCAGCGCCCCGAGTTCGACGGCCGGCTGGCCGAGGACCCGGAGCTGCTCGCCCGCTACCAGCGCGAGTACCCGGCGGTGATGATCGAGGCGATCGAGGCCGCCCTGGACCGGGCTGGTCTGGACCTCTCCGACCTGGCCGCGATCCTCCCGCACAACGTCAACCAGGCATCCTGGCGGATGATCTGCCGCCGGATCGGTTTCCCGATCGGGAACGTGGTGCTGGACAACGTGCCGTCGGTCGGGCACAGTTTCGCTGCGGACGGCCTCATCAACCTGCACATCGCCGTCGGGCGGGGGCTGCTCCGTCGCGGCGACCGCTACCTGATCGCCGCCGCAGGCATCGGAGCGACGTTCTCCGCCATGGTCGTCGAGCACTGACGAACCGCCGGGTGATCCCGCCCGCCGACGCCCGCCCGCCCGCCCGGAGTCCGTCCGGCCTCCGCGCCCCCTGTCCACTCCCTGCCACTCCACGCACGACGGGACGGTCCCCCCATGTCCGATCAAGTGGTCCAGACCACCGACACCGAGCTGCGCGACCGGGTCCTGCACAGCATCGGCGAACTGCTCCCGCGCGTCCTCAAGCGCGACCTCCCCGAAATCCCCGAGAACGCCTGCCTCTTCGACGACCTCGGCCTCACCTCGGCCGGCACCATCGAGCTCATCCTGGAGGTCGAGGAGGCGCTCGACATCCAGGTCGACGTCGAGCAGATCAGTGAGGACGACCTGCGCTCGGTGACCAAGCTCGCCGACTACGTCGCCTCGCACATCATCCCCGAGGACTGACCGGGTGGCCGCCGCATCCGACCCGGGCCTCGGCCTGACCCGGGTGCTGGCGCGGTACGCCGACGGCCGCTCCGAGCTCTCGCTCGACCCGGACCTCCGGGTGTTCGTCTCCGACCTGGTCCGCCCCTACGGACTTCCGCTCCGCGAGGACCTGCTGACCGAAGGGGCCGGACACGCCTACGAGGAGCTGGCCGCCGGCCTGCTCGCCGAGGCGCTCGGGCCGGACGAGCCGGCGGACCTGCTGATCCAGGCCTTCGACTCGCCCGACATCCGGCCCGGTGCGCCCACCTCACTCGCGCTCAGCCGCTCCTGCGCCGGCACGCCCACCGCGCTCGCCCTCTGCGACCAGGGCACCGCCACCGCCTTCGGCGCGCTGCGCGCCGCTGCCGCCTACCAGCGGACCGGGGTCGGCCGTCGCGCGGTCGTGGTCCTCGCCGAACAGACCGCCCTGCACTACCTGCCACCGGAACCGGTGACCCTGCCCGAGCGGCACTGCGCCGTGGTCCTGGTCTGCGAGACGGCACCGGGCGAGGAATTGACTGTCCGTCAGGACAGCCTGATGGACGAGGAGTCGGCGGCCAAGGAGGTGCGCCGGCAGGCCGAGGCACTGGGCGCCGAGGCCGCCGTCCTGCTCGCCGCCGGCCTGGACGTACCCGACGTGGACGCCGTCCGCACCCCTGCCGGCCAGCCGTTCACCGGCCTCTGGTCCGAGCTGGCCGCCCGCCTTCCGGGCTGGCGGGACCAGCGGCGACCCGTCCTGCTCGCCGACCTCGACCGGCGGCTCGGCGTGCTGTCCACCCTGACCCTGCGGGCCGGGCCGTGACCGACGACGCGACCGGGGTGAGCGGCCGGGGTGAGGGCGGGGCCGGCCGGGGTGTGGGCGGCGCCGTCGACCCGATCGACGTGTGGCTGATCCCCACCGACCAGCCCGACCCCGTCGTCGACGCGCTCCGGGAACTGCTCGACCCGGGCGAACGCGCTCGCGCGACCGGTCCCGACCCCGGGTACGGCCGCCGCTTCACCGTCGTCCACGGCGCCGTCCGGCAACTCGTCGGCGAGCGCCTCGGCCGCCGGCCCGCCGAGCTCGCCTGGCGGCACGGGCCGCACGGCAAGCCGGAGTTGACCGGTGGACCGGTCGGCTCCGTCTCCCTCAACTACTCGGCCTCCGGCGCCCTCGCGGTACTCGCGCTCGCCGAGGGGCGGGCCGTCGGAGTCGACGTCGAGGAAGTCCGCGACACCCGGACGGCCACCCGCCTGGCCGGCCGCTACTTCCCCACCGGGGAGGCCGCCGCCGTCGCGGCCGACGCCAGGCCCGCCGAGCGGTTCACCGAGCTCTGGTGCCGCCGCGAGGCCTGCGTCAAGGCGTACGGCGGACGGCTGGTCCAGGGCTTCGGCCTGCCCATGGCCGGCCCGGCGCCGCTGCTCCTCGCCGACCCGGGCGCGCTCGGACCGGGCCCGTGCCGCATCGACGACGTCCCCGTGCCCGGGCCGTTCCGTGCCGCCGTGGCCGCCGTCGGCGCCCGCCCGGTCCGGGTGGCCGTGCACACCTGGTCGGCCGAACACCTCGTTACCACAGCGAACTGACGGTGCCCATCGGATCCGTCAGGCATCCCAGACATCTGGTCTGTACCACCCGATCGGGCCGCTGATAGCGTCCCGCAGCGCCGCCGGGCTCCCCGGTGGACCCGGCGAGCCGAAGGACACGGACGACGTGACAGAGACCAGTGGACGGATCGAACTCCGGTACGGCGGCGCGAGCGGAGGCTCCGGCCCGCTCACCCTCGGCCAGGACAACATGATCCGCTGCATCCGCCGTGACCGGCCCGAGCAGATCAACAAGGAGTCGGTCTGGCCGGTCCCCGACGGGACCACCCTGCCCGCCGCCCTCGACGCCCTCCGCGCACTCCTGGAGCGGCACGAGTCGCTGCGCACCGCCTTCCCTCCCGGCCCGGGCGAGGACGGCTTCCCCGAGCGCCAGGAGGTCCACGGCGACGGCGGGTTCACCGTCGCCACGGTCCCCGCCGGAGCGCGCGGTGAGGCCGAACTCGACGCCCTCGCCGATGAGTTGGGCCGCGTGGACGTCGCCCTCCCGTTCGACCTGGCGGCCGCCCCCCGGCTGCGCTTCATCCTCGTCACCGACGGGGAACAGGTGCGCCGACTGGTCGTCGTCGCCTGCCACGCGGGCGTGGACGCCGCCGCCGTCACCCTGCTCATCGAGGACTGGCTCGCCCTCGCCGCAGGCAAGGAACTCCCGCCGGCCACCTCCCGGACCCCGCTCCAGGTCGCCGAGCAGGAGCAGAGCCGGCAGGGCCGCCGCAAGACCCAGGCCGCGCTGCGGCACTGGGAGACCATCCTCACCACCGGCCCGCAGGTCGTCTTCGCCACGGACGGCATCACCGGACCGCCGAACGGCCTCGCCACCCTCGTCCTGCGATCCCGCACCGCCGCCGCCGACCTCGACACCCTCGCCCGCCGCACCGGCGCCGGCCCCTCCGTCGTCCTGCTCGCCGTCCTCGCGGCCCTGGCCGCCCACCGCGCGGCCCGCACCGACCTGGTCCTCGCCGCGCTCTCGGCCAACCGGCAGCGCGCGGCGATGGCCGACCACGTCGGCACCCTCGCCCAGGACGCCCTGCTCGCCCTCGACACCGACGCCGCCGACCTCGACGAGCTGATCGGCCGGGCCAAGGCGGCCTCGTTCAACGGCTACTGGCACAGCACGCTCAACGCCGACAAGGTCTGGCAGCTCATCGAGGACGTCGCCGAGCGGCGCGGTGCCCGGTTCACCCGCCAGTTCGTCGTCAACGACCTCAGCCTCACCATCCCCGAGTCGATGTCCGACGCCCGCCCGGCCCCCACCGCGGACCCCGAGGTGCTCTGGCTGCCCGACCAGCCGCTGCCCGTCCGCCTCATGGTCAACATCCTGCGGGCGTCGGGCAGTCTGGAGTTCGCGCTGCTCGCCTGCCCCCAGGTCCTCGACCGGGAGGAGACCGAGCGCTTCGCGCGCGCCGTTCCCGCTGTTCTCGCAGCCGCCGCCGAACGGCCGCTGCCGCTCGCCGAACTGGCCGACCTGAGCGGCCTCCGGCCCGCGACCCGCACCGGCGACTGGCACCGGATCGGCGCCGACTGGATCCACCTCGACGCCGTCCGCGCCCTGCTCGCGGACGCCCTCGGCCCCGCGCCGCTGGTCGAGGTCTCCTGCGCCGAGGGCCGCCTGACCGCCTGGATCGCCACCACCGACCCCACCCTCACCCCCGCCGCCGCCCACCGCGCGGTGATCGCCGTCCTCCCGGGCCGCGAGACCGCGATGGCGCCGCAGCACTACCTCGTCCACCACCACGCCGAAGCCGTCCCGACCGGCTGGGCCGCCCTCCCCGCCACCGCCGAGGGCTCCGGCCGCGCCTGAGCGGTCGCCGGCTCCCCGGGTGTCCCGCGCCGGGCGGCACCCGGGGCGGGCGTCGGGAGCCGAAGGCCGGTGCGGTCGCCCTACGGTGGCCGGAGACTCCACACGGGGGAGAGTCCCGGCCGCGCGCCCGGGCCGCCGGTACCCCGCGCCCCGCCGCCCGCCACCTCGCCGGCCCGAGCCCCGCTGCCCCGCGCCCTGCCGGGGTGCCGCCCGCGCCCGTCTGCCCAGGCCTCGGTCGCGCCCCCGCCCCCACTCCCACACACCCCCCACTCCGTCCCGCTCCCCTGCAGGTCGGAGCCGCCGGGCGGAGACTGGGGGGTGGATCCTGCCCCCGAGGCTGGGAGAGGCATGCTGCTCGGACTCACCACCGCGCTGGTCGCCACCGTCTGCTTCGGCTTCGGTTCGGTCTTCCAGGCGCGCGGCGCGCGGGAGGCGCCGCGGGCGGACCGGGTACGGGTCGGCCTGCTGGCCGCGCTGCTCCGGTCCTGGCGCTTCCTGCTCGGCACCGGCCTGGACATCGCCGGCTTCGCCCTGAGCATCGTCGCCCTGCGCACCCTTCCGCTGTTCCTGGTCCAGGCGGTCACCAACGCCAGCCTGGCCGTCACCGCCCTCGCCGCCGCCCGGCTGCTCGGTGCCCGGCTGCGCCGGAGCGACCTGCTGGGCATCGCCGCCGTGGTCGCCGGCCTCACCCTGCTCGCGCTCGGCTCCGGGAGCGAGGGCCGCGACCACGCCCCGGCCGCCTTCCACTGGGCGCTGCTCGCCACGACGGCGCTGATGCTGCTGCTCACCCTGGCCCTCGCCCGCCGCAGCGGCACCGGCGCGGCAGCCGGTCTCGGCCTGCTCGCCGGGGTCGGCTTCGGCGTGACCAGCCTGGCGGTGCGGGTCCTCGACGTCTCCGGTCCGCTCACCGTCTTCACCGACCCGGCGGCGTACGCGCTGGCCGTCGGCGGTCTCGGCGGGTACCTCGCCTACGCGCTCGCACTGCAGCGGGGCACGGTGACCGCCGCCACCGCCGCCGGTACCGTCTCCGAGACCTTCGGCCCGGCGCTGGTCGGGGTGGTCGCCCTCGGTGACGCGGCCCGGCCCGGCTACGCCTGGTGTGCGCTGACCGGCTTCGCGGTGGCGGTCGGCGGCACCGTCGTGCTGTCCCGCTTCGGCGAGGTCGAGGCCGAGCTGGGCCCGACCCCGACCCCGACCCCGACCGCCGCCGTCACCCCCGCCCCCGCCCCGACGGCCCCTACCCCGACCGCCCCCGCCCCGGGTCCGGTCGCCCGGACGGCTCCGTCGTGCGAAGGTGACTTGCCGGACAAATCCCGCACGGACGGCGGGATGCGGACAGAGGGGCAGGTGCCATGAGGCCGGACGAAGCCCATCCACCCCCGGGGCGGAAGCGGCCGCGCCCCGCCGACGACCCACCGGTCGCCCTGATCACCGGAGCCTCCTCCGGCATCGGCGCGGCCACCGCGGCCCGGCTGGCCGCGGCCGGCTGGCGGCTGCTGCTCTCCGGGACCGACCGGTCCCGGCTCGACGCGGTCGCCGACCGCACCGGGGGACGGCCGCTCCCCGAGGACCTCGCCAAGCCCGACGGCGCTCAGCGCCTCGCCGAGGCCGCCGTCGCCTCGGCCGGACGGGTGGACGCCCTGGTGGCCGGCGCGGGTCTCGGCTGGCGCGGGCCCTTCGCGCTGACCCCCACCGACACCCTGGACCGGATGCTGGAGGTCAACCTCGCCGCCCCGCTGCGGCTGACCCGCCTCCTCCTCCCCACCATGCTGGAACGCGGCCGGGGGCGGATCGTCCTGATCGGCTCGATGGCCGGCCAGGTCGGCGTCCGGGACGAGGCGGCGTACGCGGCGACCAAGGCCGGGCTGACCATGTTCGCCGAGAGCCTCTGGTACGAGCTGCGGGGCAGCGGCGTCGGGGTCCGGCTGATCCTGCCGGGCGCGGTGGACACCCCGTTCTTCGCCGAGCGCGGCACCCCGTACCAGCGCGAGCGCCCGCGCCCGGTCCCGCCCGAGAAGGTGGCGGGCATCGTGGTCGACGCCGTCACCACCTCGCGTGACCGGGTCTTCGTGCCGCGCTGGCTGGACGTCCCGGCCCGGATCCACGGCGTGGCCCCGGGCGTGTTCCGGCGGCTGGCGTCCCGGTTCGGCTGAGGCGTCCGGTGGCCCGCAGCGCCCGGCCGCCCGGCCCCGCCCGGCCGGGCGGGGCCGGGCCCCGGGTGCCGCGCGCTGCCGCACTGCTCGCGGCGGGCGCCGCGGGGGCCGAACTCGCCCACCTCGCCCCGGCCGCCGTCCGGCTCCCGCCCGTCCGGCGCCTCGCGGCCCGGCGCACCGCCGGGTACGGCGACCCCCGCCACGTCGCGCTGACCTTCGACGACGGGCCCGACCCGCGCGGCACCCCGGAGATCCTCGACGCCCTCGACGCGCTGGGCCTGCACGCCACCTTCTTCCTGCTGGGCGCGATGCTGGAACGCGCCCCCGGCCTCGGCCGCGACCTGGCGGTCCGGGGCCACGAGGTCGCCGTCCACGGCTGGCACCACCGCCGCCAGTGGTACCCGGCGCCCGCCCGCGACCTGCGCGAGCTGCGCCGCGCCACCGAGGCGGTCACCGGTCTCTGCGGCGCCCGGCCGCTCTGGTACCGCCCGCCGTACGGGGTCCTGGCCGCCGGTCAGGCCCTCGCCGCGCACCGCCTCGGCCTGCGCACGGTGCTGTGGACCGCCTGGGGCCGGGACTGGACCGCCGACGCCACCGGCGGTTCCGTCCACGCCACCGCCGTTCCGGGTCTCACCGGCGGTGCCACGCTCCTCCTGCACGACTCCGACTGCACCTCGGCCCCCGGCTCCTGGCGGGCCACCCTCGGGGCCCTGCCCCTGATCGCGGCCCACTGCCGTGACCGCGGCCTCCTGCTCGGCCCGCTCCGCGACCACGGGATCCCGCTCCGCGAGCACGGCGTGCCGTTCCGCGGCGGCTGCATCCCGCTCGGCGGGCACGGCGCCGGGCGCCCCGGGCGGGCGGACACCACCGCCTGACGGCGGAGCGCGCCCGCCCGCCCGGAGCCCGCCCGCCGCCCGTGGCTATGCCCGCCCGCCCGGGGACCGTGCTGCTCCCCGCCCCCCGGGGTGGCGGCGAAGTCAGCCGCCGCCGCCCCGGGCCGGCGTCAGGAGCCGGCGAGGACGACGAGCTGGCGGGTCGCCCGGGTCATCGCCACGTAGCGGTCGACCGCTCCCTCGACACCCTCGCCGAACGCCTCCGGGTCGACGAGGACGACCAGGTCGAACTCCAGGCCCTTCGACAGCGTGGGCGTCAGCGAACGGACCCGGGGCCGCTCGCGGAACGTCGGGTCGCCGATGACGCAGGCGGTCCCCTCGGAGTGCTCGGCGAGCCACGCGTCGAGGACGGCGTCCCGCTCCGCGAGGGATCCGTGGACGACGGGGATGCCGCTGCTGCGGATGGAGGTCGGCACGTTGGCGTCCGGGAGCGCGGCGCGGATGGCCGGCTCGGCCTCCGCCATGACCTCCTCCGGCGTCCGGTAGTTGACGGTCAGGGAGGTCACCTCGACCCGGTCGAGCCCGATCCGTTCGAGCCGCTCCTGCCACGACTCGGTGAACCCGTGCCGAGCCTGGGCGCGGTCCCCGACGATGGTGAAGCTCCGGGAGGGGCAGCGGAGCAGCAGCATCTGCCACTCGGCGTCGGTCAGCTCCTGGGCCTCGTCCACGACGATGTGCGCGAACGGGCCCGCGAGGGGGGCCGGGTCGGCGGTGCCGACCAGCGCGCCTTCGTCGATCAGGCTGTCCTGGAGGTCCCGCCCGCGCAGCATGGTCACCGCGCCCTCCCCGTCGTCGTCGGCGTCGAGCAGGTGCTCGATGACGCCGGCCATGCGCTCGCGCTCGGCGGCGACGGAGGCGTTGTGCCGCTGCTTGCGGCGGGCCGTCTCGGGGTCGCCGAGCCGCTGCCGTGCCGCGTCCAGCAGCGGCAGGTCGGAGACGGTCCAGGCCTGGGCCTCCTCGCGCTGCAGCGCGCGGACCTCGTCGCGGTCGAGCCAGGGCGCGCACAGCCGCAGGTAGGCGGGCACCGTCCAGAGGTCCCCGACGATGTCGGCCGCTTCGAGCATCGGCCACGCGCGGTTGAGGGTGGTGATCAGCTCCCGGTCCGCCAGCACCGACCGGCGGAACAGCTCGGGCGGGACGTCCTCGTCGTCGTGCTTGTCCCGCAGGATCGTGACGAGCTCCTCGCGGATCTGCTCGCGCGCGTCGTTGTGCGGGGTCCCCGGGTCGGGGGCCCGGAACGCCTCGGCCCAGTCGTCGGCGCTCAGCCAGAGGTCGGACCAGTGGGTCGACACCGTCATCCCCTCGGTCGGGGGCTCCTCGTAGATGGCGACGGCCTTCTCGATCGCCTTCACGAGGTCCGCGGAGGACTTCAGCCGGGCCACCTCCGGGTCCTCCTCGGCGGCCGCGGCCGCGCCCTCGGCGACGAGGTCGCGCACGGTGCAGGTCCGCACGCCCTCCTCGCCGAGGCTGGGGAGGACGTCGGCGACGTAGGCCAGGTACGGCTCGTGCGGACCGACGAACAGCACGCCGCCCTTGCGCTGGCCGAGCCGGGGGTCGGAGTAGAGGAGGTAGGCGGAGCGGTGCAGGGCGACGACGGTCTTCCCGGTGCCCGGACCGCCGTCGACGACGAGTGCGCCGCGGGACCCGGCCCGGACGATGGCGTCCTGGTCGGCCTGGATGGTGGCGAGCACGTCCCGCATCCGGCTGGACCGGTTGCTGCCGAGGCTGGCGATGAAGGCGGACTGGTCGTCGAGCGCCGCGTGCCCTTCGAGCCCGTCGGCGGTGAACACCTCGTCCCAGTAGTCGCTGATCCGGGCACGGGTCCAGCGGTACCGGCGGCGGCTCGTCAGGCCCATCGGGTTGGCGTGGGTCGCGGCGAAGAACGGCTCGGCCGCGGGGGAGCGCCAGTCGACGAGCAGGCGGCGGCCCGTGCTGTCGGTGAGGCCGAGCCGTCCGATGTAGAGGGGCTCGGGGTCGTCCGCGCTGACGATGTGTCCGAGGCACAGGTCCAGGCCGAAGCGGCGCAGGGCGCGCAGGCGGCCGGTCAGCCGGTGGACCTCGGTGTCCCGGTCCATCGCCTCCCTGCCCTTGCCGCCGGGTGCCCTGCGGACGGCGTCGAGGCTGTCGGACAGTTCGGCGATGGCCTGGTCGAGGCTCTCCGCGATGGCCGCGAAGTGCTGCTCGTCGCCGGCGATCAGTGCCGGGTCGGCCTTGGGGGCGAGGCGGTCGGGAAGGTCGAACGCGCTGGTGGTCAGGTCGTTCATGTCATCGGCTCCGATCCGCGGCCGGGCCCGCCGGGGCCGGCGGCTCGCACGCCCGCAGCCCGGCGCCGGGCGCCCGCAGCCCGCGTCCCTCCGCTGGTGCGGCGTCACCGCATGACCTGTCGACCGACAAAAAAACACGCACTGGGTGAATCTCCCCATCCCCGCTGGTTTCGGCTCAGGCGAGTGATTCTGCGGCATGACCGGGGCCTTGCCGCAAGCCCCCCGGTGCGCTATAAGTTGAGAGTGGCAAGGGAATGCTTCGGCTCCCTTGCCTTTCGCGTTTCCCGAGGCGTGTCGCCCAGGCCGTGTTTCCCGGGCCCGGGTTTCCCGGGTCGTGATTCTCAGGCGCGGTCCGAGGGTAGCCCCACCCGCTCCAGTGCCGCGGCGAATCCCGTGCGCCAGCCCTCGGGTGACGCGCCGGGGGACGGCGGCGGGGCGGGCCGTTCGAGTGCCGCGAGTGCGCAGCCGACCACGTCGGCGGGCCGCGCGGAGGTGACGTCGGCGTGGCCGAGTTCCAGTTCGTGCTGGAGGTTGTCCCGGCCGTGGCCCTGGACCACGTCCAGCAGGAGGAGCCGGCGGCCCAGCGCACGGGCCTCGCTGCAGGTGTCGCCGGAGCTGGTCACCACCAGGTCGGCGGCGGTCATCAGGGCCGGGATCCGGTCGGTGTAGCCGAAGGGGTGCAGGCGCGGGCGACGGCCCGCGGCGTGGCGCAGGCGGCGCTCCAGTTCGGTGTTGCGGCCGGCCACGGCGAGCACGTGCGGCCCGGCGTCGGCGAGCGCGGCGGCGGTCCGGGCGAGCGGGCCGAGCCCCCAGGCGCCGGACATCAGCAGGACGCACCGCGCGCCGCCCGGCACACCGAACTCGGCGCGCGCCGCGGCGCGGGACGGCGGGCGGTAGAACGGTGCCCGCAGCGGGGCGGGCAGGACGGCGACCGGTGCCTCCGGCCGGTAGCGGCGGACCGCGCACGCGGCGACCTCGGAGGTGACGAGGAACAGGTCGGTCCCGTCCTGGACCCAGAGCCGGTGCGGCGTGACGTCCGTGCAGAGCACCAGGTGGCGGAAGCCGGGGAGCGCGCCGTCCCCGCGCAGCCGGTTGACGGCCGCGGTCGCCGTGGCGAACACCGACACCACCAGCTGCGGCCGCTGCTCGGCGATCAGCGCGCGCAGCGCCGGTACGAGCCGGGAGCGGGCCGCGGCGTCGGCGAGCAGGGCGACCCGCGCGCCGGGGCGCAGTGCGGAGAAGTGGAACGCGTCGTAGACGCCGGGCAGGCCGAGCAGCCGCCGGAACACCGCCTCGCCGGCGGCGCCCGCGCGCTGCCCGAGCAGGGCCATCGCGTCGACCGTGTCCGTGGTCCAGCCGCCGGCCTCCAGCGAGTCCGCGCAGGCCCGGGCCATCACGTCGTGGCCCTGGCCGAGCGAGCCGGAGACCAGCAGCGCGTGCGGCACCGCGAGCCCCGCCTCAGGCGCCCGTGCGGGGGCCGGAGCCGGGAGCGGTGCCCGGGCCGGCGCCGGGGCGGGCCGGGGGCGCGGCCTCGGACCGGTACCAGTCGGCGTACCGCCGCACGCCGTCGGTGAAGTTGGTCCGCGGGGACCAGCCGAGCAGCCGTTTCGCCTGTGCGGCCGAGATGCGGCGCCCGGCGTAGTCAGCGGTCCGCGCCTCGATGTGCTCGATGGTGACCGGGCCGAGCAGCTGGTCGACGGTGTCGGCGATCTCCCGGACGGAGATCGCCGTGGAGCCCTCCAGGGCGAAGGTCTGGTCCTCGGCGGCGGGGGAGAGGGCGCGGACGTGCGCGTCGGCGAGGTCCTCGACGTAGACGAAGTTGCGGCCCTGCAGGCCGTCCCCGGCGATGGTGATCGGCCGCCCGGCGAGCGCGGCCTGCACGAACCGGGCGACGACCAGTTCGTCGCGCATCCGCGGCCCGTACGGGATGCCGTAGCGGAGGATGGTGAAGTGCCGGCCGTACAGCTCGCGGTAGCTGTGCACGAGCATCTCGGCGGCCAGTTTGGTGGCGACGTACAGGTGCCCGCTGTGGTCCAGGTCGATCGGCACGTGTTCGTCCAGCTCCTGTTCGGAGCTGTCCATCCGGTCGTCGGTGAGGGCGGCCCCGTAGACCCAGACGGTGCTGGCCAGGACGGTCCGGCTGAGGCCGCTGAGGCGGGCGGCCTCCAGGACGGTCCCGGTCCCGTCGATGTTGGCCCGGACGGCCCCGACCGGGTCGGCGGCGACCCGTTCGACGTCGGCCTGCGCGGCCAGGTGGAAGACCACCTCGCAGCCGTCCAGGGCGGTGGTGAGGGCGGGCAGGTCGAGGATGTCGATGCGGGCGTGGTCGGCGTCGGGGTTGAGGTACTTGTCGGTGGTGTCCACCGCGAGCACCTCGTGGCCGGCGGCCAGGAGCCGGTCCACCACGTGTGAGCCGATGAATCCGCATCCCCCGGTGACGGCTATGCGCACGGTTCTGTCTCCTTGTCCTGGCGGGGCCCCGGCCCCGCGGGGCCGGGTGCGGGCGTCATCCCGCGAGCCGGCGGTGGACGGCCGAGACCGCCTCGACCACCAGATCGGTCTCGTCCTCGGTCATGTCGGAGTGCACCGGCAGGCAGATCTGCCGGGCGCAGACGTCCTCGGCGACGGGCAGCGCGGCCCGCCGGTACGGGGTCAGCACCGGTTGCAGGTGCAGCGGCAGGTCGTAGACCTCGCCGGAGAGCCGCACGTCGTACTCCTCGGCGACGGCGCGCTTGAACGCGGCCCGGTCGGTGCCGGGCGGCAGCAGTGCGACGTACTTGTAGTAGTTGCCGCGGCAGCCGGCCGGCTCGGCGACCGGCTGCAGCCCGTCGAGCGCGGCGAACGCGGCGTCGTACCGCTGGGCGACCCGCCGCCTGGTCTCGACGAACTCCTTGAGCCGGCGCAGGTGCACCGTGCCGACGGCGGCGTTCAGCTCGCTCATCCGCCAGGACGCGCCGAGCCGGACGTGGTGGTTGGTGGTGAACGAGCCCTTGCCCTGGTCGCGGTGGATGCGGGCCTCGTCGCGCAGCTCGGCGGACTCGGTGAGGATCATGCCGCCCTCGCCGCTGGTGGTGACCTTGGTCGGGTAGAAGGAGAAGGCGCCGGCCAGGCCGAAGGTGCCGGCGGCGCGCCCCTGGAAGCTGCTGCCGTGCGCGTGGGCGGCGTCCTCGACGAGCGGGACGCCCCGGGCGTCGCAGAGCGCGCGCAGCGCGTCCACCTCGGGGGTGACCAGGCCGCCGATGTGGACCAGGACGACGGCCGCCGTGTCCGGGGTGAGCGCGGCCTCCAGGGTGGCGGGGCTGAGCGCGAGGGTGGCCGGGTCGACGTCGGCGAAGACCGGTCGGCCGCCGGCGTGCAGCACGGCGCCGGCGGTCGCGTAGAAGGTGACGGCCGGGACGACCACGTCGCGGTCGCGGACGTCCACGGTGCGCAGGACGACCTCCAGTGCCGCGGTGCCGCTGGCGACGGCCACCGCGTGCGGGGCGCCGTGCTCCGCGGCGAAGGACTGCTCGAACCGCTCGGTCCACGGACCGAGGGTGAGCGCGCCGGTGGCGAGCATCTCGCTCACCGCGTCCGCGACGGCCGCGCGGTCGTTCTCGTCGAACACGATGCGAGCGGCGGGAACGCCCATGGGCCACCTCCGGCAGCGGGATGAGCACGTCATCGACCTGGTCATTTCGGGGCCTTCCGGATGAACCGGTCGGCCAGGCACATCACGCTACTTCGCCCGCCCGACCCCGGCCCGTTGTCGCCCCCGCCCGGGTGATGCCGGGCCGCTGCGGCGGGCGGTGCGGCGACGGTGCCGCGGGCACGGCGGCGGGCAGTGAGGCAGGCGCGGCGGCGGGCGCGGGCCCGGGCCGGTCCGCAGGGCGGGCCGTAGGCCGCGGGTCGGAGACGCCGGGCCGCCGTGCGGGCCCCGTACTACTCCGTACGGGTCGTGCTGATGCGTCCGCAGTAGTCCGGAATGCCTGCGGAGGGGCGACGACGACGAGACCCCCGCCCCCGGAGGATGGGCCATGCTGCGGGCGCCCCGGCCCGCCGACCGGGCCGCCCGCACCCGCACGGGACCCCTCCCGAGCAGCACCCGAACGCGCAGTGCCCTGCCCGGGACCCGCTCCCGTCCGGAACCCTGTCCGCCCGGGACGCCCGTCCGGAACCCTGTCCGCCCCGCACGTCACACCGAAGGAGTCCGCTCTCCCGTGGCCACAATCCTCTACCGCCTGGGCCGATGGTCCTTCCTCCGGCGCCGCCTGGTGGCCCTGCTCTGGGTCGCCCTGCTGGCCGCCGTGGGAGTGCTGGCCGCCAAGGCGCCGGCCGCCCCGGACGACGGCTTCGCCATGCCCGGCACCGAGGCGCAGAAGGCCTTCGACCTGATGGACGAGCGCTTCCCCGGTGCCTCGGCCGAGGGCGCCTCGGCCCGGCTGGTCTTCGTCGCGCCGTCCGGACAGAAGATCACCGCAGCCCCCAACCAGCAGGTGGTGGACCGGACGGTCGCCGAACTCGCCGGTACCGAGCAGGTCACCGGCGCGGTCGGCCCGTTCCAGGCCGGCGCGGTCTCCAAGGACGGCACCACCGCCTACGCGACGATCAGCTACAGCGAGAAGCCGGGGGCGGTCGCCAAGACCGCCACCGACAAGCTGGAGCTGGCCGCCCAGCACGGGCGCGACGCCGGGCTCACGGTCGAGATCGGCGGCACCGCGCTGATGCCCGGTCCGGAGGCGGGCGGCTCCACGGAGGCCGTCGGCATGGCGATGTCCGCGGTCGTCCTGGTGATCACCTTCGGCTCGCTCCTCGCCGCCGGGCTGCCGCTGCTCACCGCGATAGTCGGCGTCGGGCTCGGGATCGCCCTGATCACCGCGCTCGGCAGCACGCTCGGCCTCTCCAGCACCACCAGCACGCTCGCGATGATGCTCGGCCTCGCGGTCGGCATCGACTACGCCGTGTTCATCGTCTCCCGCTACCGCGCCGAGCTCCTGGAGGGCCACGAGCCGAAGGAGGCCGCCGGACGGGCGGTCGGCACCGCCGGATCCGCCGTGGTGTTCGCCGGGCTCACGGTGGTGATCGCGCTGGCCGGTCTCTCCGTGGTCGGCATCCCGATCCTCGCGAAGATGGGCATGGCGGCGGCCGGCACCGTCGTGATCGCGGTCCTGGTCGCGCTCAGCCTCGTCCCGGCGCTGCTCGGGTTCCTCGGCCGCCGGGTGCTGCCCCGGCGCGAGCGCAACGGTTCGCGCTCCGGCTCGCGTGCCGGCGCCCGCGCCGGGTTCCGCTCCCGGGGCCGTCGCGCTGCCGCCCAGACCGCCCAGGCCGTCCAGGCCGCCCAGGCAGGCGCCGCGGGGCCGGACACCGCCCCCGCGCCGGGCACCGCCCGCCGGCGTGACAACGGCGGCACCCGCTGGGCCCGCTTCGTGCTGCGCCGCCCCGTCGCCGTCCTCCTCGGCGGGGTGATCGGCCTCGGCATCCTGGCGGTGCCCGCCCTCGACCTCAGGCTCGGCCTGCCGGGCGACGAGGCCAAGCCCACCTCCACCACCCAGCGCCGCGCCTACGACCAGCTCTCCGCCGGGTTCGGCCCCGGCTTCAACGGCCCGCTGACCCTGCTGGTCGACGCCAAGGGCGCGCCCGACCCGAAGGCCGCGGCCGAGCAGGTCGGCAAGACCGTCGCCGCGCTTCCGGGCGTGGTCGGCGTCTCGCCGCCGATGTTCAACAAGGCCGGGGACACCGCCCTGGTCAACGCGGTGCCGGCCACCGGCCCGAGTGCCGCCGAGACCACCGAACTGGTCCACACGATCCGCGACCGGGCCCCCGGCCTGAAGACCGCCACCGGCGCGACCGTCCTGGTCAGCGGCCCCACGGCGATGAACATCGACGTGTCGCAGAAGATGACCGACGCGCTGGTGCCCTACCTCGCGGTCGTGGTCGGCCTCGCCGTCCTGCTGCTCCTGGTCGTCTTCCGCTCGGTGCTCGTCCCGGTCAAGGCCGCGGTCGGGTTCCTGCTCTCGGTGGCCGCCGCGCTCGGCGCCGTCGTCGCGGTCTTCCAGTGGGGCTGGCTCGCCGAGCTGATCGGGGTCGAGCAGACCGGCCCGGTGATGAGCATGATGCCGATCTTCATGGTCGGCGTGGTCTTCGGCCTGGCCATGGACTACGAGGTGTTCCTGGTCACCCGGATCCGTGAGGCGTACGTCCACGGGGAGGAGCCGGGCGAGGCCGTGGTCACCGGCTTCCGCCACAACGCCCGGGTGGTGACCGCCGCCGCGCTCATCATGATCAGCGTCTTCGCCGGCTTCATCGGCATGGACGAGTCGATGATCAAGATGATGGGCTTCGGCCTGGCCGCCGCCGTCGCCTTCGACGCCTTCGTGGTCCGGATGGCGATCGTGCCCGCCGCCCTCGCCCTGCTCGGCCGCCGGGCCTGGTGGCTGCCGCGCCCGCTGGAGCGGATCCTGCCCGACATCGACGTCGAGGGGGCCCGGCTGCAGACGCCGGCCCCGGCCCCGCAGTCCGCGGTCGGCACCGACGCCGGGCCCGGGACGGCGGCGGACGCCGGACAGGACCGGGACTCGGTGCGCGTCTAGCGCGGGGCCCGGACCGTCCCGCCCGTCCGTTCACGCCCCGGTGTCGGGGGCGTGAACGGACGGCGGCCCGGCCCGGCCTCCGGTTCGCCGGGCCGACCGGTCAAAATGGTATGAACCGCGCCAACGCGTCCACCCGGACGTACCCGCCCCGACCGGACGCACCCGCCCCACCGTCCGCCACCCGCACCGGCCCTACTGCACCTGCAGTACGGCACCCGTCCCACTGCGGCACCGGCACCAGCACCAGAAGCACCAGCACCACCCGCACCACCCGCACCGCCTCCGCACCACGCACCGAACTGGCACACCCCCGGCCGAGGGAGCCGCCAGGGCACCCCCGGACCTGGAGAAGCGAGCATGACCGACACCTGGCTGCGCCGAGCCCGCCGCTACCCCCGCCTGCTCGACTCGCTGCTCGCGCTCGGGCTGCTCGTCGTCACCGCCGGGTCGACCCTGACCGACCGGCTCGGCAACCACGTCGACCCCGACCCGGCCGCCCTCACCCTGGCCGTCCTCACCAGCGCCGCCGTGCTGGCCCACCGCCGCCACCCCTGGGCGGTCCTGGCGGCGACCCTCGCCGGGGGCCTGGCGATCTGCTTCACCGTCGTCCAGCTCACCCCGGGCATCATCGCCCCGCTCGTGGCCGCCCTCTACTTCGTGGCGGTGCACACCGACCGCACCACCGCGCGGATCGCCACCGGCGTGGTGGCCGTGCTGGTCACCATCGTCACCGCGATCAACGAGCCGGGCGGACCGATCGGGGCCAAGATCGGCGTCATCTCCTGGATCCTGCTGCCCGGCGCGATCGGCGACTCCGTCCGCAACCGCCGCGCCCACCTCGCCGCCATCGAGGAACGCGCCGAACGCGCCGAGCGCACCCGCGAGGAGGAGGCCCGCCGCCGGGTCGCCGACGAGCGGATCCGGATCGCCCGCGACCTGCACGACGTGGTCGCCCACCACATCGCCCTCGCCAACGCCCAGGCCGGCATCGCCGTCCACCTCCTCGACCGCCACCCAGCCCAGGCCCGCGAGATGCTCAGCCACCTCACCGACGCCACCGGCTCCGCGCTGCGCGAGCTCAAGGCCACGGTCGGCCTGCTGCGCCGCGCCGACGACCCCGAGGCCCCGCTCGAACCCGCCCCCGGCCTCGGCCGGCTGCCCGACCTGATCGACTCCTTCGAACGCGCCGGCCTGCCGGTGCGGCTCGCCGTCGAGGGCGAGCCGCAGCCGCTCTCCCCGGGCGTCGACCTGACCGCCTACCGGATCCTCCAGGAGTCCCTGACCAACGTGGCCAAGCACGCCGCCGGAACCGCCGCGGCCGTCACCCTGACGTACTCGGGCAGCCGGGTCCTGCTCACCGTCGCCAACGACCGGCCCGCCGTCCGCCCCCGCCCCACCGGGCTCGCCGGCTACGGCCTGATCGGCATGCGGGAACGGGCCGCCGCGGTCGGCGGCCGGCTCACCGCCGACCACCGCCCCGGCGGCGGCTTCCTGGTCTCCGCCGAACTGCCCCTGCGCACCGCCGCCCGAGAGGACAAGGACCTCCGATGACCATTCGCGTGCTGCTCGCCGACGACCAGACACTGCTGCGCGGCGCCTTCCGCGTGCTGATCGACGCCGAGGACGACATGGAGGTGGTCGGCGAGGCCGCCGACGGCCGCGAGGCGGTCGAGCTGGCGAGGTCCACCCGGCCCGACGTCGTCCTGATGGACATCCGGATGCCCGGCGTCGACGGACTCTCCGCCACCGCGGCGATCTGCGGCGACCCGGACCTCGCCGGTACCCGCGTGCTCATCCTCACCACCTTCGAGATCGACGAGTACGTCGCCCAGGCCCTGCGCGCCGGGGCCGGCGGCTTCCTGGGCAAGGACGCCGAACCGACCGAACTCCTCGGCGCGCTGCGCCGGGTCGCGGCCGGCGACCCGCTGCTCTCGCCCGCCGCCACCCGCGCCGTCATCGAGCGGCTCCTCGCCCACCCCGACCCGGCCCGGGCGCCCGCCGGGGTCCCCGAGCGCCTCGCCGCGCTGACCGCCCGCGAGCGCGAGGTGATGGCGATGGCCGCGACCGGTCTCAGCAACGAGGAGATCGCCGCCCGCATGTACGTCAGCCCCTTCACCGTCCGTACCCACATCCACCGGGCGATGGCCAAGGTCGAGGCCCGCGACCGGGCCCAGCTCGTCGCCCTCGCCTACCAGTCCGGCCTCGTCGCCACGCCCCGCCCGCCGAAGTGACGCGCCCCGCCCCGGGCAGTACGCAGCCGTCGGCGAGAGTGGGGTGGCCGGAGAGGCGAACCGGAGAGGCGAAGCTCGGTCGGGCCGCGCCAGGAGAGCCGCCCGTGAGCCGGTTAATGGGTTGCGGACCGCCGGGACGGGGTGTCGGATCCCGGCTATGACGATTGTGCTGGGAACGCCGGCTGTGGGCGGGGTGCGCGAGGCGATGGGCGCGCTGCGGGAGTGGCAGTACGAGGGAGCGCCGATGCAGCTGCATCCGGGGGACCTCGGCTGGAACCATCGGCTCGGAACGGCCGAGACGGCCGCGGTGGTGCGGACCTGGAGCCGGGGCGGACGCATCCTCGCCGTCGGGATGCTTGACACGCCGACGGTGTTCCGGATGACGGTCGCCCCCGACGTCCACCGGGACGAGGACTTGGCGCGGCGGCTCGTCGAGGACCTTTCGCTGCCTGAGCGCGGCGTGCTGCCGGAAGGAGCCGTGTCCGTCGAGGCGCCGCTGGGCCTGCTGCTCCACGACCTGCTGACCGAGGACGGCTGGGGCGTCGACGAGCCGTGGACGCCGCTCTTCCGCGACCTCGCGGAGGCCGTGGAGGACCCCGGCGCGCGGATCAGGGAGATCGGCCCGGAGCAGGCGCAGGACTTCGCCGACGTGCTGCGGTCGGCGTTCGGCACCTCGCGGCCTACGCGCGAGTACTGGCACGCGATGTCGGCGGGGCCGTTCTACGCCGACGCCCGCTGCCTGGGCGCCTACGACGACCAGGGCCGCCCGGCGGCGGTGGTCACGGTCTGGTCGGCCGGCCGGGGGAAGCCGGGACTGGTCGAGCCGATGGGTGTCCACGAGGACCACCGCGGTCGCGGGTACGGCCGGGCGATCACCCTCGCCGGGGCGGCCGCGCTGCGGGAGGCGGGCTCGTCGAGCGTTCGTGTGTGCACACCGAGCTCCAACGTCGGTGGCGTCGCCACGTACAGGGCGGCCGGGTTCGGGGCGAGGCCGGAGATCGGCGACCGGATCCGCCAGGCCTGACGCCGATGCAGCCGGGGCCCTTCGATCCGGGGCGTCCGCCGGGCGAGCTGCCGACAGCTACATTCGGTGCGGGGGGCTCGTCATTGGCAGCGGCTGGCGAGGGCGCGGTGTCGACGGTGGCGGCGTCATCCGGCCGAGGGCGGGCCGAAGGGCGGGCCGGAGTGGGGAGGGACGATGACGGGTCGGGCGTGGGTGTGGGAGGTCGCGGCGGAGCGGGCGCCCGACGGGTGGGTCCGGGTGGCGGTGTCGGTGCGGGGGAGCGGGCACCGGGTGCACGGGCTGTTCCGGGACGGGGACGGTCCGACGGCCCAGGTCGCGTGCCGGTCGGGGGAGGGAGTGCCCGCCGTGGTGCTCTGCGCCGGGCGGACCGACCCGCGGGACCGCTGGACGGTGACCGACCGGGCGGGCCGGACGTACCCGGTCGAGGACTGTGACGCGGCCGGCCTGTGGGTCGGTGTCGCACTGGTGCCGGCGGCCGCGCGGTGGGTCGCCGTGCGCTGCGTGGACGCCGCCGGTGCCACCAGGGTCGAGCACCGCGGGGCGGTCCGGCTCCGCCGGTGGAACCCGTTGCGCCGGCGGCCGAGCGCGCGCGGGTTCGCCGCGTACCGGGAGCGGTCGGGTGGAGCGGCCGCCGGCGAGGGCGGCTGACCGCCGGTCAGGCGGATGTCACGATTCCTCGGGGCCCTGACGACGTTCGCCGTCGTGCTGGCCGGGCTGGTCCTCCTCACTCCGCCGGACCTGGCGGACGCCGTCCGCGACGGCCGCCGGGACTTCGCGGTGGCGGCACCGGCGGTCGCCCTGGCGTCCGTCGTCTACATGCTCGTGCCGCTGCCGATCCTCGACGTCCTCACGCTGAGCACGCCCCTGGTGGACTTCACCTGGTCCTGCCTGGTGGCGGCGGCGGTCCTCGCGATCCGCTGCGCCGCCGCGCGCCCGGACGTGCTGCACGTCGCCGGGGCGCCCCTGGCGGCCGCGACGCTGGCCCTGGCCCTGGCGCTGGCCCTGGCGCCGGCCGCCGCGCCGGGCATGCTCGTCTCGATCTACTCGGCCGCCCTCGTCCTGGGCGCCGCCCTCGGCGCGGCCGCCTTCGGGGTGCGCCGCCTGCTCACCAGGAGGCGCTCGCAGGAGTCCTGACGGTTCCGACGGTCCCGGCAGCACCGCACCGGCCCCCCTGGCGGCGACACCACGGGGGCCGGTGCGCGTGTTCAGCCGGCCGCCGGGGCGGCGGGGCGGCCGGCCGTCCGGACCCCCGGCAGGCCGAAGGCCGACATCTCCTTCTCCTCGTACGACAGGAACCCGAGCGACCGGTGGAACGCGTGGTTGCGCCGCCCCTCCGGGGTGGACTCGTGGTCCGTCGAAAGGAGGAAGAACCGGCAGTGTACGCACCGCTCGATCAGGTGCTCCATCAACGCCCGGCCGACGCCCCGGCGGTGGTGGTCCGGGTGGACCAGCACGTCCTGGACGTAACAGACGGCCTCGTCGTCCGAGACGGTCCGGGCGAGCCCGAGCAGCCGGCCCGACTCGTCGCGGGCGGTGATCACCAGGTGGGAGTCGGCCAGGCCACGCATCATCCGGTCGACGCCGTCGGTGTAGCCCTCCCACTCGACCGAGCTGTACAGCCCGACCATCCCGTCCCGGTCGAACCCGGTCTCCGGCGCGACGATCACGCGGCCTCCCCCGTTCCGGTCCGGGCGCCCCGCGCGCCGGCCCCTGATGATCATTTCCGGCATCCGCCGTCGGCACGGGCGGTTCGCGCAAGGACGGCGCCCTGCCCGGCCCCCTACCCGGGGCGTACGCGCGTACGCCGGGTGGTCGAGGCCCGAATCCTTCCCCGGGCCGATGCCGACCGGGCGTCACCCCCGGCAGCGTGAGGGGCATGACGACGAGGACGAACATGAGAGAACGTCAGATCAGCAGGTACTTGCGGCGGTTGACCTCGGGTGTGGTGTCGCTCGGACTGGCGTCGGCCATGGCGGTGGCGCTGTCACCCGGTTCCGCCCGGGCGGCCGACACCGAGCTCGGCGCCGACCGCGGCGGAGGCTACACCGCCAAGATCCGGCGGACCGAGTTCGGCGTCCCGCACATCGTCGCCCGCGACTTCGGGGGCCTCGGCTACGGCTACGGCTACGCCTTCGCCCAGGACAACCTCTGCCAGCTCGCCGACCAGGTGGTCACCCTGCGCGGCGAGCGGTCCCGCTACTTCGGCCCCGACGGGACCTCCGTGGGCGGCCCGCCCAACCTGGTGAGCGACACCTACCAGCAGGGGCTGCGCCGTTCGGGAACGCTCCAGCGGCTGCTGGACCGCCCGCCGCCGCTCGGCCCGACCGACGAGGCGCGCCGGCTGGCCCAGGGATACGCGGAGGGGTACAACCGGTACCTGCGCGACACCGGGGCCGACCGGCTGCCCGACCCGTCCTGCCGGGGCGGTGCGTGGGTCGGGCCGATCACCGCCGAGGACGTCTGGAGCGTCCTGCTGGACCTCAACACCCGTGCGGCCAGCTTCAAGGGGACCGTGGGCTCCGCCGTACCCGGGGGCGGTGCCGCCGCCCCGGGCGCCACCGCCCCGGGCCCCGCCTCCGCCCAGGCCTCCGCGGCTTCCGCCCCGGCCTCCGCCGGGTCCGGCTTCGGCCTGCCCAGGGCGGACGCCACCCCCGACCTCGGCAGCAACTCCTGGGCGATCGGCCGCGACGCGACCCGCAACGGCAACGGCCTGCTGCTCGCCAACCCGCACCTCGAATGGGTCGGCGGCGAGCGCTTCTACCAGGCCCAACTGACCATCCCCGGCGTCCTGGACGTCGCCGGCGCCGGACTCTACGGCACCCCGTTCGTCGAGATCGGCCACACCCGCGGCCTCGCCTGGACCCACACCACCAGCTACGCCGACCACGGCACGATCTACCGGCTCGCGCTCGCCCCCGGCGACCCCACCGCCTACCTGGTGGACGGCAGGGCCGAGCAGATGGTGCGCCAGACCGTCCCGGTCACCGTCCGGGCCGCCGACGGCACGCTCTCCACCGTCGACCGGACGCTCTACCGCTCGCGCCACGGCTTCGTCCTCGGCGCCGACTGGGGCGCCGAGTACGCCTACACCGTCCGTGACCCGAACGCCGACAACCTCCGCTCGCTGAACGAGTGGCTCGCGATCTCCCGGGCCCAGAGCCTCGACGAGCTCAAGCAGGCCCAGCGCACCTACCAGGGCGCCCCGTGGATGTACACCACGGCCGTCGACTCCAGCGGGACCACGTACTTCACCGACTCCTCCGCCGTCCCGCACCTGACCGACGACCAGCTCCGGCGCTGCGCCGTACCGGACGCCCCCGCCGGCGGCGTGCTGGACGGCTCGACGACGGCCTGCGACCCGGGCAGCGACCCCGACGCGCTGGTCCCGGGCGTCTTCGGCCCCGCCGGCCACCCGGCGCTCACCCGCACCGACTACGTGGCCAACGCCAACAACGGCCCCCACCTGACCAACGCCGCGGCGCCGCTCGACGGCCTCCCCGCCGCCTACGACAACGGGACGCGGCTCTCCCTCCGCCCGCAGCTCGGCCTGCGGATGATCGCCGACCGCCGCGCCGGCACCGACGGCCTCGGCGCCGCCGGCTTCACCCTGAACTCGCTCCAGGCCGCCATGTTCGGCAACCGCGTCCAGAGCGCCGAACTCGACCGTGACGACGCGGTGGCGCTCTGCCGCGCCCACCCCGTGCTCACGGCGGGCGACGGCACACCGGTCGACGTCCGTTCGGCCTGCGACGCCCTGGCGGCCTGGGACACCCGCGCCGACGCGGACAGCCGCGGCACGGTGCTCTGGCAGCAGTTCCGGACCGGCCTGGCGGCCGACCGGACGAAGAGCTGGCAGACCGTCCCGTACGACCCGGCCCAGCCGCTCACCACCCCGCGCGGGATCGACGCCGGGAACGCCGTCGCGCAGCGCGCCCTGGCCGACGCGGTCCGCGGGCTGGCGGCCCGCGGGCTCCCGGTCGACGCCCCGATCGGCCTGGTCCAGCGGTGGGCCGGCATCCCGCTGCACGGCTGCTCCGGCCAGGCGGGCTGCTTCAACGTGCTCACCGCCGGGCCCGGTTCGGGCGCCGGCGGCGGCACCTACCCGACCGACCCGGGGAGTGTCCCGCACGGCTCCAGCTTCGTGATGGCCGTCGAGCTGACCGGCGGCGGCCCGCGGACCCGCACCCTGCTCACCTACGGCCAGTCCGCCGACCCGGACTCGCCCCACCACACCGACCAGACCCGCCGCTACGCCCGCAAGCAGTGGGTGACCGAGCGCTTCACCGAGGCCGAGATCCGCTCCGCCCCCGGGCTCACCGTGACCACCCTGTTCCGCTGATCGCCCTGCGGCGGTCGGGTCGTGGCCGGGGCCGCGCCCGGGGCCGGGGCCGTGCCCGGGGTCGCCGGGCCGACCGATCGACCAGCCGGCCGGCCGACTGACCGTCAGCAGGCCGCCGGGCCGCCACCGTTCATCGAACGGCGGCGGCCCGGCGGCGTGTCCGGCCGGGGCGTGCGTGTGCGGAAGGGGCGCGTACCGCCGGTCACGCAACGATTCGTCAGGGTCGGTCCGGGGGAACGCCGGACCCCGCGCCCCCGCGTACCAGGTCACACCCTGCGCTCTGCCATCCGGGGTAACAGGATGTTAACCGGATCGGCACGATCCGTGCTCGGAATGCGCTTTTGCCCTCCCCATACCCGTGTTTTACTAACTCTTGACGCGTCATCAGGTCACCGGGGGGACACCGAGGGTCACTGGCGTGCGGCGCTGTGGCATGCCCACGACGCCGCCCGTACCCGCCCGCCGGAGGCATCTGGTTCCGACGTGCCTGCCCGTCCACCGCCCCTCCCGGCCGAGGCCGAGAGGGTCACCGAAGGAGGCATCCACCCTCATGGAACCGCTCATCGACCGGGCCCGGGCGTTCCCGCAGCGCGCGGGCGACACCGGCCGGGAACTCACCGGCCTCGCCGCCGGCCAGACCCCGCAGGCCCTCTTCATCACGTGCTCCGACTCGCGCGTGGTTCCCGCCCTGATCACCGGCGCCGACCCCGGCGACCTCTTCGAGCTCCGCACCGCCGGCAACATCGTCCCCCTCTACCGGGCCGACGGCTCCTCGGGCGAGGCCGCCACCATCGAGTACGCGGTCGAGGTGCTCGGCGTCCGCGACATCGTGGTCTGCGGACACTCGCACTGCGGCGCGGTCGGCGCCGTGGTCCGCGACGAGGACCTCAGCGTGGTGCCCGCGGTCCGCGCCTGGCTGCGCCACGCCGACCGGGAGGCGCTCCGCGCCGACGACACGGACGTGTTCGACCCGACCGTCGCCGGCCCGGTGCAGCGCCACGTCCTCGCCCAGCTCGACCGGCTGCGCGGCTACCCCGCCGTCGCCCGGCGGCTGGTCGACGGCGGGATCAGACTCCACGGCTGGTTCTACGAGATCCACACCGGCCTGGTGCTCGCGCACCGGGCGGACGCCGGCCTCTTCCTCCCGCTTTGAGCCGGGCCCCCGCGACGGCCCGCCGCGTGGACGTCCACGCCCGCGCCGCCCGCGGCCGGACGCCTCGCACCCGGGCCCTGCGCAGCCGCACGGCCCGCGGCCGAACCGTCCCCACCGTCCCCGTCCGCACCACAACTCTCCCGAGGACCCGATGACTCGTCGTCCCGCCCTTCGGCTGAGCACTCTGCGCTCCGACTTCGCCGCCTCCCTCGTCGTCTTCCTGGTCGCGCTCCCGCTCTGCGTGGGCGTCGCCGTCGCCTCCGGCGTGCCGGCCGAACTCGGCCTGGTCACCGGCATCGTCGGCGGGCTGGTCACCGGGCTGATGCCCGGCAGCAGCCTCCAGGTGTCCGGCCCCGCCGCCGGCCTGACCGTGCTGGTGTTCGCCGCCGTCCAGGAACACGGCCTCGCCACCCTCGGTGTGATCACCGCGGTCGCCGGCCTCCTCCAGCTCGCCATGGGAGCGGCCCGGCTCGGCCGGCTCTTCCGGGCGATCTCCGTCTCGGTCGTCCAGGGCATGCTGGCCGGGATCGGCCTCGTCCTGATCGCCGGTCAGCTCTACGCGCTGGCCGACGCCAAGGGACCGGCCGGCGGCCCGGCGAAGCTGGCCGGTCTGCCGGACCTGGTCGCCGACGTCGCCGGCAGCCCGCGTTCACTGGCCGCCGCCGCGGTCGGCGCCGGAACGGTGGCGGTGCTGCTGCTGTGGCCGAGACTGCCCGCCCGGGTCCGGGTGGTCCCGGCCCCGCTCGTCGCCGTGGCCGCCGCGACGGCCGTCACCGCGCTGTTCGACCTCCCGATCGCCCGGGTCGAGGTGGCGGGACTGGCCGGGGTGATCGACCTGCCCGGCGCCTCCGACCTCGCGGCGCTCGGCAGCGTCGGCGTCCTGGGCACGGCCTTCGCGTTCGCGCTGATCGCCTCCGCCGAGAGCCTGTTCAGCGCAGCCGCCGTCGACCGCCTGCACGACGGCCCGCGCACCGACTACGACCGCGAACTGCTCGCCCAGGGCGTCGGCAACACCCTCTGCGGGCTGCTCGGCGCGCTCCCGATGACGGCGGTGATCGTCCGCAGCGCCGCCAACGTCCAGGCCGGCGCCAAGACCAAGGCATCCCGGGTGCTGCACGGCCTCTGGCTGCTGCTCTTCGCCGCGCTGATCCCCGCCGCCCTGTCGGCGATCCCGCTCGCCGCGCTGGCCGGGGTGCTGGTGCACGCGGGCGCCAAGCTGGTGCCGCTCCGCTCCCTGCGCCCGCTCTGGCGGGCCGAGCGCGGCGAGGCGGCGATCCTCGCCGTCACGGCGGTGGCGATCGTGGTCACCAACCTGTTGGAGGGCGTGCTGCTCGGCCTGCTCCTCGCGGTGCTGAAGAGCGCCTGGGACACCTCGCACCTCCAGGTCTCGGTCGCGGACGCGTCCGACGGGGCGGTCCAGGTGGTGCTGCACGGCAACGCGACCTTCCTGCGGCTGCCGCGCCTGCTGGAGACCCTGGAACAGCTGCCCGCGGACCGCCCGGTCCGGCTCGACCTGTCCGGGGTGCGCCACCTCGACCACGCCTGCCGCAGCGCGCTGGAGCTCTGGCAGGAGCGCCACAACCGCAGCAGCTCGGCCGAGTTGGTCGGCCTGCCGGCCTGAGGAGTGCTCCGCGGGTCGGCGAGCCGACCGGTGGCCCGGTCCGCCCGGTAGGACGGGACGGGCCACCGGCCGTCGCTCACCCGCGCCTCACTCCTCCACGCCGAGCGCGGCCAGCAGCTCGCCGCGCAGCTCGCCGCGCAGTTCCCCGGGGTGCCTCGGGAGCCCGCCGGTCGAGCCGCCGGCCGAGGCGCCGGTCGAAGTCCCGGCCGAAGTGCCGGACGGAGTACCGGCCGAGACGCCGGCGGCCGGCCGCAGATCGTGCGAGATCCGGCCCTCGGTCAGTACCAGGACCCGGTCCGCGAGCGCCAGCGCCTCGTCGATGTCATGCGTGACCAGCAGCACGCACGGCCGGTACCGGGCGCAGAGCCGCCGCAGCAGGGCGTGCATCCGCAACCGGGTGAGCGCGTCCAGGGCGCCGAACGGCTCGTCCAGCAGCAGCAGTTCAGGCTGCCGGACGAGTGCCCGGGCGAGCGCCGCGCGCTGCGCCTCGCCGCCGGACAGGACGGCCGGCCAGTCGCGCTCGCGGCCGGCCAGGCCGACCTCGGCGAGCACGGTCCGGCCGGTCTCCCCGGCGTCCGGGCCCCGGAGTCCGAGCACCACGTTCTCCAGGACGCGGGCCCAGGGCAGCAGTCGGGCGTCCTGGAAGACCACCGAGACGCGGTCGGGGACGTCGGCCGTGCCGGAGCCGGTCGCGCCGGGCGCGTTCCCGCGGCGGGTCCCGCCGCTGTTCCCGACGCTGTTCCCGCGACCGCTCCTGCGGTTGTCCCCGTGGTCGTACCCGTCCAGCCGGCCGAGGGCGCGCAGCAGGGTGGACTTCCCGGAGCCGCTGTGGCCGAGCAGTGCGGTGAACTCGCCCGGCTCCAGGTCGAGATCGACGCCGTCCAGGACGGTCCGGCCGCCGAACGAGCGGGTCAGCCCGCGCAGCCGGACGGCGGGCCCGGCGGTGGCCGCGTCGACCGCGCCGGATCCGTCGCCGGATCCGGCGACGGTGCTCGGGCCGGAGCCGGCAGCGGTACCGGTGCCGGTGCCGGTGCCGGTGCCGAGGCCTGAGCCGGTGCCGGTTCCCGGGACGGGCCCGGCGGTCAGGCGAGTGTGCGGCGCCATGCCAGCGCCCTCCTTTCGAGCAGGCGGACCAGGGTGTCCGAGAGCAGGCCGAGCAGGCCGTAGACGACCAGGCCGACGACGATGACGTCGGTGCGGCCGAAGGTGCGGGCCTGGGTCATCAGGTAGCCGATGCCGCTGGAGGCGTTGATCTGCTCGCTGACCACCAGCACCAGCCAGGAGATGGTGACCGACATCCGCAGTCCGGTGAAGAAGCCCGGTGCGGCCCCGGGCAGGGCGATCCGCCGCAGGAACCCGGCGGGCGTCAGGTCGACGGTCTGCGCCAGCTCCGCGTACCGGGGGTCCAGACCGGTCAGCCCGGCGTGGGTGTTGAGGTAGACCGGGACGAGCGTGCCGAGCGCCACCAGGATCACCTTGACCTCCTCGCCGATGCCGAACCAGAGGATGGCGAGCGGCACGAGCGCCAGGATCGGCAGTGAGCGGACGAGCTGCACCGTGCCGTCGATCAGCGCCTCGCCGATCCGGCTGAGCCCGGCGGCGAGCGCGAGCAGCAGCCCGGCGGCCACACCGAAGCCGAGTCCGAGGACGGCCCGCTGCAGGGAGACGAGCAGGTGCTCCTGGAGTTCGCCGGCGCGGACCAGCTCGCCGAAGGTGGCTGCGACGTCGGAGGGCGGGGCGAGGGTCTGCGGGTCGAGCAGCCCGGTGGCCGAGGCCAGCCACCAGAGGGCCAGCAGCAGCACCGGTCCGAGGGCACGGGCGAACGGGATCCGGCGGCGCGGCCTGCCCACCGGCCGGCGGGGGCGGCGGGGCCGGTCGGCGGGGCCGGGCCCGCCGGGTGGGTGCGGGCGGGCGGGTGCTGACGGGGTTGCGGCGGACGGGGTTGCGACGGTCACGATGGTCCTCTCGGGGGAGCGCCGGTGCCGCTCAGCCGGCCAGGGCGTGGCGCTGGACGGCCTCGAAGCGGCGGTCGAACTCGCCCGACACGTCGAGCTTCCCGGGGAGCGCGCCGGCGCCCGCGAGGAGGTCGGCGATGGCCTGGTGGTCGGCGAGGGCCTGCTCGTAGGAGGGGAACGCCGCGGTGCCGGTGTTGCGGAAGATCTGGGTCCCGGTGGCGGCGGGGATGTTCTGCTTCTTCACGTAGTACTGGTCGACCCATTCCGCCTCGTTGGCGTTCTGCCAGGTCAGCGCCTTGGTCCAGCGGCCGGTGAGGTCGGCCAGCGCGGCCGCCTTGGCCGGGTCGCGGAGGGTCCTGCCCGGGGTGATGAGCAGCAGCAGACCGCTGGTGAGGTCCTTGTCGTCGGTGATCTCGTGCGCGCCCTTCTCGGCGTTGGGCAGCAGGTACTTGGAGGCGAGCGGCTCGGTGAGCGCGGCCGCGTCGATCTGGCCGCTCTGCAGGGCGGCGGGGATGTCCAGGACCTGGAGGTTGACCAGGGTGACGTCGGTGGTCTTCAGCCCGGCCCGCTTGAGCGCGTTGAGGACGGCGGGCTGGAAGGTGGTGCCCTCGGTGTAGGCGATCTTCTTGCCCTTGAGCTCGGCGACCGTCCTGGCCGGGTTGCCGGGGGAGGTGACCAGGTGGACGGCGGAGCGGCTGGTCTGGGCGACCCCGACCACCTTGACGTCCTGCTGGGCGGCCTGGGCGAAGATGGCGGGCGTCTCGGAGACGATCCCGAGGTCCAGCGAGCCGGCCCGGAAGGCCTCCAGGATCGCCGGGCCGCCCTGGAAGGCGCTGTAGCCGAGCTTGTAGGCCGTGCCCTGGTCCTGGCCGGAGGCCTTGAGCAGCACCTCCAACTGGGCGTTCTGGTCGCCGATCCGGACCTCGGTGCCGGCGGGGACGGCGGTCGGCAGCGGCTCCTGCGGGGCGGGCGCGGCGCCGGAGGCGGAGCCGGTGGTCCGCCCGGTGGAGGCGCAGGCGGTCAGGGCGAGGGCGGCGACGGCGAGTGCGGCGGCGAGGCGGCGGGGGCGGTGCATGGGTGGAACTCCTCTGTCGGTGCGATGGGTTGGTGCGGGTTCAGGCCGCGAAGGCCTGGAAGTCCCAGACCGAGTAGCCGTACTGGGTGCCGCGGGCGGTGCCGTACAGCCGCAGGTAGCGGCCGTGGGCGGCGAGTCCGGTGATCTCGTCCACGCCGCCGTCGCCGTTGGCGGTGGAGTGGACGGTGGTCCAGGCGGTGCCGTCGTCCGAGACCTCCAGCCGGTAGGCCCGGCCGTAGGCGGCCTCCCAGGAGATCCGGACCCGGCCGATGGCGGTCGGTGCGCCGAGGTCGACCCGGAGCCACTGCGGGTCGCTGCGGTCGCTCGACCAGCGGGTGGCGGGGTTGCCGTCGACGGCGTTGGCGGGTTCCACCCCGGCGCGGTAGGTGGAGGAGGCGGTGACCGGCCGGTTCAGCGCCAGGTCGGCGCCGCCGGTCGCCCGGGCGTACCGGTCGGCGACCTCGGCCGCGGTGAGCGCCTGGCGGTGGACGGTGAGTCCGTCGACGGTGCCGCCGAAGGGGCGCTTGCCGCCGAGGCCGCCCAGCGGCAGGGCGACGGTCTGCGGGAGGGAGGCGGCCAGGGTGCCGTCGGCGTAGAGGGCGGTGCCGGTGCCGGGGCGGGAGACCAGGGTCAGGTGCGTCCAGCGGCCGAGCGGGAGGGTGTAGTCGAAGGCGTACTGGGCGCCGCCGTGGACGCTCAGGCCGACCTTGTGGTCGGTGCCCGCCTGCTCGACCTTGACGGCGGTGTCGAGGTCGCGCAGCAGCACGGTGTCGGTGGCGTCGGCGGTGCGCCGGATCCAGAGCGAGAGCGTCCACGGGCCGCGGACGGCCCGGCCGCCGAGCGAGAGGGTCTGCCCGCTGCCGGCGGTGAAGCCGAGGCCGTTGCCGTCGTGGCCGGCGACGGGGTACGACGGCGGGGCGAGCCAGCCGTTGCCGTGCAGGGTGCCGGCGGTGTCGGGCAGGGTGAGCTTCCAGCCGCCGGGGTAGTGGGTGGCGGCGGTCGGCGTGTACGGGGTGTCGAAGGTCCAGCTGTGGGCCGGGGCACCGTCCGTGGTCGGCGCGGGCTCGGGGCGCGGGGCGGCGGTGGGTTCGTCGCCGAGTGCGGCGAGGGCCTGGGTGAAGGCGGTGTGGGTGCGGGTGGTGGGCGCCGGGTTCCAGGTCCGTTCGCCGAGTTCGGCCCGGCGGCCGTCGAACAGGTCGAGGTAGTAGCCGGTCTCGCTGAAGAACAGGTCGTCGCCCCAGGCGGCCAGCACCTGGCCGAGGTTGCGCGGGTCGGCCACCGGCGTCCAGCGGTAGATGTCGCCGCGCGGCACGACCTTGCCCTCGTAGTCGGCGGGCGAGACGTAGAACCGGGTGTACGCGCCCGTGCCGTAGGCCGAGTCGACCACGTCGTAGCCGAGCGAGCGCATCGTCGCGGACACGGCGGTGGAGCCGAAGTTCATGATCAGCACCCGGGTGGAGGGGCGGATCGCGGTGGAGTTGACCCAGATCATCGCCCGCTTGCCGCGCGCCTCGACGGTCGCCTGCTCGGCGGCCACGAACCGCTCCTGGAGGGCGGCCAGGGTCGGGGCCTCCGGAGTGAACCGGCTGCGGACGTAGGCGCAGTCCGCGAGGGTGCCGGGCACCTCGTCGTTGCCGAGGTGGACGTACGGGCCGTGGAACCAGTCGAGGAACTCGCCCAGCAGGTCCTGCGTCCAGGCGACCACCGCCGGGTCGGTGAAGTCCAGCGTCGACGGGTCGTCGCAGCGGGCTGCGAGCGAGCGGTCGGTGCCGCCGAAGGCCGCGTACGGCTGGGCCTTGGTCGGGCCCTGGATCTCGGGGACGAGCGTCACGTGGTACTCGGCGGCGACCGCCTCGATGCCGGCGATGTCCTCGCGGCTGTAGCGCTGGGCCGGGTCGGTGGGCGCGAGTGCGGCGTAGGCGGGGCTGTAGAGGCGCCAGGCGTTGGCCTGGTTGAACATCAGCTGGATGGTGTTGATCTTGGACCACGAGGCCCGGCGGATCTCGTCCTTGATGTCGGCCGGTGCCATGTAGCGCCGGCTCACGTCGAAGTGCTCGGCCCGGTAGGCCAGTTGCGGCCAGTCCCGGGCGGTGCCGCGGGGGACGGCGGCGTGCGCCGGGTCGAGGCGGAGCAGCTGGAGGAGGGTCCTGGTGCCGTAGAACACACCGGTGGAGGTCGGCGCGGTGAGGCGCAGCCGGGGGCCGGTGGCGTCGAGCCGGTAGCCCTCGGTGCCGAGCGAGGGGTCGGCGGCCAGGGCGATCTCGATGTCGCCGTCGGCGGGGGAGGCGGTCGGCAGCACGGGCAGGGACGTGCCGGTGACGGCGGTCAGGTCGGCGGCGAAACGGGCGGCGACGGCGCTCACCGGCCGGTCGGAGAGCCGTTCGCTGGCGGCTCCGCTGGCGGCTCCGGTGGTGGCGAGTGCGGCGGTGCCGGGGTCGAGGACGATCCGGGCGGTCGGCGCGAGGGTGAACGACCCGGTGGCGCCGGTCCATTCGCGCAGCGTGGGGGAGACGGCGGGCGCGGGGTTGGCCGTTGCGGTGGTGGTGGTCGCGGTGGCGGTGGCCCCGGTGATCGCGCCGGTGGCCCCGGTGCTTCCGGGCACGGGCACCGGCACGGTGGCGGCGTGGGCGGGCGGCTGGGCGGTGAGGACGAGCAGCGCGGAGGCGAGCAGGGTCGCGGCACGTGGGAGCAGCGGTCGGCGGCGGGGCGTCGGCGCGGGCATGGGGATCGGTCCTTCGGTCGGACGGGCCCCGGCCGGGCGCCCGTGGTCACGGGCGGGCGGCAGGCGGCGGGGACGGTCTGGCGGATGTCGCGGATGTCGCGGATGTCGCGGATGTCGAGGATGGAGCGGGCGTGGAGGGCGGGTCGAGGGGCGGGCCGGGGTGGGCGAAGGCGTGGGTGCGGGCGTGGGTTCGGTCCGCGACCTGCCCGGGACCCCGACCGGTGGCCTGGGCGTCCCCGGGACATCGGGCGGGCGCCGGGCGCGGCACCTCTGGCACCTCCGGCACGTTCAGTGCGTCCAGCGCGCCCCGTACTGTCCCACCTCCGGCCGCCAGCGCGGCCCGGGCGGCGGCCGGGGCGGCGTCGGTGAGCAGCACCACGAGGGCGGCCTTCAGCTCGCCGTCGGTGGCGGCCAAGGCGGACCGGCAGTCCTCCGGGCCGGCGCCGGAGGCCTGGGCCAGCAGCGTGAGCTTGCGTGCGGCGAGCTTCCGGTTCCCGGCCGCGACGTCCGTCATCAGGTTGGACCAGGTGCGGCCGAGCCGGACCATCACCGCCGTGGAGAAGCCGTGCAGGACCAGCTTCTGTGCGGTGCCCGCCTTCATCCGGGTCGAGCCGGTGATCACCTCGGGGCCCGACTCCACACAGACGTGCAGGTCGGCGAGGTCCGCCAGCGGCGCCTCGGGGTCGGCGCTCACCAGGACGGTCAGCGCGCCGGCGGCGCGGGCCGCCCGCAGCGCCCCGGCCACGTACGGGGTCCGGCCGCTGGCGGCGAGGCCGAGCACCACGTCCCCGGCCGCCGCCTCGGCGAGCGCGGCCCGGCCGGCCGCCTCGCTGTCCTCGGCGCCCTCCGCCGCCCGGGTGAGCGCGGCCGGCCCGCCCGCCAGGTGGACCCGGACCCGCCCGGGCTCCAGCCCGTAGGTGGGCGGCAGTTCGGCCGCGTCCAGGGTGGCGTAGCGGCCCGAGGAGCCGGCGCCGACGTAGTGCACGGTGCGGCCGGCCCGCAGCGCGACCACGGCGGCGTCCACCGCGCGGGCCAGCGCGGGCAGCGCGGCCGCCACGGCGGCGGGCACGGTGGCGTCCTCGGAGTTGATCAGCCGCAGGACGCCCAGCGCGTCGAGCCGGTCGATGCCGGTACTGCGCGGGTTGCGCGCCTCGGTGGGCGGCAGGTGGTGCACGGGTGCTCCCGGGGATGGTGCGGAGACGGGTGGTGGAACGCGGCGTGGGGCGGAGGTTCGGGGCGGAGGTTCGGTGCGGCTCGGGAGTGGGCCGGAGCGGGCGTGGCTTGGGGTGTGGCCTGCAGTGGTTCGGGGTGGTCCGGGGTGGCGCCGCCTCAGGTGAGGGCGTCGGCGAGCGCGCCCCGCCCCGGCCCGTCCAGGCCCTCGCCCGGGAAGAGGCAGAGGCTCCCGCCGGAGGCGTCGAGCGCGTGGCGCAGGGTGGACCGGAACCCGGCGGCGGTGACCGGCGGGCCCCAGTCGGCGCCCCGGGCGAGCGCGGGGGACGAGGTGGTCTGCACCATCGGCACCACGGCCGTCCCCGGCGACCCGGCGGCCTCCGCCCGGACCGCCCGGGTGACCGCGCCGACCCAGGGCGGCGGGCGGTGCAGGATCGCGTGGTACGACATCGGCAGCAGCACGTCCACCAGCGGCGCCAGCTCCTCGGCGGACTGGCCGACCAGCCGGGCCCGGCGCGGACCGTCCTCCTCCGGGACGAGGAAGAGACCGGTCCGCAGTGCGGGCCGGGCGCGGCGGGCGGCGGTCACCAGGTCCCGGGCGAGGCCGGTGACCACCTCCTGCCGGTACCGGAGCCACTGGTCGCGGTGAGGGCCGGTCAGCTCGGCGCGGGCCGCCACCGGGTCGGCCGGGACGGGGATCCCGGTGCGGCGGGTGAAGTCGGCGAGGGTCAGCGGGTCGTAGGAGGCGTCCCGGGGCCGGGCGCCCGGCCGCAGCTCCAGCTCCCAGTGCAGCGGCCAGCGCAGGAAGTCCAGGACCAGCCCGTCGAGGAGCCCGCTGCCCGCGAGCGCGGCGCACCGCTCGGCGAGCCGCCCGGTGTGCGCGGGGTCGGTCGGGACCAGGCCGGTGTACCACTCCAGTCGCCGCCACGGCCGTCCGTCGCCGGACACCGGTCGCAGGTCGGGGCGGCGGCGTTCGGCGGGTTCGGCGTGGTCGCTGAGGCAGGCGAGGCTGCCGACCGTCCGGAGGCCGGCCGCGCGGCAGGCGGCGGCCAGTGCGGGCGTGACGGCGTCCGCCTTGGTGATCAGGGTGGTGAGCCCGGCGGCCGCCAGCCCGTCGAGCAGGCGCGAGCGTTCGTCGGGGCCGGCCGAGGCGAGCGTGCGGTCGAAGACGTACGCGGCGCGCAGCGGTTGCGGTGCCGGGGTCGGTGCCGGTTGCGAGGTCGGTGCCGGGGCCGGGGTCGGTGCCGGCGGGGCCGGGACGGGGGAGGGCGTCGGGGACGGTACGGGCGTGGTGGGGACGGCCGGGGAGGGCACGGATGATCCTCGGTGAGGCGGGTGCGTGGGCGCGCGGCGGCGGTGGGCCGTGGCGCGCGGGGTGTCAGCGAAGCGGTGCGGCGGCCGGACAGGCGGCGGTGGTGACGCGGCAGAAGTCCACGTGGGCCCGGGTGGTGAGGACGGCGGCACGGGACACGGCGCGGTCTCCTTCCCGGGGCGGTGGTGGCACACTTCGGACACACCCGAGGTTGACACCCGTCGGGATGTCGAGGATTCTCGCACAGAACTCTTCGAATGTGGAAGAGCAACATCAGCGGGCAACAGGATGTGGGAGGGATGCCGTGGACCGCACGTCGGCCCAGGCTCTGATCGTGCGACTGCGGGGCAGGCTGCCCTCCCTGTCGCCGGTGGAACGCGCGGTCGCCGAACGCGTACTGGCCGACCCGGCCGGCGCCGCCGCCCTGAGCATCAGTCAACTCGCGGCCGCCGCAGGGGTGTCCGACACCTCGGTGACGAGGTTCTGCCGCACCCTCGGCCTGCGCGGCTACCCCGACCTCCGGCTCGCCCTCGCCGCCGCCCAGGTGGCGGCCGCCGACGAGTTCGCCGTCCGGGTCGGCGCCGACGGGGACATCGCCGCCGGGGACGACACCCGCACCGTGGTCGCCAAGGTGGCCCGCCTCAGCGCCCGGGCCGCCGAGGACACCGCCGCCCAACTCGACCTCGACGCGCTGGACGCGGTGGTCGACGCCCTGGCCTCGGCCCGCCGGATCGAGGTGTACGCGGCGGGGGCCGGAGCCGTGGTCGCCGCCGACCTGGAGTACAAGCTCCAGCACCTCGGGCTGGTCTGCGCCGCCCGCTCCGACGTCCACCGCGCCCTGATGGGCGCCGCCCACCTGACCGCCGCCGACGTGGCCGTCGGCATCTCCTACTCGGGCCGCACCTCCGAGGTCCTCGACCCGGTCGCCGAAGCCGCCCGGCGCGGCGCCACCACCGTCGCCCTCACCAGCGACCCGGGCTCGCCGCTGGCCGCCGCCGTCACCCGCCTCCTCACGTTCGCCGGCCGCGAGAGCGACCGGCGGACCGGCGCCACCGTCAGTCGGACCGCCCAACTCACCGTCGTCGACTGCCTCTACGTGCGCCTCGCCCAACACCTCGACACCCGGGCCGCCGACGCCCTCGACCGCACCCACCAGGCCGTCACCGGCGGCCGCACGCCCCGGAGTCGGCGTGTCTGAGCGCCGGTCCCCGGCCGTCGGGTCGACTCCCGGGGCGGCTCCGGACCGCGACCCCGCCCCCGCCCCCGCCCGCGCCGCCCCTACCCCCGCCCGACGGCGGGGGTCCGCTGCCGGGTTCCGGATCGAGGAGGCCGGGCCCGGGGACACCTGGGTGGTGGGCGTCGACGTCGGCGGATCCGGCATCCGGGTGGCGCTCACCCCGGGCGGGTGGCCCGCCGACCTCGCCCGCGCCAGGACCACCGAGGTGGCCGCGGCCGCGCGGGTGTCCGCCTCGGCCGCCGGACAGGACGCCGACGCGCTGCTCGGCCGGCTGCTGCCCGTGCTCGACCGACTCGCCGCCGGGCTGCCGCCCGGGGCCCGGATCGGTGCCGTCGCCGTCGGCGCCACCGGGATGGCCCTGCTCGGCCGTGACCTCGCGGCACGGCTGCCCGGTCCGCTGGCCCGCGCCACCGGGGCCGAGCGGCTGGTGCTGGCCGGGGACGCGATCACGGCGCACGTCGGTGCGCTGGGGACGGGTGCGGGCGTGACCGTGGCCGGCGGGACGGGCCTGGTCGCCGTCGGCCACCACCCGGAGACCGGCTGGCGGCGCGCGGACGGCTGGGGCCAACTGCTCGGGGACTGCGGCAGCGGCGGCTGGCTGGGCCGGGCCGGACTGGAGGCGGCCCTGCGCGCGTACGACGGACGGACGGGCGGCTCGCGTCCGCTGCTGGCGGCGGCCGAACACCGCTACGGCCCGGTGGCCGGCCTCCCCGCTGCGCTCCAGCCGCGCCCGGACCGTGCCGCGCTGCTCGCCGCGTTCTCCCCCGACGTGGCGGCCGCCGCCGAAGGGGGCTGCCCGGTCGCCGGTGCGATCGTCCTGCGCGCGGGGGAGGAGATCGCCGACGCGGCGGCGGCCGCGGCCACCGCGGCGGGCCTCACCGGCCCCCGGCTCGCCCTGACCGGCGGTCTCTTCCGGCTCGGGCCGGTCCACCGGGCGACCCTGGACGCGCTCGCCGCCCGCCTCCCCGGCGCCCGACTCCGGGATCCCGACGGCCCGCCCCTGCTCGGAGCCCTCCGCCTCGCGGCCGCGGCCGCCGCACCCGGCGGTCTGCCGTGGCCGCTCGACCCGCCGCTGCTGGACCTCCTCGACCGGCCCGCCTGACGCGGGCCGCAGGGCCGCGGACGCTCGGTGCCGTCGCCCTGGCGCCGCATCAGGCAACGGGGGAAGGCCGTGATGCCTGCCCTCTGGCGCCCGGGACGGCCGCCACGAGATGATCATCCTGTGGCAGATGTGATCTTCTTCGACCTGGACGGCACCCTGGTCGATCATCGAAGCGCGGTCCTGGAAACGATCGGCCGGATCGTCCGGGCCGCGCCGAACGTGACGGCTCCGGCGGAGGAACTGGTGGCGTCGTGGTGGGCGCTGGAGGCCCGCCACATGCGGGAGTACCTCGCCGGCCAGTGTTCCTTCGCCGAGCACCACCGGCGCAGGATCCGTTCCTTCCTGCCGCAGCTCGGCGAGCCGGTTCCCGAGGATCCCGGCCTGCTGGACGCCTGGATCGCCGAGCGCTACCTCCCGGTGTTCGAGGAGTCCTGGCGGTGCTACCCCGACGTCCAGCCGTGCCTGGAGACCCTGAAAGGGCTTCCCCGCGGACCGCGGCTGGCTGTTCTCACCAACGGGGACCCCGGGCAGCAGCGCGCCAAGCTGGCCCGCTTCGGGCTCCTCGAATACTTCGAAGCCGTCCTGACCCCGACCGAGCTCGGAGCGGCGAAACCCGCCGCCTACGCCGCCGCCTGCCGGTGGATGCGGGCGGACCCCGCGCGGGCCGTCAACGTGGGCGACATGCTGGAGAGCGACGTGAACGCAGCCGCCCTCGCCGGACTCACCGGCATCTGGCTGGACCGCGGCATCGACTTCGTCACCGGTGGACCGTCGCCGACGGCCGACGGGACGGTGCTCCGCATCGAACAGCTCACCGAACTCCCCGGCCGCCTGCCGCGCACGAACGCCTGACCGGCTCGGCCGGCCACCTCCACGAGGGAGCACAGTGGATCCCGGAGCACCGGTACCGCCTCGGAGAGGCGGTCGAGGGCACCTGGAGCGTGCTGGAGCCGTGGAGCGTGTGACGACGCGTCCGCCGCGGCCCTGCGCCGGGTGACGCGGAGCGGAGGAACGGCGAGGCCCCCGGGACTGTCGCCCCGGGGGCCGCTCGCGCGCGAGGGCGCGTCACTTCTTGCGGGCCACCGCGCCGTACATGCTGACCCGTTCGGCGCCCGCGTCCGGCGTGCCCTCCGGCCGCCAGAGCGGGACGGTGACCACACCGGGGTCCAGGACCTCCAGCCCGTCGAGGAAGGCCCGCACCTGCTCCCGGGTCCGGCCGACCAGCGGGGCGGTCGCCTTGTCGTAGACGCCGGTGACCCGGTCGCGCACCGCGGCGGGGATGAAGTCCGCCGTGCCGTGCGAGAGGACCAGGCAGCTGCCCGGGACGAGGGCGTCGAGCAGGGTGCGCACGGCTTCGTACGGCCGTGCGTCGTCCGGGACGAAGTGCAGGACGGCCGCCAGCACGAGGCTCACCGGGCGGTCGAAGTCGAGCAGCTTCTCGGCCTCGACTGCGGCGAGCAGTTCGCCGGGGTCGCGCAGGTCGGCCTGGATCACGGTGGTCCGGCCGACGGCCGTGCCGCCCATCAGGGCGCGTGCGTGGGAGAGGACGATCGGGTCGTTGTCGACGTAGACGACCCGGGCGCCGGGGTCGACGGCCTGGGCGATCTGGTGGGTGTTGCCGGCGGTGGGGATGCCGGTGCCGATGTCGAGGAACTGGTCGATGCCGAGGGCCGCGACGCAGCGCACGGCCCTGGCGAGGAACGCCCGGTTGGCCCGTGCGGTGGATCTGAACTCGGGATTGGCGGCCAGGGCCTTCTCGGCGGCTGCCCGGTCGGAGGGAAAGTTGTCCTTTCCGCCCAGGTAGTAGTCGTACATCCGGGCCGGGTGCGGGATCTCCGGGCGGAGGTCGGCGGGGACGCCGGGTTCGCCCGGCTCCCACATGCTGTCGTAGCCCACCACTGCCTCCGTGCCTCGATGATCTGACGGTCCGTCGGCGCACAGCGTAGGTGCTCGGGAGTGCCCCTGTGGGCTGATGATCGGTTCACCCCCTGTTGTGTGAAATGGACATGTTGGCCCGTGTATGCCGGGCTGGGGGCGGGTTCGTGCCCGCAGCCGGCCCGCTGCCGTCTCGATCCGTGGCGACCGGCCCGACAGGCGGCCCGACAGGCGGCCCGGCAAGCGGCCCGGAGCGTCCCGGAGCAGGATGGGAGGGTCCGGGGCACAGCCCAGCCGACGGGCCGCCGCGCGCCGGCGGCAACGGGAGGTCGCCATGGTCGCCGTGATCGGTACGGCCGACATCAGGGAGTGGCGGGGCCAGGCCGTCGTGGACCAGAAGGACCACCGGATCGGCACGCTGGAGTCCGTCTACGTCGAGACCGCCAGCGACCAGCCCTTCTTCGCCACCGTCACGGTCGGCCTGGTGGGTCGGCGGCGGCTGGTCTTCGTGCCGCTCGACGGCGCGGTCGTCGGCCCCGGGTACCTCCGGGTCGCGTTCCCGAAGGGGCAGGTCAAGCAGGCGCCGTCGATCGGCGTCGACGACGTCCTGCCCGCCGAGGACGAACCAGCCGTGTTCGCGCACTACGAGCTCGCGTACGCGCCCGGCTCGGGCGGCGAACGCCGTCTCGCCCGCCGCTGACGCGCTGCGGCCGGCACGGCTCCGGGCTGCGGACGCCGTGCCGGACCGGGGCGGGACACCGACTCGACAGGGCACCCCGCCCGGCAGCCCGCCCGGCGCCTCCCACAGCGCCGGGGCCGGACGCCCCGTGCTTCGCGGCGGCGGGCCGAGCGGATGGCCCGCCCGCCGGAAGTCACCCGAACGGCCGAACCGGCCGGTGCCGTCGGGCGGGCCCGTGCCCCGGGCCCCCTCCCTCCCCGCGCCCCGCGCCCCGGCGTTCCGACGGCCCGCCACGTCCGGGCCCGTCCCGGCACGACCGCGCCCGGTTCCCGGTGCCACCGGCGCGCCGCGCCCCGCACGGCACGCCGGCCTGGAAGGCTCACCTCCCCGGAGGCCCCGCCGGCCGCCACCACCAACACACCACCACCGCCACCACCAACACACCACCGCCACCACCAACACACCACCGCCACCGCCACACGACCCCGGGCCGCCACTGATGACCGTCGCCATCGCCCTGCTCACCCAGGACCTCCGCCTGCACGACAACCCCGTCCTGCGCGCCGCCGCCGACGCCGCCGACGAGGTCGTCCCGCTCTTCGTCCTCGACCCGGACGTCTCCGCCGCAGGCTTCGCCGCGCCCAACCGGGCCGCCTTCCTGGCCGGCTGCCTCACCGACCTGGACGACTCGCTGCGCCCGCTCGGCGGCCGGCTGGTCCTGCGCCACGGCCCGGCCGCCTCCGCGACCGCCCGGCTGGCCGCGGAGGTGGACGCCGCCTCGGTGCACGTCGCCGCCGGGGTGAGCGCCTTCGCCCACCGCCGCGAGCAGGCCCTGCGCGAACTGCTCGGCGACCGCCTGCACGTCCACGACGGCTCCCTCACCGTGGCCGTGCCGGGCGCGGTGACCCCGGCGGGCAAGGACCACTACGCCGTCTTCACGCCGTACTTCCGGGCCTGGACGCAGGCTCCGCGCCGCACCGTCCACCGCCCGCCCCGGGCGCTGCGCACACCGGAGGGGATCGCGAGCGAGCCCGTCCCGGCCGCCGCCCCGGACTCACCGGCCCTGCCGCCCGGCGGTGAGCGGGCCGCCCGTCGGCTCTGGCAGCGGTACCCGCTGGACCGGTACGCCGACCTGCACGACGACCTCGCCGCCGACGGCACCTCGCGCCTGTCGCCCTACCTGCACTTCGGCTGCCTCTCCGCCGCCGAACTGGTCGCCGCCGCGGAGCAGGACCGGAGCGAGGGCGCCGAGGCGTTCGTCCGCCAGCTGGTCTGGCGGGACTTCCACCACCAGGTGCTGGCCGCCCGGCCGGAGGCCGCGCACCGCGAGTACCGCGACCGGGGCGACCGCTGGCTTCCGGAGGACGACGAGGAGTGCACGGCCTGGCGGACCGGGCGGACCGGGTTCCCCCTGGTGGACGCGGGCATGCGGCAGCTCGCCCACGAGGGCTGGATGCACAACCGGGCCCGACTGGTGACCGCTTCCTTCCTCGTCAAGACGCTCTACCGGGACTGGCGGATCGGTGCCCGCCACTTCCTGCGGCTGCTGGTCGACGGCGACCTGGCGAACAACCAGCTCAACTGGCAGTGGGTGGCGGGCACCGGTACCGACACCCGGCCGAACCGGGTGCTCAACCCGCTCAGCCAGGCCGACCGGCTCGACCCGGCCGGCGACTACGTGCGGCGGTGGGTGCCCGAACTGGCGCACGTCGAGGGGCGGGCCGTGCACCGTCCCTGGCGGCTCGACCGGCCGCCGGCCGACTACCCGGCCCCGGTCGTCGACCCCGACGCGCTGTCCGCCCGCCTCCGCCGGGCGCGCGACCTGGACTGACGCGGCCCCAAGTCCCAAGCCCCAGGCCCCAGCGCGGCCCGCCCCGGCTCCGAGGCCCCGGCGCGTCCGTGGCCGCGTCCGTGTCCGCGTCCGCAGAGGTGCCCCGGGAACCGTCCTCGACGGTCGGCCGTCCGATGAGGTGTTCACCCGGGAGGCATTCACCGGGCGGACGGGGGTAGCCGGGCGAGGCCATGCTGGTTCACCGAGGGAGGAGGGGTCCCGTGTCCCGGATCATCGAGGACGTCGTCGAGGCGTGCATCGTCGGGCCCGAGCCGAGGCGGGTCCTGCTGGAACTGCGCTACGACACCGACGACCCCTTCGCGTTGTCGGTCGGGTTCGGCGCCGAGGCGGCGATGGACCCGGAGGGGCGGCTCTGCTGGACGGCGGCCAGGGAACTGTTCGGCCAGGGGCTGAGCGCGCCGGCGGGGTACGGGGACCTGCGGGTCCACCCCTGGCAGCCGGGGACGGTGGGCGTGGAGTTCCACGGTGACGACGGCTGGGCGGTGCTGGTCCTGGCGGCGGCCGACCTGGCGGCCTTCCTGCGCCGGACGTGGCTCGCGGTGCCGCCGGGCACCGAGCACCTGCTGGTCCGCTGGCCGGACACGGTGGCCGAACTGACCGGCGAACCCGGCTGAGCCCGGCTGAGCCCGGCCGGCCCCGGCCCCCGGCCCGGCCGGGCAGGAAGCCCTTGCGGATCCGGTGACATGGCCCGGCGGTTCCGGGGCAGACGGTGCCGTGAGCGGCGGCCTCCAGGAGACCGCCGGCCCGTCGGAGGAGGGAACCACGATGACCAGGATCGAACAGTCCGTCGAGGTCGACGTGCCGCTGGCGGCGGCGTACGAGCAGTGGACGCGGCTGGAGGAGTTCCCGCAGTTCATGCGGGGTGTGGTCGGCATCGACCGGCTCGGCGAGGGGCGTACGCGCTGGGTGGTGGACGTGGCCGGCGCGCGGCGCGAGTTCGAGGCCCGTACCACCGAGCTGGTGCCCGACGAGCGGGTGGCCTGGGCCGCCGTCGCCGGGGAGGTGCGGCAGTCCGGGGTGGTGACGTTCCACCGCCTCGGCGAGCAGGCGACCAGGGTCATGCTGCAACTGGAGGTCGAGCCGCACGGCCTGATCGAGCGGGTGGGCGAGGCGCTCGGGTTCGTCGACCGCCGGGTGATCGACGACCTGCACGACTTCAAGGCGCACGTCGAGTCGAGGTGGGACGTCGGGGCGGAGGGCGGCGGCCGCCACCGCGCCTGAGGAACGGGGGAGCGCGCCGGGCAGGGCCGGGGCGGAGGCGACCCGCGGCACCCGGGCCACCGCCCGCACCCGGCCACCCGCCCCGCCCGCCCCGGAGCCCCGCCCTGGTGTTCCCGCACCGCCCGACCTTCCGTCACACGTCGTTCACGTCCCGGTCGCCGGCCTTCGGATGAATGGGCCCGGCCCCGCAGTTGTACAGCCAACTGTCCGTGGGTCGACCCTCCCCAGCCCCCGTCACCAGCCGTGGACGGACCCGGCCCGACGCCCCCGCCGGCCCGGCCCCGAGCGGCGGACAGGACAACCGTGGCCACCGGCAGCACCCTGAGCCTCGCCATCCCCGAGAGCCCCGCCACCCCCGTGGAAGGCGACCGCCTCACCTTCCACTGGACCACCGACGCACCCGACGCCAAGAACTGGGTCGGCATCTACGACGGCGACCGCAGGCCCGGCAACGGCAGCTCGCTGCTCTGGAAGTACACGCCCGCCGGCGCCGGCGACGTCCAGCTCGACACCTCCGCACTCACCGGCGGCCCGTACACGGCCTACCTGCTGGCCAAGGACGGCTACGGCGTCCTCGCGCAGACCGCGCCGTTCACCTTCCGCCCCAAGCCGGCCGTGGTCCGCCCGCACGCCGCGGTGGACGCGCTCACCGCCACCCCCGTCGCGCCCGGCGCGGCGTTCACCGTCAGGCTCGGTGGCCTCTGGTCCCGCCCGGCCGGGAACCCGGCGGGCAGCGCCTCGTTCCGGAAGATCAGCGGCCCGGCCTGGGCGGCCGTCGCCGCCGACGGCACCGTCACCGGGACGGCGCCGTCCGGCAGCCCCGCGCGCGACCCCGAGCTCCTCGTCGTCGGCGTCAAGGACGGCGCGGGCGCCACCGACACCGTCACCGTGCTGCTCCCGGTGGCGGATCCGGGCGGCCCGCTCCGGCTGAAGACGGCCTCCTGGAACCTCGCCGACGCGGGCGCCGCCTTCACCGACGCCGTGGAGAAGCAAATCCGCGTGGTCCTCGCCCAGGGCCTGGACGTCCTGGGCCTCCAGGAGACCGCCGGCACCGCCGCCCGGACGCTGGCCGAGGCGCTCGGCTGGTACTCCTACCAGAGCGCCGGCAGCGTCGGGATCCTCAGCCGCTACCCGCTCACCGCCGTCACCCCGGCCACCGCGGAGCTGCCCGCCGCCGGTGTCACCCTCCAGCTGCCCGGCGGCCGGGCCGTCCGGTTCTGGTCCGCGCACCTCGACGAGTCGGACTACGGCCCGTACGCGGCCCAGGACGGTCGGAGCGCCGCGCAGATCACGGCCGCCGAGAACGCGTCCCCCCGCCTGCGGCAGGCGAAGGCGCTGGCCGCCGCGCTCACCGCGGACGCCGCCGCGGGCGGCCCGGTGGTGCTCGCCGGGGCGCTCGCCTCGCCCTCGCACCTGGACTGGACGGCGGCCGCCGCGCCCGCGCACGACGGGGTCGGCCCGCTCGCCTGGCCCGTCACCACCGCGCTCCAGGCGGCCGGACTGACCGACACCTTCCGTGAGGAGTACCGCGATCCGGTGAAGGCCGCGGGCGTCACCTGGTCGCCGGTCCGCAAGCAGCGCGCCGCCGGGAAGGCCGAGCCGCAGGACCGGATCGACTACGTCCTCTACCGCGGCCCGCTGAAGCTGGTCGAGGCCCACACGCTGGTCGCCGACTGGCCCGCCACCGGTACCGCCCCGGCCGCCCTCGCGGCCAACCAGTGGCCCTCCGACGCCGCCGCTGCCGTCGCCACCTTCCAGCTCTGAGAGGCCAGTTCGCGATGACCGAGCTCTCCCGCCGTACCTTCGTCGGCGCCACCGCGGCCGCCGGCGCCGCCGCCCTCACCGGCCTGCCCGCCACCTCCGCCGCGGCGGTTCCCGCACCGGGGCGCCTCACCGGCACCATCGCCGACGTCAAGCACGTCGTCGTCCTGATGCAGGAGAACCGCAGCTTCGACCACTACTTCGGCACCCTGAACGGCGTGCGCG
>NZ_JBWKAW010000022.1:0-102848 GCF_056437345.1 Kitasatospora sp. NPDC042419
GGCGACCTCACCAGCTGCTTCGACTTCACCGCACCCGACTACTCCATCCCCCAACTACCCGACACCACGGCCCTGATGGCCCGGGCCGACGCGGGCAGCAAACTCCCGGGCGTCCAACTCCCCGCCACCGGGACCCAGTCCATGCCCGTCCAGGAGCCGGGGCCGAGGCCGCACCGGCGGCTGCCGTACCGGCCGTGGGCGGAGGCCTCCGTCGACCGCGCCACCGGTCTGATCACCTGCACGCTGCGCAACGACGGCACCGTCGCTTTCCCGTTCACCGTCTACCCCAACATCGCGTACGCCTTCGCCGGCACCCCGTTCACCGTCGCCCCGGGCGCCACCCGGACGTACACCTGGGACGCCGCCGCGACGGACGGCCGCTACGACTTCACCGTCCACGGCCCCGACGGCTTCGTCCGCCGCTACGCCGGCACGGTCGTCCGCGCCGAGCAGGACGACGTCGCCGTTCCGGTGGTGACCGCGACGCCCGGGGCCTCGGCGCTCACCGTCGACCTGGTCAACGCCGGGCGGACGGCCGTCACCTTCACCCTCACCCCGAACGACTACGCGGGTGCGCCGCAGACCCTCAAGGTCGCGGCGAACTCCCGTGCGACGGCGTCCTACCCGCTCGACCAGGGCCGCTACGACGTCACCGTCACGGCGACGACCGGCACCCGCTTCACCCAGCGCTACGCGGGCACCCTGCACTGAGCCCGACCGCCGGCCGGCAGCGGGCCGCCGCGCGGCGAGCCGTCACGCAGCGGCCCAACGCTCAGCGGGCCACTGCTCAGCGGCCCACCGCTCAGCGAGCCGCCGCGTCGGCCCGCACCGCGTCGGCCGCCACCCGGAAGCCGATGTTGCCGGCCGAGCTGTCGGGCGTGTTCGAGCTGCGGGCCGCCACCCGGTAGCGGTTGCAGTACGACTCGTGGCACATGTGGGAGCCGCCGCGCATGACCCGCGCCGGGCCGTCCGGCGGCCCGGCCGGGTCGTCGCCCCGAGCGGTCCGGTGGAAGTCGGGGCTGAACCGGTCCGCGCACCACTCCCATACGTTGCCGACGGTGTTGTACAGACCGAAGCCGTTCGGCCGGAACGCGGTCACCGGGGCGGTGCCCCGGTGACCGTCGGCCGCCGTGTTCAGGGTCGGGAAGACGCCCTGCCAGATGTTGCACATGTGCCGGCCGCCCGGGGTGAGCTCGTCGCCCCACGGGTAGCGCCGCTGCTCCAGGCCGCCCCGGGCCGCGTACTCCCACTCGGCCTCGGTCGGCAGCCGGGTGCCGGACCAGGCGCAGTACGCCTGCGCGTCGTTCCAGGACACGTGGACGACGGGGTGGTTCTGGCGGGCCGTGACGGAGGAGCCCGGCCCCTCCGGCGCCCGCCAGCTCGCCCCGGAGACGGCCCGCCACCACGGCACCGCCGCCACCGCGGGCGAGGCGGCGGCGAGCTCCCCGGGCAGGAAGCCCTCGAAGACGAAGGAGAACCCGAACTCCTCGGCCTCGGTCCGGTGCCCGGTGGCCTTCACGAAGGTCGCGAACGCGGCGTTGGTCACCGTGGTCGGCGCGATCCGGAACGGGCTCAGCCCGACCTCGCGCACGGGGCCCTCGCCGTCGGCGGGGTAGCCCGTCCGGTCGTCCGTCCCCATCAGGAACCGCCCGCCCGGCAGGTCGGTCAGCTGCCGCGCGACCCGCAGCGCCCGGGGATCGGCGAGCGGCAGCACGGTCACGGCGGCGGGCTCGCCGGCGTCCGCGGCGCGTCCGGGGGTGCAGCAGGGCTTGGTGGTCGGCACGGTGTTCCTCGCTCCGGGTCGGTCGGTTCGGTGGTCGGCGCCCCGCACCGGGCGGGCCGGGTGCGGGGCGCCGGCCACGGCTGGTCGGACGGTCAGGCGACCCGGTCCGCGGCCAGCCGCGCCGCCAGCGCCGGGACGCCGAGCGCCTGCTCCTCCTGCGGTGTCGCCTGGTACAGCAGGTTGGTCAGCTGGTACGGGTCGGCCGCAAGATCGTAGTACTCACGGAACTTCACCTCCCCGGTGCCCGACACCGTGCCGTTCGCGTCGGTGTGCAGCGCGTAGTACTCGGTGTACTGGCGGTCCTTCGCGACGTACGAGGACCAGGTGGGCGGACCGCCCGCCGCCGTGCCCTGCTTCCACCACTCGACCAGCAGGTGGTCCCTGCTGTACGCGGTGAGCAACGAGCGGCCGTCCTGCGGGGTGTCGGGCGTGATGCCGGCGGCGTCGAGGATGGTCGGGGCGATGTCGATGTTGGCGACGATCCGGTTGTCGACGGTTCCCGCGCCGAGGCCGCCGGCCGGCCAGGAGAGGTAGAACGGCACCTCGTGGGCCGGGGAGTAGGGCACGGACTTCTTGAGCCATCCGTGGTCGGCCCAGGTGTACCCGTTGTCTCCGATGTAGACGACCAGGGTGTTGTCGAGCTGGCCGAGCGCCACCAGCTTGTCGTGGATCGCCTGGACGGCTTCGTCGACGGAGAGCAGGCTGCGCAGCTGCCGGGTCCGCAGGGCCTGGGCGTCGGCGAGCGTGGCGGTGGCGTTCTTGATGTAGCCGGGCTTGTCGCTGCGGTCGGCCTCGGGCACGGAGGGGCGCCCGTTCCACGGCGGGACCACCGTGTCGGCGTACTTCGCGGCCGGGACGTTGGGCTCGTGCGAGGCGTAGGGGGTGACGTAGGCGAACCAGGGGCGGCTGTCGGTGGCGGCCTTGTCCAGGAACGCCAGCGTGCGGTTCTTGATGATGTTGGTGGTGTAGCCGGTCAGCGTCTGGACGGTGCCGTCGATGTTCCAGTTCGCGTTGTTGAAGGCGGGCTGGAGCAGCGCCCACTCCTCGAAGTGCGGCGGGTTGTCCGCCAGCGTCCAGGAGTTGAGGTACTTGCCGAACAGGCCGGTGCGGTAACCGGCCTGCCGGAGGTAGCGCTGCACGGTGGTGTGCTGGTCCAGGCTGTGCGAGGCGCCGTTGTTGCGCACGCCGTGGTTGTGGGCGTGGCGGCCGGAGAACACCGACGACCGCGAGGGCGCGCAGAGCGGCGTGGTCACGTGCCCGTCGGTGAAACGCACGCCCTGGCCGGCGATCCAGTCGACGGTCTTCTGGATCGCCCACTCGGTGTGCTTGGGCTGGTCGTCGGTGACGATCAGCAGGATGTTGGGGCGGGTGGCGGCGGCCCCGGCGGCGGCTGCGGGCCTGGCGGACGCCAGCTGGAGCGCGGGGGCCGCGGCGGCGGCCGCCACGGCGGCGGCTCCGGCGAGGAACCCCCGCCGGCCGACCGTCCCGGCCGCGGCGGCCGTACCGGCCTCCGAATCGCCCGCCGAACCGCTCGTCGAATTGCCCGTGGAACTGCTCGCGGAACCTTCCGTGAAACTGCCCGTCGAATCGCTCATGGAATTCCCTCCGTGCTTTTCGGTGATCCCGTCCGACCGCCCCGGGGAATCCCGGCTCGGCATCTCGGAATCGGTGCCGGAAAGCGGAAATCCGCCCGCAATTCACCCGTACCCGTGTCCCGGACAGCACTCACGGGCACGGCGAGTCGCCGGCAGTCCGCCTGAGAGGAACCGGAGCACCCCGCCTACCTGCACGAACGGTGCGAGTGCGAGCCACTCCGGGGAGTTCCGACGCGGGCCGGCCGGTCCCCGTCCATCCCGCCGGGAACCGCCGCCCGACTCACGCCGGGTCGGGCGTACAGAGGGCGCTCGCCAGCCGTCCGAAATCGACATGCCGGCGAGCAGCCAGGAACTCTCCAGCTGCCATGCGAGCGACTGTAGGAGTTCCCGGGAAGTACTGGCAATACCCCCGGCCCATTGTTTCGGCACTGTGGCGGAATTCGGGACGCATGTTTCCCCCGGCCGCTCCCGACCACTCCCGGCCGCTCCCGGCCGCTCCCCGTCGACGACCGGCCCCGGCAACCGGGGCGTGCCGCCGCCGTCCGGGCACCCCCGGCCTCCCTCCGCCCGCACCCGCCGCCACGGCGCGCTCTAGGCTGCACTCATGATCATCCCCATGGAGGAACCGATACGGCTCGTCGTCTTCGACTGCGACGGCGTCCTCGTGGACAGCGAGCGGATCGCCGCCCGCGTCCAGGTCACCCTCGGCGCCGAACTCGGCTGGCCCCTCACCGAGGCCGACGTCGTCGAGCGCTTCGTCGGCCGCTCCCAGGCCTCGATCCACGAGCAGGTCGCGGCCCGGCTCGGCGAGGAGACGGCAGCGCACTGGTGGGAGGAGTTCGTGCGGCGGCACGCGGAGGAGGTGGACGCCGGCCTGACCCCCGTGGACGGCCTGCCCGAGGCACTGGACGCGATCGCCCTGCCGACCTGCGTCGCGTCCAGCGGCTCGCACGAGAAGATGGCGCACACACTGGGCCGCACCGGCCTCCACCACCGTTTCGCCGGACGGATCTTCAGCGCCACCGAGGTCGACCGCGGCAAGCCCGCCCCCGACCTCTTCCTGCACGCGGCGGAGCGGATGGGCGTCCCGCCGGCCGCGTGCGCCGTCGTCGAGGACAGCGCGCCCGGCGTCCAGGCCGCCCGGGCCGCCGGCATGCGCGCCTTCGGCTACGCCGGCGGCCTCACCTCCGCCGACCGCCTGGCAGGCCCCGGCACCGTCGTCTTCCACGACATGCGCGAACTCCCCGCCCTGCTCGCCGCCGGGTAGCACCCGGCCCGGTCCGCCCCTCGCGCCCCTCGCGCCCCTCGCTTCCGGCCGCGAGGGGGCGGGACGGTCCCAGTCCTCCTCAGACGGTCAGCGAGTGCTTCGGGCCGAGGACGCAGAATTCGTTGCCCTCCGGGTCGGCGAGCACGGTCCACGGAGCGTCCGCCGGCTGACCGACGTCCACGAGCACCGCCCCCAGCGCCAACAGCCGTGCCACCTCGGCCGGACGGTCGTCCGGGGCGAGGTCCAGATGGAGGCGGTTCTTGCCCGCCTTCTCCTCTGGGACGGGCAGGAACACCATCCCCGGCCAGGCCGTTTCGTCCGCCCCGACCACCACCTCGTCCGGGTCTTCCAGCAGGATGCGCCAGTCGAGCGCCTCGGCCCAGAACCGGGCCAGGGTTGCGGGATCCCGTGCGTCGACGGCGATCTGGTAGAGACGAAGGCTCATGCCACGGATCCTACGAGCCGTGCCGCACCGGGCGCCCCGCGCAACGCCGGTCTCCCGGCCTCGACTCCGGGTCGCCTCCGGTCTCCCCGCCACCGCTTCGATCCGGCCGCCCGACCGTCCGTCCGATTTCCCCCAACCTCGTGTTCTCCTCGGCGAGTTGCCCCCCGGCCAACCGGGCGGGCAGCCCATCAAGCGCGCAGCCCACCGAGCGGGCGGGCGCGCCATCCGCCGCGCCCGCCCGGCTCCGGCTCAGCCCACCGGCCCCAGCAGCGCGGGCAGTTCGGCGATCGACGCCAGCACGTGGGTGGCCCCGTCCGCCCGCAGGCGCTCCTCGCCGTGGGCGCCGGTGAGCACCCCGGCGACGACCGGGGCTCCGGCGCGCGTGCCGGTCAGCATGTCGTAGCCGGTGTCGCCGGCCACCGCGATCTGCCGGACCGACTCGGTCCCGGTGCGCAGCAGCGCGGTGAGGGCGAGGTCGGGGTACGGGCGGCCGCGGCCCGCGTCGGCGGGGCAGAGCGTGAGGTCGGCGACCGACTGCCAGCCGAGCGCGTCGAGGATGCGGTCCTGGGTGGGCCGGGAGAACCCGGTGGTGAGGACCACCGTCCGGCCCTGGCCGCGGAGTTCGGCGATGGCCTCGGCCGCGCCGGGCAGCGCCGCGCAGTGGCCGGCGTCGACCAGGTCGTGGTAGGCCGCCTCGAAGGCGGTGTTGGCCCGCTGGGCCTTCTCCTCCTCGCCGAACAGATGGCGGAAGACGGAGATCTTGGACTCGCCCATGGTGGCGCGGACGTGCTCCAGCATGCGGGCGTGCTCGGGGCTGCCGGCCTCGACGCCGAGCGTGCCGGCGGCGGCCTGGAAGGCCTGCTCGACCAGGCCGTCGTCGGCCACGGTGGTGCCGGCCATGTCCAGGACGACCAGGCGGATGTCGTACGACATTGTGAGTTCCTCTTACAGGTTGGCGAGTTCGGCGGTGGTCTCGGCGATGGCGGGCGAGCAGGTCATGCCCCGGCCGCCCGGGCCGGTGACCAGCCAGACGCCGTCACGGACGCGCTCGCGGTGGACGACCCGGGTGGTGTCGACGCACTGCGCGTACACCCCGGCCCAGCGGCGGCGGACCCGGGGCAGCGGACGGCCGAGCAACTCCTCGGCCACGCCCACCAGGTGGTCGTACGGGTCCTCGACGACGTCGAAGCCGAACGGCTGGTCGTACTCGTGGGTGTCGCCGATGGTGAGGCCGCCGTCCCGGCGCTGGACCATCAGCAGCTGCATCTTGTGCTCGGCGGCGACCGGCGGCTGCGGCTGGGCGGCCTTGAGCTGCTCCAGCGCACCGCCGGCGAAGGCGGGGTAGTAGCGGAAGGAGTCGCCGTCGGCGACCGAGGTGGTGAGCGTCTCGCCCAGCGGGTCGGTCTGCATCATCTGCAACCGCACCTTGCGGACGGGCAGTTCGGGGGCGAGCTCGCGGACCAGGCCGCCCAGCCAGGCGCCGGTGCAGAGCACGACGAGGTCGCCGGTGTGGACGTCGCCGTGGTCGTCGCGGACGGCGTTCTCGCCGATGACGTCGCGGACCTCGCGCCCGGGCAGGAAGGTGTACCGGCCGGTGGCCAGCAGGGCGGCGCGCAGGGCGGGCTGGGCGGTGCGCGGCTCGACGGCGGCGTCCCGCTCGCACCACAGGGCGCCGAGCAGCTTGCCGCGCAGCGCCGGGTTGGCGGCCCGGGCCTGCTCCGGGTCGAGCAGCCGGTAGCCGCGCGCCGCCGCGTCCGGCAGGGTCAACGCCTCTTCGGCGACGGCCAGTTCGGCCTCGGTGCGGATCGCGGTGAGCGAGCCGTTGGCCCGGAAGCCGAGATCGGGCACCTGGCCGCCGATCCGCTCCCAGAGCTCGCGGGCACGCAGTGCGGTGTCCAGCTCCTCCCCCTGCGCCCGGCCGCTGACCCAGACCAGGCCGAAGTTGCGCACCGAGGCGCCGCGCGCCTCGGCCTCGCGCTCCAGGTGGACGACCTCGTGGCCGCGTTCCACGGCGTGCCAGGCGTGCATGGTGCCGAGCACGCCTGCTCCTACGACGATGACTCTCATGCGGCCAGGGTGGTGCCGCCAGGTGACCGAGGGGCGTCCGAGTGGCGGCCCACAGATGAACCGACCGAAAAGTTGTACAGCCAACCTGGGGCGGGGTGCGGGGCTCGCGACAGCGGGCACCCCGCCCCGGGCACCTCAACACCCCGACGCCCCGACACCCCAAAGCCCCAGGAGAGCCCCAGGGGAGCCCCGGGGCAGCCCGCTACCGCCGCACCGTCGCCCGCAGGTAGTGCCGCCGGCCGAACTTCGGCTCGTCCACCGCCGTCAGCTCCTCCACCTGGAACCGGTACAGCGCCGCCGCCCCACCCCCGGTCAGGAACTGCCGCCGGATCTCCGCGTCCTGCGCGAAGGACGGATACCGCCCCTGGTAGGCGGCCAGCGCCGCCTCCGCCTGCCGCCCCCACGCCTCGCCCGCACTGCCCGTCAACTGGAGGCCGCGCAGCTGCTCGCCGAAGACCGGCGGCGGCAGGAAGACGGTCGCCGCCGCCCGGGCCTCCTCCGCGAGGTGGTGGCTGTGCCGGGTGGCGCGCTCGCTGACGAAGTAGAGGACGAGGTCGTCGTCGTAGGCGAAGAAGGCGAGGTTGGCGTGCGGGCCGTGCTCGTGGCCGGCGGTCGCGAGCGTGAGCACCATCGCCTCGGCCAGCAGCCCTTCGACCCCCTTGCCGAGCTCCTCGGCCGGCCAGTCCCCCTGGGTGATGTCGAGTCGGTACGGCATGGGCAGCACTTCCCTCCGTGGCACGCCCGGCGCCCGCGGCGCCCTGGCACGACTGAGCCGGGCGGGTGCCCCGTCCACAGGGGCCCCACGCCCGGCTCACATGCTCTCCCCGCCACCCCGGCCACACAAGGGTCGGGCGGCACCCGGACCGCTCAGCCCCGCCGCACCGCCGTCGGCGGGCGGCCGCCGGCCGCCACCGCGAGCCCGGCGCCCAGGAACGGGCGCAGTGGACCGCTGCGTGCGCGGTCCACCAGCGGCCCCGCCCGCCCGGCCGCCAGCGCGAGCGGAACCGCGACCAGCACGCCGACCACCGCGCCGGCCAGCACGTCGTGCGGGTAGTGCACGCCCACCCACACCCGGGAGGCGCCCATCAGCACGGCGGCGATCCCGGCGACCGCCCCGATCCGCCGGTCGGCGAACCAGAGCGCGGCGGCGGCCGCGAACGCGGCCACCGTGTGGTTGCTCGGGAACGACCAGTCCCCGGGGCCGGGGCAGGCCTCCAGGGTGTCGCGCACCCCGAGCTGGGCGCACGGCCGGACCTCCTCCACCACCCCCTTGAGAGCCGAGTTCACGACGTACGCGACGACCACGATCAGCGGCGAGGCGAGCACCCGCGCTATCACCGCCGAACCCGCGCCCCGCGCGCGCCACCAGGCGGCGAGCATGAGCAGCGCGAAGAGTGCCAGGCCGAGCGCGGACCAGAGCGCGACCAGCCGGTCCAGCCAGTGCGGCGCGGCGTCGGCCCAGCCGACCACCCGACTGTAGAGGCCACCGTCGATGCCGCTGCCGTCGTAGGCGGCCAGCGCGCCGCCCGGGGACGCCTGCGCGGCGGTGGTGGCGGCGGTGGCGGTGGCAGTGGTGGCCGTAGCGGCAGCCGCCGGGGCGACCGCCATCGGTACGAGGAGGGTCACCGGCGGTCACCCCGGCGACGGCGGGCTCTCCTGGAGCGGAACACTTCGAGAACAAACGGGAGCATGGAGACAACTACTACCAGACCGGCGATCAGCAGCAGATTCCGCTTGATATCAGGCACAGTCGACCGAGCGCCCGCGCGGCCGGGACCACCCCGACGGTCGAGGGCACCCGACCCGCCGCCCGCCGCCCACCGGACGGCGAACGGGCGGGCGAACGGGCGATCCGCTCGACAGCGGGAGCACCACCCGGACGCCCCTGGACACCCGATGACCAGCATGCGGACACGCGCCCCCGACACGCCCCCATGCGCCTGACGCGCACCTCTCACGACCGCCCCCACGGGACGTCGCGCCGCCACCCCTCCCGCTCCCTCGCACCTCCCCGCCCGACGACGCTCCCCCGCCCCACCACCACTCTCGCCCAACAAAATATGTAGACCGGTCCACTTACTAAAAATCCACCGACCGGTCTACATAAAAAGCCCGCCACTCATCTCCAAACGGGCAGAATATGCCGACCGGTCTACAGAGAAATGCCGTCGAAAGCCCGCTCAGCCCCCCACTCCACGCCGACCCGCCGCCCCTTCGCATCAGTCGCCGACCCTGCACTCCGGAGCAGGAAGTCGGCCCGTCCGACTTCCTGCTCCGATCACCCACCGCACACCACCCACCCCTGCAACCACACGGGACCCGGCGCCGGACCGCCATAACTCATTGGCATGTCCACTCTCATACCCTGTGGTATTCCGACTTGGCAGACCCCATCCCCAGGAACCGGTAGCGCCCGTACTCTTTCGTCAGCGCGTCGACCCCGGCGCGCCCTCGAACGGCGGCGAGGAGCAAACCGAGTGCGGCAGACCGGACGGCAGACCCGACGACCCGAACGTCGAACTCCGCAGACCGCGGCGGAGCTGGCCAAGGTCCACGAGCGCGCCCTCGCCGAGGCCGCCGCCCGCAGCGCCGCCCGGGACGCCACCGCCCCCGACGACGAACAGGCGCTCCTCCAGCCCCGCCCCGAGATCGGCGACTCCTGGGCCCGCCTGCGCCGCCTCGGCCTCGACCCGGACGCCGGCGCCGCCGCCGTCCACCTCGGCCCCGCCGAAATCGAACACCGCCGCCGCACCTCCGGCCTCGACCCGGTGCTCCCGGTCCTGCGCGACACCCTGCTCGAACCGGTCGGCCAGGCCCCGCTGATCCTGGCCATCGCCGACGCCGACGGCCACATCCTCTGGCAGGAGGGCGAACGCGGCCTCCGCCGCAGCGCCGACCGGATCGGCTTCCTCACCGGCGCCCGCTGGGTCGAGGAGAGCGTCGGCACCAACGGCATCGCCGCCGCGCTGCGTGCGCAGCGCCCGATGCACGTCCACTCCGCCGAGCACTACCTGCGCAGCCACCACTCCTGGACGTGCGTCGCCGCGCCCGTCCACGACCCGGGCACCGGGCGGCTGATCGGCGCGATCAACCTCAGCGGCCCGGCCCACACCGTCCGCCCGTACCTGCTGCAACTGACCGCCACCGCCGCCAAGCTCGCCGAGACCGAGCTGCGGGCCCGCCGCCTGGAGTCGCTGCACCACCTCCGCACCCTGGCCGCACCGCTGCTGGCCCGGGTGAACGGTCCGGCACTGGTCGTGGACGCCGCCGGCTGGACCGCCGCCGCGGCGGGCTTCCCCCCGCCGCCCCGGCTGCGCCTGCCCGCAGGCGGCTGGGGCTCGGCGGCCGTGCACTGGCTGCCGAGCCTCGGCGAGTGCGTGATCGAGCCGCTGGCCGACGGCTGGCTGGTCCGCCCGGTCCGGCCCCAGGACGACGACCCGACGACGGCCGCCGACCCGTACGGGGACGGTCCGGACGGCGGTCCGGACCGGGGCCTGCTCGCCGAGCAGGCCGAGGGCGCCCGGCTCCGGCTCGACCTGCGCCGGCCGGACCGTGCCGAGCTCTCGGTGCACGGTGCCGCCGGCAGCTGGTCCCACACCCTCAGTCCGCGCCACGCCGAACTGCTGCTCCTGCTCGCCACCGAGCGGAACGGCCACAGCGCGGCACAGCTGGCCGACGCGCTGTTCGGCGACCCGGCCCGAACCGTGACGGTCCGGGCCGAACTGTCCCGGCTCCGCCGCTACCTTGGCGGCCTGCTGGCCCACCGGCCGTACCGGTTCGCCGAGTCGGTGCTGGTCAGCGTGGCCGGCCCGGAGGACCCGTACGACCTGCTGCCGACCTCCTCGGCACCGGCCGTGCGCCGGCTCCGCGCGGGGCTGGCCGGCGGCAGCGTCCGGCTCCCCGGCACCCCGTCGTTACCGGACCCGCGCGCCCCCGGCGACTCGGCCGCGCCCCGCGCCCGGCCGTCCCGTTCGCCGGCCCTGCAGCAGCCGCCCCTGCAGCAACCGGCCCTGCAGCAACCGGCCCTGCAGCAACCGGCGCCGCAACAACTCACCCCGCAGCAAGTGGCACAAATGGCACCGCAATCGCGGGCGTCGCAGACCCAGCCGACCGGCACACCACAGCCGGGCACCCGGCCCGTCCCCCCGCAGTTCCCGAACCCACGGTCCCCGACCGCACCACCCGCGGAAACCCCGCCGACCGACACCCGGCCCGTCGACACACAGAACACGAACACACAGCCCACGAACCCACGGTCCACGAACGCGCGGTCCACGAACGCACGATCCACGAACACGCAGCCCATCGGCGCACAGCCGGCTGCCGCACAACCCCCGGGCCGACGGCCCGCGCGGCCTCAGCCGCCCGTCAGCAGCTCGGACAGCTGGGCGTCGGTCGGCCCGTAGGCGCGCTCCGCCTCCTCCGACACGAGCGCGTAGGTCCGGTCCAACCAGTCCCGGACCTTGGGCTTCGACACTTCCAGCAGGGCGCTGCCGTGCGGCGATTCCAGCGCCAGGTGCAACGTCGAGCCGTGGCACGGACAGTACGCCGGCCACAGCTTGACGTCGCCCTGACCGCTCAACGAGCGCAGGCCGTCGCGCAGCAGTTCACGCGAGAACACCCAATCGGCCTCGTCCGGCCGGCCCAGGTGGAACGTCAGCAGCACCTCGTACGGGCGCTCGGCGTCGAACCGGAACCGCGTGCGGACCTCCCCGACCACCTCCTCGCCCAACGAGATCCGCAGGATCAGCACCTCCTCCACCGCCGCCGGAGCGGCGGTGGAGCCTGCCTCATCGCCGCCCGTGGGGGTAGCGGCGAGAGGGGCACTGGAGGGTGCTGACAGCGGGTCGGGCGGCATGACGATCTCTCCGGGACGGCGTGGGATGCCCTCAGCCTGCGCCACTGGTCACCGGGCGGCAAGGGTTGCAAGGAGGTTGCAATAATCCCTGCCCGACCGGGCAGATCCTTACCGATACTGTCAGACGGACCGTCAACTTCCACTAAGGAATGGGTTGTCCACGGATCGGATCGATTCGGTCCGAGGGCTGGCCACCCCCGGGGCGGCCGCTGGTACGCTCGTCCCCCTGTCGGCGCGCGCCCGCGCGCGAGTCCCGGCGGACCCCGCACGCGCAGCCCCGGACGAGACCAGGCCGGATCCGGCCGGCCCTGCGGCCGTCCACCGGGTCCGGCAGCACCGGCTGCGCCGTCGGTACGTGGGAGAATGCGACGACCGCAACGGCGACTTCAGGGGAGGGAGGGGGTCCGGTGGCTCTGTCCGAGGACGCCGGGCAGGACGCGGCGTACCCGCACGAGCGGCGCCGCGAGCGCCGTGGCCGGCACGGTCGGCCGAAACCGTTCGGCGGCCGCCTCCGCCTGCCCACGCTGCGGTTCTCCGGTGCCGCGATGGCGATGTCCACCGTGGTGGGCATCAGCATCGCCACCACCTTCCTGCTCAACGAGCAGCAGGGCGTGGGCCGGCGTGCCGGGGTCGCCCGGGTCGGGTCCAGCGGACCGCCCAGTCCGGCCGCGCCCGACGCCTCGTCCGACACCGCCGACACGTCGTCCGGCCTGGCGTCCGCCGATGCTTCCGCTCCCACGGGCCACGCCCCGGCCGCCCTGCCGCAGTCCGGTCCGTCCGGCCCGTCGGGTCCGACCCGCGCGGCGGGACCGTCCGCGGGCGCGCACTCCCCCGGTCCGTCCGCGTCCGCTCCGGCTGCGCCGCACTCCGGTGACGCCGGGTCGGGTCGTCCGCTCGCCGAGGGCCCGGCCGACTCGCACCCGCACGGCACGACCGGCGAACCCTCCGCCCAGGAGCTCGGCACGGGCGGAGGCACCGAGGCCCCGGCCGCGACCCCGAGGCCCGGCCCGAGACCCGCCGACGGACAGCAGGCCGGCGCCGACCGGCCGACCGCCGGGCAGCTCGCGGGGGAGCAACCCGACGGACGTCAGTCCGACGGGCAGCCCCTCGCCGGGCAGCCCACCGACGGCCCGGCACCGTCCGAGCCGTCACCGTCCGCCCCCTCCCCCTCCGTTCCCCGGCCGATGGTCCCGTCGCCGGGCGGCTCCACGCCCCGGCCGCCCATCGCGCCGCCCGGTCCGGGAGGCTGGACCGGGGGCACCCTCGGCTCCGCCAAGGACACCGGCACCGAGGGCGCGGGAGGCCGGCCGACCACCGGCGGTCCCGCCGGCAGCGAGGACGGGGCCGTCGGCACCGGCAGCACCGGCACCGACAGCACGGGCGCCGCCTCCGACACGGACCGGACGCTCACCGGCGCCGCCCTGATCCAGCCCCTCGGCCGTGACGGCACCCGGCACCTGCTCGCCCTGACCGTCACCGAGCCGCTCACCGCGCTGCAGACCGAGTTCAGGCTCGCCCCCGGCTCGCTGGCGCCCGGCTCCGGCACCGCCTGGACCGACCTGACGGGCGCCGTGGCCTCCACCCACCAGGAGCGCGGCGCGCTCGTCTACCGCTTCACCACGCCGCCCGGCACCGACGTCCGCCCCGGCCGGTACGTGTTCGGCGTCCTCGGCAGCCGCCCCGCCACCCCCGCCCCGGCCAACACGACGGGCGTCCCCGCCGCGCCGGCCGCCACGTCCTCGCCGACGACCCCGTACCCCGGGCCCGCACCGACCGCCGCCCCGCGGCCGGCCACCGCGCCGGAGACCTGGAGCGCCGCCGCCTTCGGGATCGACCGCCCCCGCGCGGTCGCCGCCCTCGGCACCTTCGCATCCCCGGCGGACGCCCCCGGCGCAGCCGCCGCCCCCTCCGCCGCACCGCGCACCGGGGCCCACGCCACCGCCCCGGCCCGCTGACCCGGGAGGACGGCCGTCCCCTCACCGGCCCGCCGGCCCAGAGGCCCGAGCCCACCGGCCCAAGCCCCGACCGCTCACAGCCCACCGGCCCACCGGCCCGCCGGCCCGCCGGCCCACCGACCGACCGGCTCGCCGCCCCGCCGAGGGTCCACCGGCCCGACCGCGAAGCACCCGGCAACCCGACAGGTCAGCGCCCGTTCGGGCTCTTCTCGGCCGCCTCGTTCGTTACTGTGGTCGCCAGTCGGCACAGCCGCCCCGCGCAGGGGCCGGCCCCGCACCACCGCATCCCAGGAGGAGTTCGTGTCCACGGTCCTGACCCAAGGCGGCAACGCCCCGCTGACCGCCGCGCGGGTGACCGTCGAGGTCACCGCACCCAAGGCGCTGGACGTCTCGGGCCTGCTGCTGACCGATGCCGGAAAGGTCCGCTCGGACGCCGACTTCGTCTTCTACAACGCCCCGAACGGGCCCGGCGTGACCCACCGCCCGGCCTCCGCCGGCACTCCGGACGCCATCACCATCGACACCGCTGCCGTCCCGGCGGGCATCACCAAGATCGTGGTGACCGCCAGCCCCGACGAGGCCGGCGCCACCTTCGCGGGCATCGAGCCGACCGCGACCGTCCGGGACAGCGCCAGCGGCGAGGTGCTGGTCACCTTCACCCCGCCGCCGCTCAGCCGGGAGACCGCGCTGGTCGTGGTCGAGGTCTACCAGCGCAACGGCGCCTGGAAGGTCCGCGCGGTCGGCCAGGGGTACGCCGACGGCCTGGCCGGCATCGCCACCGACTTCGGTGTGAGCGTCGACGACCAGCCCGCCCCCGCGGCGGCAGCCGCGACTCCGGCCCCGGCCCCGGTCGCACCGCCCGTCGCAGCGCCGCCGGCGCCGCCCGCGGCGCCCGTCGACCCCCGGGTCGCGATGGCCTCCGCCCCGCCGATGCCGCAGGCCGCCCCGCCCGCTCCCCCGGCGCCTCCCGCCGCGCCGTCCTTCACCAAGGTCACCCTGGACAAGGGCCGGGTCAGCCTCACCAAGGGCGGTTCGGTCTCGCTGGAGAAGAACGGCAAGCCCTTCCTCTCCTCGGTCCGGATGGGCCTCGGCTGGGAGCCCGCCGGGCGTGGCCGCAACATCGACCTCGACGCCTCCTGCATCGCCTTCGACGCGAAGCGCGAGAAGCTGGACACCGCCTGGTTCATGAAGCTGGGCATCTTCAACGGCTCCATCACCCACTCCGGCGACAACCTGACCGGCGAGGGCGGCGGCGACGACGAGTCGATCACCGTCCACCTCAACGGCCTGCCGCCGGAGGTCTGCGGCCTGGTGTTCGTCGTGAACTCCTTCTCCGGCCAGAAGTTCACCGACGTCAAGAACGCCTACTGCCGCCTGGTCGACGCGTCGTCCAACCAGGAACTGGTCCGCTTCGACCTCACCCAGTCCGAGGCTCGCACCGGCGTGGTGATGTGCAAGCTGGTCCGCCAGTACTCGGGCGAGTGGGTGATGACCGCGATCAGCGAGTACGTCGACGCCAAGACCGCCCGCGCGATGGTCAAGCCCGCCGCCTCGATGCTCTGACCGCACTGGCACCGACACCGGAACGGACCCGGAACGGACACCGGTCGAGGGCCCGGCCGCTCCCCCGCACAGGGGAACGGCCGGGCCCTCCGAACTCCCGTGCGCCTCAGGCCTCTTGCCCCCGCGCGCGCCGACCTCTCGACCGCGCCGACCCCTCGCTCGCGCCCACTCCTCGACCGCGCCCACTCCTCGCTCGCGCCTACTCCTCGATCGCCCCGCCGACCCGCCGCAGGTGCTGCCGGAAGCTGTACGCCGGGTCCACGGCCCGGCGCTCCAGGTACTCGGCGAACGAGGTCTGCCGGCGCAGCGTGTCGCCGGTGCGGATCCGCTCCGCCTGGGCGCGCTCGGTGCGGGCGATCCCGGCGGCGGTCTCCAGCACCTCGTCCAGCCGCTCGGCCGGGACGAACAGCACGCCGTCCGCGTCCGCGAACACCACGTCCCCGGCGCTCACCAGGTGCGGGCCGAACCGGGCCGTGACCAGGGCCTCCGGCTCGCGCTCGTCCAGCCGCAGCGGGCCCAGCGGCAGGCTGCCGTAGCTGAACACCGGCAGCCCGATCTCCACCAGCTCCGGGGTGTCCCGGTGCAGCCCCCACACCACCAGTCCGGCCACCCCGGCGGCCTGCGCCTCCAGCACGGCGAGGTCGCCGACGCACGCCTCGTCGACCCGGCCGCCGTTGTCGATCACCAGCACGTCCCCGGGCTGTGCCGAGCCGTACGCCTCCAGGAACACGTCCACGCTCCCGTAGTGCCGCACCGGCAGCACCCGTCCGGCGACCCGGCTCCCCGCGACCACCGCGCCCACCCCGGCAGGAGCCGCCCGCAGCTCCACCCCGAGCCGCACGCACGCGTCCGCCACCAACGGCGTCGACAGCTCCGCGAACCGCTTCACCACCATGCCAACTCCTCCCACCAGCAGCCCAGTTCACCAGCAGAGAGATCCTACGCGCAGCCCCCTCACACCATCGGGTGAAAAACCATCGCGTACGGCATAGCCTCCCCGAACCCGCCACTAGCGTGACTCACATCTGAAGGAGGGGCATCATGAGTGCTGTGGCGCATGAGCAACCGATCACGGGTTCCCTGTCGCAGGAGGACATCCTGCTGGAGGGCTTCCTGAGCCTGCACTCCCCCGAAGGCTTCCGGGCCGAGCTCATCGAGGGAGAGATCATCGTGGCACCACCCCCGGACGGCGATCACGAGGACCACATCGGGCTCTTGATCGACCAGGTCGCGCGGCTGTCCAAGCTGCGCATGCAGGTGGCCGGCACCAAGGGCCTCCGCTTGGTGAGCGGCGGTCTCTGCCCGAAGAACCACGTCATCCCCGACGCGACCTTCGCCCCGATGGAGCTCCGCCTCTTCCGCGGCGCCCCGTCCTGGATGGAGCCCGACGGCGTGGCCATGGTCGCCGAGGTGACGTCCACCAAGCCGAATCAGGACCGGATCGCCAAGCGCCACTGCTACGCCCGCGCCGGGATCCCGCTCTACCTCCTGATCGACCGCGAGCGGTCGCAGGTCAGCCTCTTCGGCGCCCCCCGTCGCGACGAGTACACCGAGGTCCACCTGGCCGCCTTCGGCGAGCCGCTCGCGCTCCCCGAGCCCTTCGGCTTCGAGCTGGACACCAAGCCCTTCCTCTGAGCCCGCCCTCCTCCGGCCCCCTCCCATCCCGGAGGACCCCAGGCCGCCCCGGAGGACCGGCGCACGAGAACGGCCCGCACCCCTCCGCGCATCGGGGGTGCGGGCCGTGTCCTCGGTGGCGGACGGCGGCGGACGTCAGCCGCGGGTCGCCATGGCGCGCAGGAAGAACGTCAGGTTGGCCGGGCGCTCCGCGAGACGGCGCATGAAGTAGCCGTACCACTCCTGGCCGTACGGGAGGTACACGCGCATGGTGTTGCCCTCGCCGGCGAGGCGCAGCTGCTCCTCGGGGCGGATGCCGAACAGCATCTGGTACTCGAAGGAGTCCCGCTTGCGGCCGTTCCACTGGGCCAGCTGGCCGGCGATCTTGATCATGTTGGGGTCGTGCGAGGCGATCATCGGGTAGCCCTCGCCGGCCATCAGGACCTTGAGCGCGCGGACGTACGCGAGGTCGACCTCGTGCTTGCCCTGGAAGGCGACCGACTCGGGCTCCTTGTAGGCGCCCTTGCAGAGGCGCACCCGGGAACCGGCGCCGGCGAACTCGCGGCAGTCGGCCTCGGTGCGGCGCAGGTAGGCCTGGAGGACGACGCCCAGCCACGGGTAGTCGGCCCGCAGCTCGCGCGCGATGGAGAGGGTGGAGTCGGTGGTGGTGTGGTCCTCCATGTCGAGGGTCACCGTGGTGCCGGCGTCGGCGGCGGCCTCGCAGATGCGGCGGGCGTTCTCCAGGGCGATCTTCTCGCCGTCCACCGGGAGGAACTGGCCGACGGCCGAGAGCTTGACCGAGACCTCGGCGCCGGCGGCCAGGCCGGTCTCCTTGAGCGCCGCGAGCAGGTGCTCGTAGGCCTCGGCGGTGCCGGCGGCCTGGGCCGCGTCCTGGGTGTCCTCGCCGAGGTGGTCCAGGGTGACCTTGCGGCCGGTGGCGACCAGGTCGTCGCAGGCGGTGACGGCGTCGTCGAGGGCCTCGCCGGCGACGAAGCGCTCGACTATCGCGTGGGTCGGCGGGAACTTCTCGACGACGGTGCGGACCTGGGGGGAGCGGGAGGCCGCGAGGAGGGCGGAACGGAGCATCGTGACTCCTGGAACTGGTGCTTCTAAGGGTGGCAGAAAAGCGGGCGGCGGACGAAGAGGGGTGCCGCGCGCAGCGCGACCCGAGAAGGGTGGCGGCGGGCGACGGGTGGGCGGGGTCCGCCGCCCGAGGGACGCCCGGTTGCGGGACCGGGCGTCACGGGACCGAAGGGTCCGGGGGGGTACTCAGCCCATGTGCGGGTAGCGGTAGTCCGTCGGCGGGACGAACGTCTCCTTGACCGAGCGGGTCGAGGTCCAGCGGGTCAGGTTCTGCTTGGCGCCGGCCTTGTCGTTGGTGCCCGAGGCACGGGCGCCGCCGAACGGCTGCTGGCCGACGACCGCGCCGGTCGGCTTGTCGTTGATGTAGAAGTTGCCGGCCGCGTTGCGCAGCTTGAGCATCGCGTGCTGGACGGCCTCGCGGTCCTGGGCGATGATCGCGCCGGTCAGGCCGTAGGCCGACACCGACTCCATCTGGGTCAGCATCGCGTCGTACTCGTCGTCCTCGTAGACGTGCACGGCGAGGATCGGGCCGAAGTACTCGTCGCGGAAGTACTCCGAGGCCGGGTCCTGGCAGACCAGCACGGTCGGCCGGACGAAGTAGCCCACGCTGTCGTCGTACGTGCCGCCGGCCAGGACCTCGACCTGCGGGTCGGCCTGGGCGCGGTCGATCGCGGCCTTGTTCTTGGCGAAGGCGCGGTCGTCGATGACGGCGGACATGAAGTTCGACAGGTCGTTGACGTCACCCATGGTGAGGCCGTCGACCTCGTCGCGGAACTCGTCCTTCAGCTCGGCCCAGATGGACGCGGGGACGTAGGCGCGCGAGAGCGCCGAACACTTCTGGCCCTGGAACTCGAAGGCGCCGCGGGTCATCGCGGTCTTCAGGACGGCCTTGTCGGCGGACGGGTGGGCGACCAGGAAGTCCTTGCCGCCGGTCTCGCCGACGATCCGCGGGTAGGTGCGGTAGCCGGAGATGTTGTTGCCGACCTCGCGCCACAGGTGCTGGAAGGTGGCGGTGGAGCCGGTGAAGTGGATGCCGGCCAGCGCCGGGTGCTTCAGCGCGACCTCGGAGACGGCCAGACCGTCGCCGGTGACCATGTTGATGACGCCCTTGGGCAGGCCGGCCGCCTCCAGCAGCTGCATCAGCAGGTGCGCGGAGAACTGCTGGGTCGGCGACGGCTTCCAGAGCACCACGTTGCCCATCAGCGCCGGCGCGGTCGGCAGGTTGCCGGCGATGGCGGTGAAGTTGAACGGGGTGATCGCGTAGACGAAGCCCTCCAGCGCGCGGTGGTCGCTGCGGTTCCACACGCCGTCCGAGGAGATCGGCTGCTCGGCCAGGATCTGGCGGGCGAAGTGCACGTTGAAGCGCAGGAAGTCGACCAGCTCGCAGGGGGTGTCGATCTCGGCCTGCTGCGCGGTCTTGGACTGGCCGAGCATGGTGGCGGCGGCCAGGGTCTCGCGCCAGGGGCCGGCCAGCAGGTCGGCGGCGCGCAGGAAGATCGCGGCGCGGGAGTCGAAGGAGAGCGCCTGCCAGGCCGGGGCAGCGGCCAGGGCAGCATCGATGGCGTCCTGCGCGTCCGCCTGGGTGGCGTTGCGCAGGGTGCCGAGCCTCGCCGCGTGGTTGTGCGGCTGGACGACGTGGATCTCGGCGCCGGCGCCCATGCGGCGCTCACCGTTGATCGTCATGGTCAGCTGGACCGGCTCCTGGCCGCCCAGCTCCTTCAGCTTGGCCTCCAGACGGGCCCGTTCCGGGCTGCCCGGGGCGTAGCTGTGGACCGGCTCGTTCACCGGCGCGGGGACCTGGGTCACAGCGTCCATGAGCGCACGCTCTCCTTCATGTCATGCAGGGGGATGCCGGCGCGGATCGCACGACGGCCACAGGACGAACGCTATTCCCGCACCGGGGCCCGCTTGATTGGCCTGGCGGCTAAAATCATTCGCACGGCGTTGTCCGACCGGATGAACAGTCGGCCGATCGCACCCCTCTGCGGCACGGCGCACCCGGGACCGCAACCCGCACCGCACTACACCGCCGCACCACACCGCACCCGCACCGCACCGCCGAGGTGCCGCCGGCGCCCGAAGGAGGAGGACCGATGACCACCCCGGGCCTCCCGCTCCGCCAGCTGCTGATGTCGCTCGGCGAGCCGCTGGTCGAGCTCCAGGCCGCCCCGCACGGGCTGGACGTCGCGGTCCGCGACGTGGCGATCCTCGACCCGGAGGACCCTCCCACCGCCGCCGCCGGCGAACTGGTGCTCGCCATCGGCGCCCGGGGCCGGGCCGCCCTCCCGGCGCTGCGCGCGGCCGGCCGGTCGGGCGCCGCCGCCGTGGCCGTCAAGCTGGACGCCCCCGGGCAGGCCGACGCCCTGCGCGAGGCGGCCACCGAGGCGGGCGTGGCCCTGCTCTCGGTCCGCCGGGAGACCCGCTGGGAGCACCTCGACTCGCTCGCCCGCGCGATCATCGCCGGACCGGACACCCCGGACTCGCCGGGCACCGCCGAGCACAACGCCGGCGACCTCTTCTCGCTGGCCCAGACGGTCGCCGTGCTCACCAACGGCATCGTCTCGATCGAGGACACCTCCAGCCGGGTGCTCGCCTACTCGCGCTCCTCCGACTCGGACGAGGTGGACGACCTGCGCCGGCTCTCCATCCTCGGCTGGCAGGGCCCCGAGCCGTACCTGTCCAAGCTCCGCGAGTGGGGCGTCTTCCAGCACCTGCGCACCTCGGACACGGCGATCGCGGTCGACCCGCACCCGGAGCTGGGCCTGCGCCGCCGGCTGGCGATCGGCATCCGGGCCGGTGCGCAGCCGCTCGGCACCATCTGGGTGCAGGAGGGCTCCCAGGCGCTCGCGCCGCTGGCCGAGCAGGCGCTGGTCGGCGCGGCCCGGGTGGCGGCGGCGCAGCTGGTGCGTCGGCGGCGGGAGCTGTCGGCGGACGTCCGGCTGACCAGGACGCTGCTCACCGGCCTGCTGGAGGGCTCCACCGGTGCGCAGTCGCTCGCCACCCATCTGGGGCTGGACCTGCGCCGCCCGGCCACCGTGCTGGCGTACAGCGCGGGCTCCACCGAGGAGCTGACCCGGGCGGAGGTGACCGGCCTGATCTCGGTGCACACGGCGGCCCGGCACCGGACCGCGCTGCTCGCACCGATCGAGTCCCGGGTGTACGTGCTGCTGCCCGAGCTTCCGGCCAACCTGCCGATGGCGACGGTGCGCGGCTGGGCGCAGGAGGTGGTCGAGGCGGCCCGGGACCACCTGGGCGTGCCGCTGCGGGCGGCGATCGGGTCGACCGTGGACGGCCTCCCCCAGGTGCCCGACTCGCGGGCGCAGGCGGACCGGATCCTGGACGCGATGGGCCGCGGCGGGGTGGACCTGGAGGTCGCGGCGCTGATCGACGTGCAGGCGGAGGTGCTGGTCAGCGAGGTGCTGGCGCTGCTCCAGGAGCGGGGCGGGCTGCGCGACCCGCGGCTGACCGCGCTCGCCGCGTACGACCGCCGGCACGGCACCCGGCTCGCCGAGTCGGTGCTGGCCTGGCTGGACGCGCTGGGCGAGGTCAGGGTCGCGGCGGACGCCCTGCACATCCACCCCAACACGCTGCGGTACCGGGTCCGCCGGGCCGAGCAGCTGACCGGCATCGACCTGTCCCAGCCGCAGCAGCGGCTGCTGGCCATGCTCCAGCTGCGGCTCCCCGCCGAGCCGTAGGCCCGGCAGACCCCTCCCAGCGGGCGCTGCCGCCCGGCGGCCCCGGCGGCCCCGACGGCCGCGGCGGCCGCGGCGGCCCCACGCGAAAGGGGCCCGCCGAAGCGGGCCCCCGTCACTCACCTGCGGTCGGTTCAGGCGCCGTAGCCCTGGCCGCGCTTGTGCTCGTTCAGCCGGTGCCACGGGCCGGTGATGGCCAGCTGGATGCCCGGGACCTGGATGTTGGCGAAGAGGGTCTTGCCGTCGTCCGAGAAGGTCACGCCGGTGAACTCGCTGAACTCGGGCTTCGTGGCGGTGCCGATGTTCAGGTCGTTGCGGGCGATCGGGTAGGTCAGCCCGTCCTCGGTGGCGCCGAACAGGTGCGACACGCCCTCGCCGTCCTCGGCGATCACGATGCCGCCGTAGGGCGAGACGGTGATGTTGTCCGGGCCGTCGTAGTTGTCGTGGTCGCCGAAGACGTCGGAGTTGACGCCCAGCAGCACCTTCAGGGTGATGGTGCGGCGGGCCGGGTTGTAGAACCAGACCTGGCCGTCGTGCTGCACCGGGCTCTCGGAGCGGGCGAAGCTGGAGACGAAGTAGAAGCCGCCGTCACCCCACCACATGCCCTCCAGCTTGCGGGCGCGGGTGACCTCGCCGTCCTTGAACTGCTTGCGGATCGAGACGGTGCGGGCGTCGCGGTCCTCGACCTTGACCCAGTCCACGCCGTAGGTGGTGCCGACCGCGGTGGCGCGGGAGAGGTCGTCGACGAACTTGCCCTGGGCGTCGAAGACCTTGAAGGCCTCCAGCAGACCGGCGTCGGCGGCCAGCTTGCGCAGCTGGTAGCGGCCGTGCTTGAAGCCGGCCGGCGGGGTCCAGCGGAACAGCAGGCCGTTGGGGTTCGAGGCGTCCTCGGTCAGGTAGACGTGGGCGCGCTTCGGGTCGACGACGACGGCCTCGTGGGCGAACCGGCCGAAGGCCTTCACCGGCTGCGGGTCGCGGTTGTAGTCGTCGTCGAACGGGTCGACCTCGAAGATGTAGCCGTGGTCCTTGGTCAGGCCGTTCTTGCCGGCCTTGTCCTCGGTCTCCTCGCCGGACAGCCAGGTGCCCCACGGGCTGACGCCACCGGCGCAGTTGGTGGAGGTGCCGGCGATGCCGACCCACTGCTCGACCTTGCCGTTGGCCTTGGCGTGCACGATGGTGCAGCCGCCGGCCGCGCCCGGGTCGTAGACGTGGCCCTCGATCAGCGGGACCGGGTTCGGCCAGTTGGCGCGGCCGCCGGACAGCTCGTGGTTGACGACCAGCAGGTTGCCGCCGCGCTCGTCCTCGAACGCCGCGGTGCCGTCGTGGTTGCTCGGGGTGAACTCGCCGGTGCGCAGCTTGGTGACGCCGGTCCGGTTGACGACCTTGTACTTGAAGCCCTTGGGCAGCGCGAGCAGGCCCTCCGGGTCCGCGACCAGCGGGCCGTAGCCGACGGCCAGCCGCTCGGCCTCGGCGGCGGCGGCGACCGGCGCCTCGCCACCGGCCGGGGCGGCGATCGCGCCGGGCGCGCTGGCCAGCGCCTCAGCGCTGCCGGCGATCAGGACACCGGCCCCGACGACGGTGGAACGGTTGACGAAGTCCCGGCGGGACAGCGACATGGCAGTCACTCCTGAGGGGTGGGCCGCCGACCGGGACTGCGCCCGGTTCGTGGCGTGCGAGGTGTCGAGGCTGGTCCCGACGCCCAGCAGACTCCGCCCGTTCGGTGAACACACGGTGAAGCGGATGCCTCGTCAGGGTGTTCATTTGCCGACCGTATTCGAACTCATGATCCGCCCCCTGCCCGCGAGCCGCAGGTCGGACGGGCAAACGGGGGATCAGCGGCCGGTCCGGACCGCCCGCCACTGCTCCCAGGAGGCCAGCCACAGCTGCTCGCAGAGGCGGTGCTCGTCGCCCTCGCCGCGCCCCGTCCGGCCCCGGCCCGCCCGGCCGCGCCGGACCTGTTCCCAGGCCCGCTGCGCCGGCAGGCTCGGCACCTCGCTGGCGAACACCGTGTGGCGGATGACCTCCTCGACCGCGGCGTCCCCCTCCGGCGTCCCCACCACCCAGTGGGTCAGCTGGGACAGCCGGTTGAGCTGTTCGACCATCGCCGCCACCGCCGCCAGCGCCTCCTCCCTGGTCTCCGAGGCGAGCCGCATCTGCTGACGCACCGCCGCCTCCCAGCGCAGCGCACCCGCCTCGGCGCGCGCCCCGCGGGCGGGCCGGGGCACCCGCCCGGCCCGTACCCGCGCCTCGACGGCGGCGGCCTCGCTGATGCTGTGCGCGATCACCGCCCGGTGCGCCTCCAGCCCGGTGACCAGGGCGAGTTCGCGCTCCTCCAGCGGGAGGTGACGGCCGCGCCGGGCGGCCAGGTCGCGCAGCATCGCCGTCCGTCCGCGCAGGTACCGCTCGTGGTCCCCGATCCGGGTCAGCTCGACGCCGCCGGGCGGCACCCCCCGGCCGCAGACGGTGACGGTCAGTCCGTCCACCCGGAGCCGGCCGGCCCAGACCGGCTCGGCGCCGCTGATCGGACAGCAGCCGGGCAGCGCCGCGCCGGCCCAGAGGCCGCGCCGGTCCTCGTGCACCTCGACCGCGCGCGGCTCGCCGTCCACGGTGATCCACTCGCGCAGCGCCCGGACCCGGCCGGGCGCGTCGCCCTCGTCCACGCCGAGCTGCTCGTAGACGCGGTCGCGCTCGTCCTCGACCACGTCGTCCAGCTCGGGCAGCGGCCCGAGCCGCTCGGCGCCGGGCCGGTGGGTGCGCACGGTGACGTACGGGCCGTCGGGGGAGCCCCAGTCGCCGGAGCCGACCTCGATCCAGCCCGGACCGGCGACCGTCCCGACGCCGGCGAACCCGGGCCCACCGAACCCGGCCGGGCCGAACCCGGCCGTCCCGGCCCCGGCCGGGCCGAACCCCGCACCGCCGCCGACCCCCGCACCGCCGAACCCCGCACCGCCGGCCGCTCCGAACCCGTCGCCGTCGGCCCCGCCCGCCTCGAACGCGACCAGCGCGGCGCCGTCCATCCCGAGCACGGGCGCGACGCCGTACACGGGGAAGGAGGTCGAGGCGAGGGTGCGGCGGGCGAACTCCTCCTGCGCGGCCAGGCATTCCTCCAGGTCGTCGCCGTGGCATCCGTGCGGGCGGTCGAACCGGTCAACCGTTCCCGCGCCGTCCCCGTACCGGCCGTCCCGCCCGCCACCGCTCGCCCGCGTCATCCCGCGCCGCACCCCCTGGTCCTCGCCGTGCCCGTCGACTGCGGGCAACGATACGTGGCCCGACCTACCGGGTCATCAGGCCCTTTGCCGCACCGCGCGGATCGGCCCGGCAAACGGAACGGGCGAACCGGCGGCCGTGTCCGAGCGGCCGGCTGTCGGTCCCCCTTCGTACGCTGGCCGGTATGACAGCAACCACGGAGTTCCCGGCCCGGATCAGCATCGTCACCCTCGGGGTGACCGACCTCGACGAGAGCGCCCGATTCTACGAGGCGCTGGGGTGGCGCCGCTCCTCCGTCTCCAGCCCGGAGATCGTCTGGTTCCGCACCGCCGACTCGGTGCTCGGCCTCTTCCCGCACGACGAGCTGGCCGCCGACGCGGGCGTGCCGGCCGGCGGCGAGCCCTCGTTCCGGGGCGTCACCCTCGCGGTGAACCTGGAGTCGCCCGCGCAGGTGGACGCCGCCCTGGAGACGGCGGTGGCGGCCGGCGCGACGGTGGTGAAGCCGCCGGCGCCGACCAGCTGGGGCGGCTACTCCGGCTACTTCGAGGACCCGGACGGCCACCTCTGGGAGCTGGCCCACAACCCGTTCTTCCCGTTCACGGCGGACGGCTCGCTGGACCTGCCCTGAGGCCCGCCCGGCCCGGCCCCCCGCCTCCCCCGGTGCCCCGCGCCCCGGGCGCCGCGCTCCCGGCACCCGGCTGCCCGCTCCCGGCCCGCGCCGTCGGGCTCAGCGGCACGGGCCCGACAGCACGGCTACGACCGGCACGGCTCCGACCGGCTCAGCCCTTCGACCGCGCCTTGAACGCCGCCTTGCGGGCCTCCTTGGCGACCGTCCGGTCCAGGTGCAGCTCGCCGACCGCCTCCAGCACGTCCGCCGTGTAGGGGTGGTCGACCCGCCACAGCTCGCCGAAGTAGCTCGCCGGGTTGTCGGTCACCGGCAGGTCCTCGATCAGCTCGCGCAGCTGCTCGGGATCGCCGCCGGAGTCGAGCAGCTGGGCCGCGAACGCGTCGATCACCGTCCACAGCGCCATCGCCCGCTCCGGCGCGGGCACGTCGGCCGCTCCGAGCGACACCAGCCAGGCCCGCGCCCCGCCGCCCAGCTCCGGGTCGTCCAGCACCTCCCGGACGGCCGGCTCGGCGGGCCCGCCGAGCATGGTCAGCGCCGAGTGGCAGAGCATCCGGCGCATCGGGGCGTACGCGTCGTGACCGCGCGCCGCCGCGAGCAGCTCGCGCGCCGCCTCCAGCGGCTCCCGACCGGTGACCCAGACCCGCAGCTCCTCGTCGGGCAGCACGTTGGCGGCCTCGCTGATCCCGCGGAGCAGCCCGGCGGCGTCGCCCCGGGCCAGGTCGCCGATCAGCGGCGCGTCGTAGCCGTCCTCCAGCAGCCACTGCCGGATGCCGTACTGGCCCAGCGGGGTGAGCCGGACCAGCCCGAAGCGGGCGGACTCCGCCTCGTCCAGCGGCTCCTCGGTGCCGCCGTCGGCCGCCGGTTCCGCGGCGCCCTCGGCCTCCTCCTCGTCGAAGAGCTCCGGGTCGATCGGCCGGTAGTCCAGCAGGCCCAGCTCGGCCAGGTCGGCGAGCATCGGGTCCAGGGAGACCATCACATCGGTGATGTCGCCGAGCAGCTCCTCGCTCGGCTCCTCGCCCTCCGGCACCACCAGCAGCGCGGCCAGCACACCGAGCGGCACGGTCTCACTGCCCGGCTCGGCGAAGGCGGTGGTCTCGTACAGGACCTGGAGCGCCTCGTCGAGCAGCTCGGCGGCCTCGTCGCGGGCGTCCTCGACCTCGCTGAGCCCGTCCTCGTCCTCCTCGTCCTCCCCGCCCGCCTGCCCCTCCGCGGCCTCCGCAGCCTCCGCGGCCTCCGCCGGGGCCCCGGCCGGCCCGGACGGCTCCTCGGGCAGCGAGTCGGCCTCCACGGCCAGCTCACGGACGATCCCGGCCGCGGTCAGCCACAGCTCCAGGACGGTCTCCGGGTCCCCCTCCTCGGCCGGCTCCAGGTCCGGCCCCGGGACGGCCACGTGCTCGCCGGCCGCCGTGGTGCCGATCTCGATCAGGTCGAGGTCACAGGCGAGCGACCAGGCGCGCATCGCCTCGACCACGGCCTCCTCCGGCACGTCCCCCTCCTCCGGGGCGAGGCCGAGCAGCCGGGCGGCCGGCGCCCGGTCCGGGCCGGTGAGGTCGCCGAACTCGTCCACCGGACGGTGCGGGGCCGTCCAGCGGGCCAGCGCCAGGGCCCACCCGAACATCGGGACGGCCTTCGCCTGGGCGGCCAGCTCGGCCTCGGACGGCAGTGCCACCGGCGGCACCAGCACGGCCGCGTCGTCCAGGTCGTCGTCGTCCAGCCCGTGTGCGGCGAACGCCCCGTACAGATCCTGCAGCTCCAGGTCGGCGGGCAGCACCGCGCCCTCGCCCGGCGTGCCCGCCGCCGAGGTTCCGGCGTTCTTACGACGTCGTGCGGCCATCGTTGCGCGTTCTCCCTACGCCGAGGTCAGCCCGCCGGCCTCGCGGAATCAGCTCCGCGTACCGGTCCATCACCTCAGCGTATAGGCCGCGCACGCCCGATGCCCGGCCTCAAGGGGCGCGCGCCGCGAGTGCGCGCCCACCCCTTATCCTTCGAATCGGTACCGCGCACACCCCGCGCGCGCCGACGGGCAACGAAGCCCACGCTCCTCGCCCGCCACCCGGCGGGACGGACCCACTTCAGCTCACCCGCTCCACCAGGGAGCCCCCGCACCGAGGCCACCACCACAGCGCCCAAGGACGGGCGCGCCGGCATACCCCGCCGACCCCGGTGGCGCCCGGCCACAGGAGACCCCTGCCATGGCGGACCTCTCCCCCGCCGGCTCCGGCCTGCGCACCGCGCAGCTCGACGGACGCCGACTGTCGGAGGCCCTGCTTCCCCTGGAGCTCGCACCCCGCGCCCAGCTCCGGCTCGCCGCGATCAGCCGCTGGAACGCGCTGCGCGGCGTCCGCGTCGGCCTCGTCGCCGCCGCCCTCCTCTTCATGCTGATCGGTGCCAACCTGGCCACCCCGATCTACCCGCTGCTCCAGCAGCGCCTCTCGCTGACCGCTCTGGACACCACCGTCCTGTTCACGATCTACGTGTTCGCGCTGGTCCCGGTGCTCGCCGCGGTCGGCCACTGGTCGGACCACCTCGGCCGGCGGGCGCTCATCCTGCCCGCCGTGGGCCTGGCCGCCGCGGGGGACGTCGTCTTCGCGACCTCCGGCAGCTTCTGGCAGCTCGCCGCCGGCCGCGCCGTCCAGGGCATCGCGGTCGGCCTGTCCACGGGCGCCGCCGGTGCCGCCCTCGGCGACCTGCTGCCCGACCACCCCACCCTGGCCGCCAAGCTCACCCTGGCCTGTTCGGCGGGCGGCGTGGCGATCGGCCCGGTGGTCGGCGCCCTGCTGGCCGGCGGCTCCGACCCGCTGCTGACCCCGTTCCTGCTGCACGCGATCGCCCTGCTGGCGCTGTGCGTGCCGCTCGCCCTGGTCCACCCCCGGATGCCCGGCCGCAACCGCCCGCCGGCCTCCCCGCCGCGCATCACCACCCCGGCCCACCTGCGCCCGCAGCGCCTCGCCCTGCCGGTCACCGGCCGCCGCGAGTTCCTGCTGGCCTCCTCGGCCGGCTTCATCTCGTACGCGGTCTTCGGCGTCTACCTGAGCCTGGCCCCGGCCTTCTCGGCCAAGCTGCTGCACACCGACTCCCGCCTCACCGGCGCCGTCGTCGCGGCCCTGCTGCTCGGCTCCTCGGCCGTCGCCCAGCTGCTCGTCCCGCCCACCGCCGACCGCCTGGTGATAGCCCTCGGCATGACCGGCCTGGCCACCGGCCTCGGCCTGGTCGTCACCGCCCAGTACACCGGCACCCCCGCGCTGCTCTTCATCGGCAGCGTCCTCGGCGGCGCCTGCCAGGGCATCGCGTTCCGCTCGCTCTTCACGTCCGCCGTCGCCGCGATGAACCCCGAACGCCGGGGCTCCGAGCTCTCCTCGCTCTGGGTCATCGTCTACCTCGGCTCGTCCCTCCCCATCGTGGGTGTGGGCGCCCTCGTCCAGGCCTACGGCCTGCTCCCGGCCACCAGCGGCTTCGTCCTCCTCGCCGCCGCCCTCTGCGCCGCCCTGGCCGTCGCCGTGGCCCGCAAGCCCAGGCACGCCTGACCCGCACGAACGCCGGAACGCCGCTGCCCGGGACGGAGTATCCGTCCCGGGCAGCGGCGTTCCGCCCCGGCTACGCGCTCCAGGGCTTCCAGGCATCGGTCCCGATCTCGACGGCGAAGGGCTCCGGCAGTCGGACGGACTCCCCGAACTTCCACTCGCCGAGGACCTCGTACGTCGCCTCGGCCTTGTTCGGCTCGCCGAACAGGGTGACACCGGGCTGCCGAGGGTCGCGGTCCACCAGCAGGTAGTACGGCACACCGGTGCGCGCGTAGCCGTTCCACTTGGTGGATCTGACCTGGCGCCCGAACATGGGACGACGGTCCTGGCCGGCGTTGGACGCAGAGGTCACCTCGACCACCAGCTGGAGTTCGTGGGGGTGGAGGTTCAGCACGTCGTCCGCACGCTTCTCGGCGTCGACGTCCTTGTGCACGACCACCATGTCGGGGACATAGCCGTCCCCGACCTCGATCAGGTCCAGATTGATCCCCTGCACGGCCCGCCAGGAGAATGCGGCTTCCAGGAACCACGCCCTCTCGAAGCCGCGCTGGATGTCCGAGAGGATCCCCCCATGGGCGTATACCGGCGCCGGTGACACGACGATCTCCCCTCCGACCACTTCCACCCGCGTGCCGTCGTCCGGGAGCCGGAGGTACTCACCGAGTTCTCCCCGGACCCACATGGCGTACGGCGAGTCAGGCAGAAGCAACTGCGCGAACGCAACTACCGACATGACATCGCTCCCTCCGAGGTCGCGGCTCCAGCCTCGCCGCACGCTGGCAGATATACCACTGCCGCGCGAACAATTCCCCCGAAGGGGAGATTCGCGCGGCAGCGGGTTGACGGGTGGCGTCCGTCAGACGTTGAAGCCGAGGGCGCGGAGCTGGTCGCGGCCGTCGGGGGTGATCTTGTCGGGGCCCCACGGCGGCATCCAGACCCAGTTGATGCGCAGGTCCTGGACGAGGCCGTCGGTGGCGGTCTTGGCCTGGTCCTCGATGACGTCGGTCAGCGGGCAGGCCGCCGAGGTGAGCGTCATGTCGATGGTGGCCACGTCGGACTCGTCGATGTGGATGCCGTAGATCAGGCCCAGGTTGACGACGTCGATGCCCAGTTCGGGGTCGACGACGTCCATCAGGGCCTCCGTCAGGTCCTCGACGGAGACGGTGCCGGCGGTGGTGCCGACGATGACGGTCGGACCCTCCTCCGCAGCGGGGGAGGCCGCGGCACCGGTGTCGGTGTCGGTGGTGTCGGTGTCACTCATGGTCTGTCCTCCTCTGCGGTTCAGTCGGTGGTGACGGCGGGGTGCTCGGCCAGGGCCTTGGCGGTGGCGTCCTTCCAGGCCATCCAGCTGAGCAGGGCGCACTTGACCCGGGCCGGGTACTTGGAGACGCCGGCGAACGCGACCGCGTCCTCCAGCACCTCCTCGTCGCCCTCGCCCTGGCCCTTGCTCTGCATCAGCTCCAGGAAGGCCTCCTGGACCGCCTGCGCCTCGCCGACGGTCTTGCCGACCACCAGGTCGTTCAGCACCGAGGCGCTGGCCTGGCTGATCGAGCAGCCCTGCGACTCGTACGAGACGTCGGCGACCGTGGCGCCGTCGAGCCGCACCCGCAGGGTGATCTCGTCCCCGCAGGTGGGGTTGACGTGGTGCACCTCGGCGTCACCGTCGCGCAGCCCCTTGCCGTGGGGGTTGCGGTAGTGGTCCAGGATGATGTCCTGGTACATCGAGTCGAGCTTCATGATCGCGTGCCCCGTCCCGTCAGCCGAAGAAGTTCCGGACGTGGTGGAGGCCGTCGATCAGGGCGTCGACCTCGCCCGGCGTCGAGTACAGGTAGAACGACGCCCGCGTGGTCGCCGGAATTCCGTACCGCAGGCAGACCGGCCGCGCGCAGTGGTGGCCGACGCGCACGGCGATGCCCTGCTCGTCGAGGACCTGGCCCACGTCGTGCGGGTGGATGTCACCCAGCGTGAACGAGATCGCCGCGCCGCGGTCGACGGCCGTGCGCGGGCCGATGATCCGCAGGTCCGGGACCTCCAGCAGCCGCCCGACCGCGTACTCGGTGATCGCGTGCTCGTGGGCGGCGATCTTCTCCATGCCGATGTTCGACAGGTAGTCGATGGCCGCGCCGAGCCCGACCGCCTGGGCGATCGGCGGGGTGCCGGCCTCGAACTTGTGCGGCGCCGGGGCGTAGGTGGACGAGCCCATGGTGACGGTCTCGATCATCTCGCCGCCGCCGAGGAACGGCGGGAGGTCCTCCAGCAGCTCCTGGCGGCCCCAGAGCACGCCGATGCCGGTCGGGGCGAGCATCTTGTGGCCGGTGAAGGCGACGAAGTCGGCCTCCAGCGCCTGCACGTCCAGCACCATGTGCGGCGCGGCCTGCGAGGCGTCGATGACGACGAGCGCGCCGACCGACTGCGCCTTGCGGACGATGGTCTCGACCGGGTTGACGGTGCCGAGCAGATTGGAGACCAGGGTCACCGAGACGACCTTGGTCTTCTCGGTGATCAGCTCGTCGATGTTCGACAGGTCGAGCCGGCCCTCGTCGGTCAGCCCGAACCACTTCAGCTTCGCGCCGCTGCGCTGCGCGAGCAGCTGCCACGGGACGATGTTGGAGTGGTGCTCCATCTCCGTGATGACGATCTCGGAGTCGGCGTCGACCCGGTAGGGCTCCTCCGCCCAGGCCAGCATGTTGGCGACCAGGTTGAGCGACTCGGAGGCGTTCTTGGTGAAGACGACCTCGTTGCGGCTCGGCGCGTTGACGAACGCCGCGACCTTGTCACGGGCGCCCTCGTACAGCGCCGTGGCCTCCTCGGCGAGCACGTGCACGCCGCGGTGGACGTTGGCGTTGTGGCGCTCGTAGTAGGCGTTCAGCGCGTCGAGCACCTGGCGGGGCTTCTGCGAGGTGGCGGCGTTGTCGAGGTAGACCAGCGGCTTGCCGTCGTGCAGCAGGCGCTGCAGGACGGGGAAGTCCTTGCGGATCGCGTCGGTGTCGAGCAGGCCCGTCAGGACCGCCGACTCGTGCGTATGGGTCACTCGGAAGCGCCGCCCTTCACGTAGGACTCGTAGCCCTCCGCCTCCAGCTTGTCGGCCAGCTCGGCACCACCGGACTCGACGATGCGACCGGCCGCGAAGACGTGGACGTGGTCGGGCTTGATGTACCGCAGGATGCGGGTGTAGTGGGTGACCAGCAGGGTGCCGACCTCGCCGGTCGAGCGGACCCGGTTGATGCCCTCGGAGACGACCCGCAGCGCGTCGACGTCGAGGCCGGAGTCGGTCTCGTCGAGGATCGCGATCTTCGGCTTGAGGAGCTCCAGCTGGAGGATCTCGTGGCGCTTCTTCTCACCGCCGGAGAAGCCCTCGTTGACGTTGCGCTCGGCGAAGGCCGGGTCCATCTGGAGGGCGGCCATCGCCTCCTTGACCTCCTTGACCCACAGGCGCAGCTTGGGGGCCTCGCCGCGGACCGCGGTGGCGGCGGTGCGCAGGAAGTTGGAGACCGAGACGCCGGGGACCTCGACCGGGTACTGCATGGCCAGGAAGACGCCGGCCCGGGCGCGCTCGTCGACGGACATCTCCAGGACGTCCTCGCCGTCCAGCAGCACGCTGCCGCCGGTGACGGTGTACTTCGGGTGACCCGCCAGGGAGTAGGCGAGGGTGGACTTGCCGGAGCCGTTCGGACCCATGATGGCGTGGGTCTCGCCCTGCTTCACGGTCAGGTCGACGCCCTTGAGGATCTCGCGGGGACCGTTCTCGGCCTCGACGGAGACGTGCAGGTCGCGGATTTCAAGCGTTGCCATGGGTACTCAGGACTCCTGGTTGACGGAGACGAGCACATCGTCCCCTTCGATCTTTACGGGGTAGACAGCGACCGGCTTGGTGGCGGGCAGGCCGGAGGGCTTGCCGGTGCGCAGGTCGAAGCTGGAGCCGTGCAGCCAGCATTCGATCATGCAGTCCTCGACCTCGCCCTCGGAGAGCGAGACGTTCGCGTGCGAGCAGATGTCGTTGACCGCGAACACCCCCTCGTCGGTGCGGACGACGGCGACCGGGACGCCGTTGAGGTCGACGCGCTTGGGCTCGTCCTCAGCCAGCTCGCTCAGCGCGCAGGCGCGAAGGAAGCTCATCGGGTCAGACCGCCGCTTCCAGCTCGGCCTCGATCTTCTCCATCAGCTGGTCCTGGATCTCGGCGACGCCGATCTGCTGGACCAGCTCGGCGAAGAAGCCCCGGACCACCAGGCGGCGGGCCTCGTCGGCCGGGATGCCGCGGGCCTGCAGGTAGAACAGCTGCTCGTCGTCGAAGCGGCCGGTGGCGGAGGCGTGGCCGGCGCCGACGATCTCGCCGGTCTCGATCTCCAGGTTCGGGATGGAGTCGACCCGGGCGCCGTCGGTGAGCACCAGGTTGCGGTTGAGCTCGTAGGTGTCGGTGCCCTCGGCGGCGGCGCGGATCAGCACGTCGCCGACCCAGACGGCGTGCGCGTCCTGGCCCTGCAGCGCGCCCTTGTAGACCACGTTGGAGCGGCAGTGCGGGGTGTCGTGGTCGATGACCAGACGGTGCTCCAGGTGCTGGCCGGCGTCGGCGAAGTAGAGGCCGAACAGCTCGGCCTCGCCGCCGGGCGCGGCGTAGGAGACCCGCGGGTGGATGCGGACCACGTCGCCGCCGAAGGTGATGACGACGGACTTCAGCGAGGCGTCGCGGCCGACCAGCGCGGTCTGCTGGGCGGCGTGCACCGCGTCCCGCTCCCAGTCCTGGACCGAGACGAAGGTGAGCTTGGCGCCGTCGCCGACCAGCAGCTCGACGTTGGCCGCGCGGGTGCCGGTGCCGGTGTGGTTGATCACCACGACGGCCTCGGCGAACGGCTTGACGTCGACCACCACGTGGGCGAAGCGGGTGCCGCCCTCGCCGTGCACGTCGATCTTGACCGGCTCGGTGAGCACCGTCTCCTTGGGGACGGTGACCACGAGCGCCTGCTCGAAGGCGCTGTACGCCTGCGCGGCGACCCGGTCGACCGGCTTGCCGGCCTTGCCGAGCCGGGCGTCGTCACGGCCGACGGTCTCGGCGGTGACGCCGTCCGGCAGGCTCAGTTCGACCTTGTCCTCGCCCTGCTCGCCCTCGGCGGCGGTGCCGTCGTGGAGCCCGCCGAGGCGGTGCAGCGGGGTGAAGCGCCAGTCCTCCTCGCGGCCGGTCGGCACCGGGAAGTCCGCGACGTCGAAGGACGGCTTGACCGCGACGCGCGCGTCGATCGGCTGCTTGACGGTGGCGCGGCCGGTGCCGGGGCCGGCGAGCTGGGCGCCCGCGCCGGCCGTGCCGACCTCGATCGAACCGGCGGTGGTGGAGCCGGTGGGGGTGTTGACGTCAGCCATGGCTGTTCGTTGTGCTCTCTTCCTCAAAGTGTCGATGGACGGCGGGGCGGCCGGCGGGTCAGCCGACGGAGCCCTCCATCTGCAGCTCGATCAGCCGGTTCAGCTCCAGCGCGTACTCCATCGGCAGCTCGCGGGCGATCGGCTCGACGAAGCCGCGGACGATCATCGCCATGGCCTCGAACTCGGTCATGCCGCGGCTCATCAGGTAGAAGAGCTGGTCCTCGCTGACCTTGGAGACGGTCGCCTCGTGGCCCATGGAGACGTCGTCCTCGCGGACGTCGACGTAGGGGTAGGTGTCCGAGCGGGAGATGGTGTCGACCAGCAGCGCGTCGCAGAGCACGTTGGACTTGGCGCCCTTGGAGCCCTCGCCGATCTCGATCAGGCCGCGGTAGGAGGTGCGGCCGCCGCCCCGCGCCACCGACTTGGAGACGATGTTGGAGGAGGTGTTGGGCGCCATGTGGACCATCTTGGCGCCGGCGTCCTGGTGCTGGCCCTCGCCCGCGAAGGCGATCGACAGGGTCTCGCCCTTGGCGTGCTCGCCCATCAGGTAGACGGCCGGGTACTTCATGGTGACCTTGGAGCCGATGTTGCCGTCGACCCACTCCATGGTCGCGCCCTCGTACGCCACGGCGCGCTTGGTGACCAGGTTGTAGACGTTGTTCGACCAGTTCTGGATGGTCGTGTAGCGGCAGCGGCCGCCCTTCTTGACGATGATCTCCACGACCGCGGAGTGCAGCGAGTCGGAGGAGTAGATCGGGGCGGTGCAGCCCTCGACGTAGTGGACGTAGGCGTCCTCGTCGACGATGATCAGCGTCCGCTCGAACTGGCCCATGTTCTCGGTGTTGATCCGGAAGTAGGCCTGGAGCGGGATGTCGACGTGGACACCCTTCGGCACGTAGATGAAGGACCCGCCGGACCAGACGGCCGTGTTCAGCGCGGCGAACTTGTTGTCGCCGGCCGGGATGACCGTGCCGAAGTACTCCTTGAAGATCTCCGGGTGCTCGCGCAGCGCGGTGTCGGTGTCCAGGAAGATGACGCCCTGCTCCTCCAGGTCCTCGCGGATCTGGTGGTAGACGACCTCGGACTCGTACTGGGCGGCGACGCCGGCGACCAGCCGCTGCTTCTCCGCCTCCGGGATGCCGAGCTTGTCGTACGTCGCCTTGATGTCGGCGGGCAGGTCCTCCCAGGACTCGGCCTGCTTCTCGGTGGAGCGGACGAAGTACTTGATGTTGTCGAAGTCGATGCCGGTCAGGTCGGAGCCCCAGGTCGGCATGGGCTTCTTGCCGAACAGCTTGAGGCCCTTGAGCCGCAGGTTCAGCATCCACTCGGACTCGTTCTTCTTCGCGGAGATGTCGCGGACGACGTCCTCGCTGAGCCCGCGCTTGGCCTCGGCACCCGCGGTGTCCGGGTCGGCCCAGCCGTACTCGTAGGTGCCCAGGCCTTCGAGCTCCGGGTGCGAAACGGTGTCAGTCATGCGAGCTTCCTAACGCGCGGACGCTGAATCTTCGGTGGACGTACCGGCAGTCGGCGCGGCATCGGTGCCCCGGCCCGCGGCGGCGCGCAGGGCGGACGACGATGCGGCACCGGGTGCCGGCACATAGGTGGTGCAGACCCCGTCGCCGTGGGCGATGGTGGCCAGCCGTTGCACATGGGTGCCCAGCAGTTGGGAGAAGACCTCGGTCTCCGCCTCGCAGAGCTGCGGGAACTGCTCGGCGATGTGCGCGACCGGGCAGTGGTGCTGGCAGAGCTGGGCGCCGGCCGGGGCCTGCGCCGCGGCGGACGGGACCCGCCGCACCGTGGCAGCGTACCCGTCGGCGCTCAGCGCCTGGGCGAGGGCCTCGGTGCGCTCCCCCGCCTCGGCGGAACCGAGGGTCTCCAGGTACTTCTCGGCCTGCCGCCCGAACCGGGCGCGCGCGAAGGCGGCGACCGCCTCCTCGCCCGCCGCGCCGCCGCCCACCGCGTCGGAGATCCAGCGCAGGGCGTCGGCGGCGAGCTGGTCGTACGCCTGGTAGAAGGCGTCCCGGCCGGCGTCGGTGAGGGCGAAGACCTTGGCGGGGCGGCCCCGGCCCCGGCTGCCGTACACCCGCTGCTCGCGGGCGTCGACCAGGCCGGCGGCGGTGAGGCCGTCCAGGTGACGGCGGACGGCTGCGGTGGTCAGACCGAGCCGGTTCGCCAGGTCGGCGGCGGAGGAGGGGCCGTGGTCGAGGATCGACCGGGCGACCCGGTCCCGGGTGGCCCGGTGGCCGTCCAGCAGCACCTCGGCCGCCGTCGCGGGCACGGCACAGCCGGGGGCCGACTCGGCCTCCTGCTGTGCGGGGTGCTCGCGCATGTTTTTCACAACACCAGTGTTGCGTAATTCCTTCCGGCAGGACAAGCCGTGATCCAGGCCTCACCCGTGGCATCTGTCACGCAGGTAAGCCTTACCTGACCTGCGGAAACGATCACCGGGGGTTCCGTTCCGCCGGTCACTCCGGCCGTCGCGGCCCCCGATCCGGCGGCCCGTCGATCCGGAATCCAATCCTCCGCCATGCCCCTTCCGCACCCTCCACCGGCCCCTCCCCCTCCCGGGCCGGGCTCGACCCGGCCCTCCGTCCGGCCTCCCGTCCGGCCGCGCTGTTCACTCCTCTTAGACTCGCCGGTATGCATTCCGAACCCGCGGTCCAGATCACCGGGCTGGTCAAGCGCTACGGCGAGAAGACCGCGGTGGACGGTCTCGACCTCGCCATCGCGCGCGGCACCGTCACCGCCGTCCTCGGTCCCAACGGCGCCGGCAAGACCACCACCGTCGAGACCTGCGAGGGCTACCGCCGCCCCGACGCCGGCACCGTCCGCGTCCTCGGCCTCGACCCGGTCACCGAGGGCGCCGCACTGCGGCCCCGGATCGGCGTGATGCTGCAGTCGGGCGGCGTGTACGCGGGCGCGCGCGCCGTCGAGATGCTCCGGCACACCGCCAAGCTGCACGCCCACCCCCTGGACGTCGACGCCCTGGTCGAACGCCTCGGCCTCGGCTCCTGCGGCCGCACCACCTACCGTCGGCTCTCCGGCGGCCAGCAGCAGCGGCTCGCCCTCGCCATGGCCGTGGTCGGCCGCCCCGAACTGGTCTTCCTGGACGAGCCCACCGCCGGCCTCGACCCGCAGGCCCGCCGCGCCACCTGGGAACTGGTCCGCGACCTGCGCCGGGACGGCGTCACCGTCGTCGTCACCACCCACCACATGGACGAGGCCGAACAGCTCGCCGACCGGGTCGCCATCGTCGACCGCGGCAAGGTCATCACCGAGGGCAGCCCGGACGAGCTCTGCCGCGACGGCGCCGAGTCGAGCCTGCGCTTCGACGGCCCACCCGGGCTCGACCTCGCCACACTCCTCAAGGAACTGCCCGAGGGCGCCACCGCCGCCGAGACCACCCCCGGCAGCTACCGCATCGAGGCGCCCGTCGACCCCCGCCTGCTGGCCACCGTCACCGGCTGGTGCGCGGCCTCCGGCATCCTGCCCGAACGGCTCGCCGTACAGCGCCGCAGCCTCGAAGACGTCTTCCTCGACCTCACCGGACGGGACCTCCGCGCGTGACGACCACCGACTACTCCCCCCAGCCCGGCGCGGCCCCCGTCGGCCGGATGCTGCTCGCCCAGACCGCGTTCGAGACGAAGATGCTGCTGCGCAACGGCGAACAGCTGCTGCTCACCGTCATCATCCCGACCGTGCTGCTCGTCCTCTTCTCCGCCGTCGACATCGTCGCCGTCGAGGGCCCCGGCAAGCGGGTCGACTTCCTCGCGCCGGGCCTGCTCGCCCTCGCCGTGATGTCCACCGCCTTCACCGGGCAGGCCATCGCCACCGGGTTCGAGCGCCGGTACGGGGTGCTGAAGCGGCTCGGCGCCAGCCCACTGCCGCGCTGGGCGCTGCTCACCGCCAAGACCGGCTGCGTCCTGGTCACCGAGGCGCTCCAGGTGGCGCTGCTGTCGGTGATCGCACTCGCCCTCGGCTGGTCGCCGCACGGCAACCCGCTCACCGTGGCCGCCCTCCTGTTCCTCGGCACCGCCGCCTTCTCCGGCCTCGGCCTGCTGATGGCCGGCACCCTGAAGGCGGAGGCGACGCTCGCGGCGGCCAACCTGGTCTTCATCCTGCTGCTGCTCGCGGGCGGCGTGATCGTGCCGCTGTCGAAGTTCCCCTCGGCGGTGCAGTCCGTCCTGGAGCTCCTCCCCATCGCCGCCCTCTCCGACGGCCTGCGGTCCGTCCTCCAGACCGGCGCCGGCGTCCCCTGGGCCGACCTCGGCATCCTGACCGCCTGGTCCGCCCTCGCCCTGGCCGCCGCCGCCCGCTTCTTCCGCTGGGAGTAACCCCTCCCGCACACCCCGGCGGCCCCCGGTTCGAACGAACCGGGGGCCGCCGCCATTCACACCCCCCACCTCAGGGCGAGGGCGTCCCATTCGGCCAGACACAGGGCGTACTGACGTTCAGCGAGAGATCGTGGCTTTCGTCCGATACTCCGTTGAGGACAGCGACGAACTTGTCCTGGGGGTTCTTCAGCTTCACCCAGTCAAAGGTGGCCTCCGGGGCCATCTCGAAGCCCTTCCCCATCAAAAGAGTACGAAAGGCAGCAGCGGCTTCCGTCCTGGTCGCCATCGGAACGGCCCCGAATCCGTATCTGCGCGAGGTCTGCTTCCTACCGCGCGGGCCCACATCATTGGATTCGCAATAGGAATCGAGGAATTCGCCCGACTGGCTTGAAAGCGGCTTGACGGGGAGCTTCGCCAGGATCTCCGCCAGGTAGTCGTCGGCCTGGGCCTTGGCCTGATCCAGCGTGATCGTAGGCTTCCTTCGCTCCGGAATGGTTTCCACCCCACAGGCAGTCAGAGCGAGCATCGAGGTCGCCATCACAGCTGTGACGGCCACCCATCCGGGCCGTGAGAGGGATTCGGACGCACGCCCGGCGATTCTCATCATTTCCTTCCAGCAATGATCTCTCCCATGACCCGGAGGGAGACCGAGTTGGGGTTCCAGTAGTCGGAATGGCCCGTTCCGGGGCCGGTCGGGATCACCCGTGCACCAAAGTCGGGATTCATGGGATCCCGCCCGTGAATCAGGTGATGGTCGGGGTTCCGAACAAGGCCGTGCCAGGATCCGATGTTGTTTCCGGCGTTGCTTGCCAGCTTGTCGGCGGCCAGAGGGGGCGCCATGTCGATCTTGTCGACATCCCCCTTCGCAACGAAGACACGCGACGGATCGACGCCGAGATCACGGGCATGCTCGACGCCGGCTCCAGGGCTGGCGATCAGGACGACGTTGTCGACCGGCAGGCCTTTCTCACGCAAGGCATAGCCGGCCGTGGTGGTCCCATAACTGTGGGCGAGGATCGTATTGTTCGACGCAGCCCCCTGATGGGTGGCACGAAGGCCCGTCTCGAAGCCGTGCAGGCTGTTCGCGGCGTTCTTCGCATAGCTGTCCTCCGTCGCCTCCGGGACGATCGACTGCGGCGCGTCGTATCCGACCCAGGTGATGGACGACGTGGTCTTCGACCTCCCGTTGGCCTCGTTGGCCGAGGCGACCATCCGGTCCGACCGGACGATGTCACCGTCGATGCTGCCGAGCCGCGCTCCAGTGCCGGGAACGTAGGTCGAGACGTTGTCCGCGGTGTCGGGGTTGTTCACCGCGACGATGGCGTGACCGTTGCCCTTGGTGTCGAAGCCGAGGAGGTAGGTGGGCGGATGCTCCTCATCGACCCGGGTCGTCAACCGCTTCTCGATGGCACTCACACCGACGAGCTGCTCCTGCAGCAGGGCCTTCCGCCTCTCCCACTCGTCGTGGGCCGGGTTCGAGACGGCGCCGTTCATTCCCGCGACCTTCGCGGGCGGCTCGGGACCCAGGTGGTCGAGCTGGGACTGGAGGTCCAGCTTCGCCTGCTGAAGGGTGATGCGGTTGGCCCGGTCGCGGTCGACCGCCGGGATGCCGTCGAGGTTGCCGATCCGGTCGGGGTGGTCCCGGGTGAACTTCTGCCGCTGGTCCTCGGTGAGGCCGCTCCACCACTGCTTGACGCTGTTCGGGTCGGTGCCCGCGACGGGTATCCGCTCGCGGGCGGTCTCGGCGGCCAGGTCCTGCGCCACGGTGGCGGCGTTCAGCCCGGTGCCGTTGCTCGCGTTGGCCGCCAGGTGGTTCAGCCGCGCGCTGATCTCCTGGTCGGCGCGGACCGCCTCGTTGAGTGCTGCCGTGATGCGGTTGCTGATCGCTATTGCGCTCGTCTCGGCGCCGGTGCCGGCGAAGTTCGGGGAGGAGGGCTCGTTGTCCCACGTGATCCGCCCGTCGGGGGCCACGTTGAGCTTCGCGTTCTTGGCGTCGTCGAGGGCGCCGACCAGGTGGGACTGGGCCAGCGCGAACTGTTCGGCGGCGTTGGCCAACGCCTTGCCGACGAACGAGAGTTCCTGGCGAGCGGCCTGGAGCTTGCCGCCCAGGTCGGTGATGCGGCCGTGGGCCGTGGCGGAGGTGGGGCCGGTCCAGTGCGAAGCGCTCAGCCGGTCGGCCACCTCGTGCTGCCAGGCTTCCACGTGCTGTCCGAAGGCGGCGGCCAGGGCGTCGAAGGCGTTCTTCGCGTTGGTGATGTTGTTGAGGTTGGCGTTGTAGAGGCTCGTGATGTCCATCGGCTACTGGGCTTTCCGCTCTGCGGCGGCACGGGCGACGGCGGTGGCGGTGGAGTTCTCGCCGGCCAGGACCGTCCCGAAGGGATCGGTTCCCGCCGCCGGGGTCGCGCCGCCCTGAGCGGTGCCCGCCGCGCCGCGGAGGTGCCCGTAGGCGCTCTGCTCCCCCTGCTGGTAGGAGACCGCTGTCTGGACGAGCTTGGAACCGACGTCCGACATCTCGCCGGAGAGCTTGTCCAGCAGGGTCTTCCAGTTCGTGGCGCAGTTGTGGATCGCGGTTGCCGTGAGCCAACCCTGAAGCGTCGCAGCGGCCCTGTCGCTCGGTGCGACGATCTTCGTCGTCTCCCCCGGCACCTGTCCCGCTATGTGCTGGGCGGTCTGCCCGCAGCCGGCCAGTGCTGCCGGATTGACCTTGAACTCCGAAGCGAGATCGGGATTCGGCACGGTTCCCCCCTGTGCGTCGTCTCAGCGTGGTGATGCCCAGATCCTGCCGGACCCGCCCGGTGGTGCGCATGAGTTCTCGTACTCAGGTGCGCATCGACCGGCCCGCGAGCACGCGGCGCGGCCCCTCGACTCGGAGGAGTCGAGGGGCCGTTGGGCGCTGCCGGTCGTATCCGCGTCAGCTCTCGTCGCCGTTGCGGCGGCGGCGGGCGAGGAAGACGAGGGCGCCGCCGAGGACCACGACTCCGCCGCCGGCGGCGGCGATCACCGGGGTGGCGTCGCTGCTACCGGTCGAGGCGAGCACCTGGACGGTCGGCGTCGAGGTGGGCGTCGGGACCGGGGTCGCCGTGCGGGTCGGCGTCGGGGTGGGCGTCCGCGTGGGCGTGGGGGTCGGGGTGGGTGTCGCCGTCCGGGTGGGGGTCGGCGTCGGGGTCGGGGTGACGGTGCGCGTCGGGGTCGGGGTCGGCGTCACCGTCGGAGTGGGGGTGGGAGTCGGGGTGGGCGTCGGTGTGGGAGTCGGCGTCGAGGTGGGAGTCGGCGTCGGGGTCGCGCAGACCTCGATCGTCTTCGTCTCCGTCTTGTTCCAGTCGTTGTTCTTCGGGTCCTCGGTGGTGGTCACCACGAAGGTGGCGCTGATCGGCGCGGTGTGCGCCTTCACCGGGAACGTCTGGTGGAACTCCTTGCCGAACTCCTTCTGGTCCAGCACCTTCTCACCGTCGACGGTGAGGCTGACGGCGTTCTTCACGCCCGTCGCGTCGCTGTAGTCGGTCAGATCGATCACGATCTTGTCGCAGGTGACCTGCCAGACCGGCACGTGTGCCGAGGCGCTCGTGGCCAGGGCCAGCGGCAGCAGGACGGCTGCCGCCGCCGCCCCCGCGAGTGCCGCACTGCTGATGCCGATCTGCCGCCGCTGTCGCGCCATTTCGTTGTCCCCTCCGAACGGTCTTGTGCAGCAGGCGTGTTGAGTGGATCAGCGGTGGCCCGCTACGACTGTCCGGGGGACTCTACCGGCACGTCCACGTCCCTCTACACCCCACCGCACGACCGGATTTCCCCTGTCCGTCCGGCCTCGGATGTGCACGGAAAGCCCATCACACCCGCGACCTCGGACGACACCGCTTCGGCGAACTCGAATGAACTCCGTCACACCGGCCGAAAACCAGCGGCCCCCGGTGATCGGATTCGATCACCGGGGGCCACCGAGCAGTCGACCCCAGGCGGCTCAGGCCTGGCCGGCCGCCTTGCGGCGACGCGCGACCAGCACCAGCGCGCCACCGGCGGCGATGACGACCGCGCCGCCGATCGCGAGCGGCACGACCGGGCCGGAACCGGTGTGGGCGAGACCGCCCCCGGTGCTGGCCTCGGCCGACGGGCTCGCGGAGGCGGCCGGCACGGCCGCCGAACCCGAGGCGGAGGCGGACGGGCTCGCGGAAGCGCTCGCGCTCGGCTTGGCGCTGCCCGAGGCGGACGGGCTCGCGGAGCCGCCCGGGGTCACCGAGGCGCCCGGCGTGCCCGGGGTGGCCGACGGCGTGCCCGGGGTGCTCGGGGTGCCGGTGGAGCCCGGGGTGCTCGGGGTGGTGGTCGCCGACGGCGTACCAGTCGGCACGACCGGCGGCGGGGTGGTCGGCGGCGTGGTGGGCGGGGTGGTCGGCGGCGTCACCACCGGCAGGCAGCCGGTGAACGGGAAGTGGTGCGTCTCCGCGCCGGCCGTGCCGGTCAGCGAGGCGACGATCACCGAACCGTTGACCGGGCCGCCGCCGGTGGGCTTCGCGCCCCCGACGCCCGGGGTGTTCAGGGAGAACGCGGCGTTCGGCGCCAGCACGGTGCCGGCCCAGGCGGCCGGGCCGTTCTTGACGACCTTGGTCGCGGTCGGGAAGTTCCAGAGCAGCTTGGCGCGGATCGCCCCGCCGTGCGCGCTCTGCAGCTTGTCGTCCAGCAGGTAGGCCTTCTTGCCCTCGTCCCAGAGGTTGAAGCCGGTGGTCTTCGCGGCGGCCATGTCGTACGAGTCACCGGTCACGTTGACCACGGTGACCGAGCCGGCCGGCACCTTCAGGAAGATGTTGGTGGCGCCCTGCAGGGTGGCCGCGCTGACGGTGAAGCTGTTGTACGAGGCGTCGCCGCTGGTCAGGTAGAGGTCCGCGCCCTTGGCCTCGACCTTGGCGGCGGCGGTCTGCGGCGCGGCGGCCAGCTGGACGGAGGCGGCGCGCAGCTTGGTGAACTCGGCCTTGAAGTCGATCGGCGAGGCGCCCTGGCTGATCTTGCCCTGGTGTGCGTCGATGACGGCGCCCTCGGCCTTGGAGCCGTAGATGCCGTTGCCCTTCATCACCTGGGTGTTGTGCCCGGTCACGCGGCCGGCCACGACCAGCGCGTTGCCGCCGGGGAGCGCCTTCACCTGGTCGGCGGTCAGTTCCTGGCCGACCGAGAAGCCGCCGGTGAAGTCGGCGTTGCCGCCGACCGCCACCGCACCCTCGGCGTCCGGCGTGTGGGTGTCGTCGCCCTCGACGAACTCGCCGTAGAGGTTGGCGACTCCGAGGCCCTGGCACTGCTGGCCGGGCTCGGTGGCGTGGGCGGCGGCCGGGGCGATCAGGCCGGCCAGGACAAGGGATCCGCCGAGCGCGAGCGCAGCGGCGGGTACGGGTATGCGCATGTGCAGGATCTCCGCTTACGTGCGGGGGTGGGAGGGGTCCGGAAAAAGGTATGGACCAAGCCGCACTCTTTCGGCCAGATGAGCAATTGGTCAAGACCAATTCCCGCATTGCCCGAACAGTCCCTTTTGTTCCGCCTCGCGGCGGCGGCGTCCTCCGCGGCGGCGCCCCGGGCGAACCGCTCCGCCGCGATCGGCCCGGCGGCCCGGCCCCGCCCCAAGATCGCCCGTAAGGGCGCCTACCATGGACGCCGTGCGTACCACCACCCCCTTCTCCCTGCTCGCCGAGCGCTGGCGACCCTCCGCCGCCATGGTCCGGCGCGCCGCGTTCGCCGCACTGGTGATGAGCGTGGTGATCGTCGTGACCGGCGGCGCCGTCCGGCTCACCGCCTCCGGCCTCGGCTGCACCACCTGGCCCCGCTGCACCGACGAGAGCCTGACGCCGACCCCCGAAATGGGCCTGCACGGCGTCATCGAGTTCGCCAACCGGATGCTCACCTACGTGCTGAGCGCCGCGGTCGGCTGGGCCATCCTCGCCGCCCGCTGCCACCGGCCCTGGCGGCACGGCCTCAGCAAGCTCGGCTGGGCGCAGTTCTGGCTGGTGATGAGCAACGCCGTGCTCGGCGGCATCACCGTGCTGACCGGGCTCAACCCCTACACGGTGGCGCTGCACCTGATCGCCGCGATGGCCCTGGTCTGGGTCGCCCTGCTGATGTGGGAGCGGTCCAAGGAGGGCGACGGCCCGGCCCGCCCGCTGGTCGCCGAGCCCATCAAGCGGCTCGCCTACGTCCTGGTCGGCGTGATCGGCCTGCTGGTCGCCGCCGGGACGCTGGTCACCGGCGCCGGCCACCACCCCGGGACGCCCAAGGACAACAAGTTCGTCCCGCGCATCCCGATCGACTACGACCGCCTCGCCCAGGTCCACGCCGACCTCGCGTTCGTCTCGCTCGGCCTGGCGATCGCGGTGATCTTCGTCTTCGCCGCCGTCAAGGCCCCGCCGGCCGCCCGGGCCCGGGCGCGCGAGCTGCTGGTCGTCCTGCTCCTCCAGGGTGTGCTGGGCTTCGTCCAGTACTTCACCGACGTCCCGGAGCTGCTGGTCGGCATCCACATGCTGGGCGCCACGCTCACCTGGATCGCCGCCCTGCGCATCCCGCTGGCCCTGCGGGTCCGCGAGGACGAGGCCGCCCCCGCGGGCACCCTCCCCGCGTCGGCCACCACCGAGGAGGTCCCCCAGGCCACCACGGTCTGACCCGCCCCGCGGACACCCGAAGGGCCCCGGTCTCGTGGAGACCGGGGCCCTTCGGCGTGCTGGTGCGACCGGGCGGTCAGCCGCCGATCTGGATGCCGGCCATCCGCTTCCACTCGTACGGACCGGTCCTCACCTTCAGGGCGAGCTCGCCCTCGAAGTCGTCGTGCAGGGTGACCCCGGCCAGCTCGGCGGCCCGGCGGCCCACCGCGTAGCTCGGCGCGACCTGGTCGCCCCAGGTGCCGTCCGCGCCGACCACCACGATCCGGGTGGCGACCGCGCCGACGTACTCGACGACGCCGTCGGCGCTGCCGCCGTGCTGCCGGGCGAAGCTGGTGAGGTGCTTGGCGATGCGCTTGGCGCGGCGCTCGGCGCGGGCGTCCGGCGCGGCGGTGGTGGCGGTCTCTGCGCTGCTCATGCCCGCATGCTACCGAGCGGTAGCGGGGCTGGCGACGGGAGCGCGCTGTGCGCCGGGCCACACATCCGGCCACGCCCCGCGCCGCACACCGCGAGCGCGTCGGGCCACACACCGCACGCACACCGCACGCGCGCCGGACCGCGCCACACACCGCGCCGCACCGCACGCCCGGCACACCGGCCCGCACCCGGCGGCGCCCCGGGCCACATACTGGTGGGGTGACCTTCGATGGCTGGCCCGCCGAGGCGCTCGACTTCTACGAGCACCTGGAGGCGGACAACTCCAAGACCTTCTGGCAGTCCCACAGGACCCGGTACGAGCACGCCGTACGGGAGCCGATGGAGCGGCTGCTCGCCGAGCTGGAACCCGAGTTCGGGCCGGGGAAGATCTTCCGCCCCAACCGCGACGTCCGGTTCAGCGCCGACAAGTCCCCGTACAAGACGCACATCGGCGCCCACCTGGCGGCCGGCGGCTACGTCCAGCTCTCCGCCGACGGCCTGGCCTGCGGCAACGGGCTGTACCAGCTCGCCCCCGACCAGCTGGAGCGGTACCGGGCGGCCGTCGCCGAGGACGTCTCGGGCGCCGAACTGGAGCGGGTGGTGGCCCGGGTCCGGAAGGCCGGCCCGCAGGTGGTCGGCCGGGACTCGCTGAAGTCCGCCCCGCGCGGCTACCCCAAGGACCACCCGCGGATCGGACTGCTCCGCCACAAGGGCCTGATCGCCTGGCAGGAGTGGGCCCCCGAGCCCTGGCTGGGCACCCCGGACGCCTACGACCGGATCACCGCCTTCCTGCGCGCCTCACAGCCCCTCAAGGACTGGCTGGACGGCCACGTCGGCCCGTCCGAACTCCCCGCCCGCTGAGCCGTCGAGCACCCACCCGGCCCCGCCCGCCGAGCCGTCGCCCGGCCCCGGTGAACGCGGCCGCCCGCCGAGCAGTCGCCCCGCCCCCGTGAACGCCGAAGGGCCCCGGTCCGCAGACCGGGGCCCTTCACGACGACGCGGGCGTCACGCCGGACTCACTTCACGAACGGGTCCACCGCGATCACCACGAACAGCAGCGTCAGGTAGGTGATCGACCAGTGGAACAGCCGCATCTCCTTCAGCTTGGCGCCCACCAGCCCGGCCTTGGCCCGGGCGTACAGCGCGTGCGCCTCCTTCAGCCACGCGGCGCCCAGCACCACCGCCGAGACGGGGTAGAGCAGGCTGGTGTCCGCGAGCGGCCAGAGCGCCAGCGAGACGAGCACCATCACCCAGGAGTAGGCGACGATCTGCTTGGCGACCGCCAGGTTGCCCTTGATCACCGGCAGCATCGGCACGCCGGCCCGCTCGTAGTCCTCGCGGACCTTCATCGACAGCGGCCAGTAGTGCGGCGGCGTCCAGAAGAAGATCACCAGGAAGAGCACCAGCGCCGACCAGGAGACCGTGTTCGTGACGGCCGCCCAGCCGACGAACACCGGCATGCAGCCCGCGATGCCGCCCCAGACGATGTTCTGCGCGGTGCGGCGCTTCAGTCCGAGCGTGTAGACGAACACGTAGAAGAGGAGCGCGCCCAGCGCCAGGGCGGAGGAGAGCCAGTTGACCAGCGCGCCCAGCCAGAGCGTCGAACCGACCGCGAGGGTGATGCCGAAGACCAGCGCCTCGCGCGGCGACACCATGCCGGTGACGATCGGGCGGCGCTCGGTCCGGGACATCACGGCGTCGATGTCGCGGTCGATGTACATGTTGAGCGCGTTGGCGCCGCCCGCGGAGAGGTAACCGCCGATGACCACCTTCAACACCAGCAGGAGGTCCGGGACACCGCGCTGCGCCAGGAACATCACCGGCACGGTGGTGATCAGCAGCAGCTCGATGATCCGCGGTTTGGTCAGTGCGACGAAGGCGCCGACACGGGCCCCGAACGGCCGTTGCGCAGGCGTCGCCCCGGTGACCCCGGCGGGACGGGATTCGACGGCGGTCACTAACACCCCAACTGAAGATGAATCCTCACAGGCGGCCACCGGAACGTTGTTCCCGAATCGTCCGCTCTGCGCGTACCACGCCACCTTAGACGCTCCATATCTCCCCACCGGCCCCGGGGTGCCCCGGCGAGGCGGAACGCACACCGCCGGGTGAACCCCGCCGCCCCGGCCTGGACCGATGCCCGCGGACCCCTCTCGCGGACCCGCCGGAGCGAGGCCGCCCCCCGCCCGCGCCCCGGAGAGGCGAACCTCCCCAATCCGGGCGAGGGTGGACAAAGGATCCGGCCGCCCGCCCGGGGAATGGCGACCAACATGCCTGAGTTGTCCCACCACGGAGGGTGAGCCCCGGCCCGGACGGTAGGCTCGCCCACAGAAGCGGGATCTACCCTCCGTGACCGGCACCACCCAGCGTCCGGCCCCACCGACGTGGCCGACCCGGTCCCTCACGGGGTCACTCTTCACAATGGAAGGAGCCCTGAGACAGGGTGAGCACGACGCCGAATTCATTCGAGTGGTCCGACCTCGACGAGCGGACGGTCGACACCGCCCGCGTTCTGGCCATGGACGCGGTCCAGAAGGTCGGCAACGGGCACCCCGGGACGGCCATGTCGCTGGCCCCCGCGGCCTACCTGATCTTCCAGCGCTTCCTGCGCCACGACCCGACCGACCCGGCCTGGGTCGGCCGCGACCGGTTCGTCCTCTCCCCCGGTCACACCAGCCTGACCCTCTACACCCAGCTCTACTTCTCCGGCTACGGCCTGGAGCTGGACGACCTCAAGGCCTTCCGGGTCGCCGGCAGCCGCACCCCGGGCCACCCCGAGCACGGCCACACCGCGGGCGTCGAGACCACCACCGGCCCGCTCGGCCAGGGCATCGGCAACGCCGTGGGCATGGCGATGGCGGCCCGCTTCGAGCGCGGCCTCTTCGACCCGGACGCCCCGGCCGGCGAGTCCCCGTTCGACCACACGGTCTGGGCCATCGTCTCCGACGGCGACCTGGAGGAGGGCATCTCCGCGGAGGCCTCCTCGCTGGCCGGCCACCAGAAGCTGGGCAACCTGGTCGCGCTCTACGACGACAACCACATCTCGATCGAGGGCGACACCGAGACGGCGTTCTCCGAGGACGTCCTCAAGCGCTACGAGGCGTACGGCTGGCACGTCCAGCGGGTCACCCCGAAGTCCAACGGCGACATCGACGTGGCGGCGCTCGCCGACGCCCTCGCCGCCGCCAAGGCCGAGACCTCCCGCCCGTCGATGATCGCTATGCGCACGATCATCGCCTGGCCGGCCCCGGACGCCCAGAACACCGCCAAGGCCCACGGCTCCGCGCTCGGCGGCGCCGAGATCGCCGCCACCAAGAAGGTCCTGGGCTTCGACCCGGAGAAGACCTTCGAGGTCAGCGACAAGGTCATCGAGCACGCCCGCCTGGTGATCAAGCGCGGCAAGGCCGCCCGCACCGAGTGGGAGCAGTCCCTCGACGCCTGGCGCGCCGCGCACCCGCAGCGCGCCGCCGAGTTCGACCGCATCCAGGCCGGCGAGCTGCCCGAGGGCTGGAAGAAGGCGACGCCCGTCTTCGAGGCCGGCAAGGCCGTCGCCACCCGCAAGGCCAGCGGCGAGAGCCTGAAGGCCTTCGGCGCGGTGATCCCGGAGCTGTGGGGCGGCTCGGCCGACCTCGCGGAGTCCAACCTCACCACCATCGACGAGGACAGCTCCTTCCTCCCCGAGGGCAACCCGCTGAAGTCGGCGAGCCCGTACGGCCGGACCATCCACTTCGGCATCCGCGAGCACGCCATGGGCTCGACCATGAACGGCATCGCGCTGCACGGCCGGACCCGCGTCTTCGGCGGCACCTTCCTGGTCTTCGCCGACTACATGCGCCCGGCGGTCCGCCTGGCCGCGCTGATGAAGCTGCCGGTCACCTACGTGTGGACGCACGACTCCATCGGCCTCGGCGAGGACGGCCCGACCCACCAGCCGGTCGAGCACCTGGCCTCGCTGCGCGCCATCCCGGGCCTGGCCATGGTCCGCCCGGCCGACGCCAACGAGACCGCCGTCGCCTGGCGCACCGTCCTGGAGCGCCAGACCACCCACCCCGGCCCGGTCGGCCTGGCGCTCACCCGCCAGAACGTCCCCACCTTCGACCGCACGGTGTTCGGCTCCGCCGAGGGCACGGCGAAGGGCGGCTACGTCCTCGCCGAGGCGTCAACCGGCGACCCGCAGGTGATCCTGCTCGGCACCGGCTCCGAGGTCCAGCTGGCCGTCAAGGCCCGCGAGGTCCTGGAGGCCGAGGGCGTCGCCACCCGCGTCGTCTCGCTGCCGTCCTTCGAGTGGTTCCAGGAGCAGGACCAGGCCTACCGCGACAGCGTGCTGCCGCCGTCGGTCAAGGCCCGCGTGTCGGTCGAGGCCGGCATCGCCCAGGGCTGGCGCGAGCTGGTCGGCGACCACGGCCGGATCGTCTCGCTGGAGCACTTCGGCGCCTCCGCCGACTACCAGGTCCTCTTCGAGGAGTTCGGCCTGACCGCCGAGCGCGTCGTCGCCGAGGCCCACAACGCGCTGCGCTCGCTGGAAGCCGTCAACCGCTAGCGGCACCCGCCGGCCGGGCGCACCGACCGCACACCGGACGCCCGGCCGGCCCCCCGAGGACCCCACGGACATACAGACGAAGGACTGAAGCACCATGACTGACGCACTGAAGCGCCTCAGCGACGAAGGCGTGGCGATCTGGCTGGACGACCTCAGCCGCAAGCGGCTCAACAGCGGCAACCTCGCCGAGCTGGTGCAGCACAAGCACGTGGTGGGCGTCACCACCAACCCGACCATCTTCCAGAAGGCCATCGGCGGCGGCGACTCCTCCTACGACGGCCAGCTGCGCGACCTCGCCGTCCGCAAGGTCACCACGGACGAGGCCGTCCGCATGATCACCACCTCGGACGTGCGGGACGCCGCCGACGTGCTGCGCCCGGTCTACGACGCCTCCAACGGCCGCGACGGCCGGGTCTCCATCGAGGTCGACCCGCGCCTGGCCCACGAGACCGCCGCCACCGTCGCCGAGGCCAAGCAGCTGTGGTGGCTGGTCGACCGCCCGAACGTGTTCATCAAGATCCCCGCCACCAAGGCCGGCCTGCCCGCGATCGCCGAGGTCATCGGCAAGGGCATCAGCGTCAACGTCACGCTGATCTTCTCGCTGGAGCGCTACAAGGCCGTCATCGACGCCTACCTGACCGGCCTGGAGGCCGCCAAGGCCAAGGGCCTGGACCTCTCGCAGATCGAGTCGGTCGCCTCCTTCTTCGTGTCGCGCGTCGACACCGAGATCGACAAGCGCCTGGACAAGATCGGCGGCGACGCCCGGGACCTCCGCTCCAAGGCCGCGCTCGCCAACGCCCGCCTCGCCTACCAGGCGTACGAGGAGGTCTTCGGCAGCGTCGACGCCAAGACCGCGGGCAGCGACCGCTGGCGCGCCCTGGAGGCCGCCGGCGCCAAGCCGCAGCGCCCCCTCTGGGCCTCCACCGGCGTCAAGGACCCGGCCCTGCCGGACACCCTGTACGTCACCGAGCTGGTCGCCCCGGGCACCGTGAACACCATGCCCGAGGCCACCCTTGAGGCGACCGGCGACCACGGCGTGGTCACCGGCGGCACCATCGTCCCCAACTACGCCGACGCGAAGGCCGTCATGGACGCCATCGCCGCCGCCGGGGTGGACTACGACGACGTCGTGCAGGTCCTGGAGGACGAGGGCGTGGAGAAGTTCGAGCAGTCCTGGAACGAGCTGCTCGACACCGTCACCGCTTCGCTGGCCTCCTTCGCCGGCGAGAAGTGACCCCTGCTCACACAGCCAGCGCACGAAAGCGGAGCCCATCAAGTGAGCACTGACTTCCCTGAGTTGACGTCGGACTCGGACGCAGGCGACCCCACGCCGGCCCCCGTCAACCCGCTTCGTGACCCCACCGACCGGCGGCTCCCGCGCATCGCGGGGCCGTCCGGCCTGGTCATCTTCGGGGTCACCGGCGACCTGTCCCGCAAGAAGCTGATGCCGGCCATCTACGACCTGGCCAACCGCGGCCTGCTGCCGCCGGGCTTCTCGCTCGTCGGCTTCGCCCGCCGCGAGTGGGAGGACGAGGACTTCGCCAAGGAGGTGCACGACGCGGTCAAGGACCACGCCCGCACCCCCTTCCGCGAGGAGGTCTGGCAGCAGCTCGCCAAGGGCATGCGCTTCGTCCAGGGCGACTTCGACGACGACGACGCCTTCGACAAGCTCCGCGCCACCATCGAGGAGCTGGACAAGGCGCAGGGCACCGGCGGCAACTTCGCCTTCTACCTGTCCGTCCCGCCGAAGTTCTTCCCGACCGTCGTCCAGCAGCTGAAGAAGCACGGCCTGGCCGACCCTCCCCAGGGTTCCTGGCGCCGCGCCGTCATCGAGAAGCCCTTCGGCCACGACCTGGAGTCCGCCCAGGAGCTGAACCGGATCGTCCACGAGGTCTTCCCCCGGGACGAGGTCTTCCGGATCGACCACTACCTGGGCAAGGAGACCGTCCAGAACATCCTGGCGCTCCGCTTCGCCAACCAGATGTTCGAGCCGATCTGGAACCGGTCGTACGTCGACCACGTGCAGATCACCATGGCCGAGGACATCGGCATCGGCGGCCGGGCCGGCTACTACGACGGCATCGGCTCCGCCCGGGACGTCATCCAGAACCACCTGCTCCAGCTGATGGCGCTCACCGCCATCGAGGAGCCGGCGTCCTTCCACCCGAAGGCGCTGGTCGCCGAGAAGCTCAAGGTGCTCAGCGCCGTCAAGCTCCCGGCCGACCTCGGCAAGCACACCGTGCGCGGCCAGTACGCGTCCGGCTGGCAGGGCGGCGAGGAGGTCGTCGGCTACCTCGACGAGGACGGCATCAACCCGGACTCGCGGACCGACACCTACGCGGCCATCAAGCTGGAGATCAACAACCGCCGCTGGGCGGGCGTGCCGTTCTACCTGCGCACCGGCAAGCGGCTGGGCCGCCGGGTCACCGAGATCGCGGTGGTCTTCCAGCGCGCCCCGTACCTGCCGTTCGACTCCTACGCGACCGAGGAGCTCGGGCAGAACGCCCTGGTCATCCGGGTCCAGCCGGACGAGGGCGTCACCGTGCGGTTCGGCTCCAAGGTGCCGGGCACCTCCTTCGAGGTCCGCGACGTCACGATGGACTTCGCCTACGGCGAGTCCTTCACCGAGTCGTCCCCGGAGGCGTACGAGCGGCTCATCCTCGACGTGCTGCTCGGCGACGCCAACCTGTTCCCGCGCCACCAGGAGGTCGAGCTGTCCTGGCAGATCCTCGACCCGATCGAGAAGTACTGGGACGCCCACGGCAAGCCCGCCCAGTACCCGGCCGGCACCTGGGGCCCGGCCGAGGCTGACGAGATGCTCGCACGAGACGGCAGGAGCTGGCGCCGGCCATGAAGATCGACCTCACGGACACCACGTCCGGCAAGATCAACGCCGCCCTGATGGAGGCGCGCCGGGCGGGCGGGTCCACCGCCGCCGGCATGGTGCTCACCCTGGTGATCGTGACCGACGAGGGCAGCGCGTACGACGCCCTCAAGGCCGCCAACGACGCCTCCCGCGAGCACCCCTCGCGCACCCTGGCGGTCATCAAGCGCGCCGGGCGTTCGCCCCGGGCCCGCGCCGAGACCCGCCTGGACGCCGAGATCCTGGTCGGCTCCGACGCCGGCTCCGGCGAAACGGTCATCCTGCGCATGCACGGCGAGCTGGTCTCGCACGCGCAGTCGGTCGTCCTGCCGCTGCTGCTGCCGGACGCCCCGGTCGTGGTCTGGTGGCCGGAGAATGCGCCGCTGCACCCGGCGCAGGACCCGCTGGGTTCGATCGCCCAGCGCCGGATCACCGACGCGGTCACCGCCGAGTCCCCGGTGGGCCAGCTCGCCCAGCGGGCGCAGAGCTACACCCCCGGCGACACCGACCTGGCCTGGACCCGGATCACCGGCTGGCGCTCGATGCTGGCCGCCGCGCTGGACCAGCGGCCGTCCACGATCACCTCCGCGGTGGTCGAGGGCGAGTCGTACAACCCCAGCGTCGAGCTGCTCGGCCTGTGGCTGCACACCCGGCTGCACGTGCCGGTCGAGCGGGTCGTCACCAACGGCCCGGGCATCACCGCGGTGCACCTGCGCACCACGGACGGGGACATCACCCTGGACCGCCCGGACGGCCTGATGGGCACGCTCTCCATGCCCGGCTCGCCGGACCGCCAGGTGGCGCTCAAGCGGCGCGAGACCTCGGAGCTGATCGCCGAGGAGCTGCGCCGGCTCGACCCGGACGACATCTACGCGGCGGCCGTGCGCACTCCGGTGGACCGGCTGCTCGAACCGTCGGACGAGCCGGCCCCGGTGGTCGACGCGGCCGACGAGGTCGCCGTGGAGGCCGTGGCGGCCGCCGCCGAGGCCGCGGTGGCCGCCGAGGCCCCCGCACCCGCCCCCGCGAAGAAGGCGGCCGGCAAGCGCTCCGCCAAGAAGGCGCAGGCATGACGGCCGCCACCCCGCAGCTGGTCGTCCACCGGGACAAGGAGCTGATGGCCCAGACCGCCGCGGCCCGGCTGATCACCCGGATCGTGGACGCCCAGGCCGCCCGCGGCACCGCCTCGGTGGTGCTCACCGGCGGGCGCAACGGCAACGCCCTGCTGGCCGCCATCGCCGCCTCCCCGGCGCGGGACGCGGTCGACTGGGCCAAGCTCGACCTCTGGTGGGGCGACGAGCGGTTCGTGCCCGCCGCCGACCCGGAGCGCAACGCCGTCCAGGCCCGGGCGGAGCTGCTGGACGCCGTCCCGCTCGACCCGGCGCGGGTGCACGAGATGCCCGCCTCGGACGGCGTGGACGGCTCGGACGTCGAGACGGCCGCCGCACGCTACGCGGAGGAGCTGGCGAAGGCGGCCGGACCGGGCGACCGGCTCGGCGTCCCCGCCTTCGACGTGCTGCTGCTCGGCGTCGGCCCGGACACCCACGTCGCCTCGCTCTTCCCCGAGCACCCGGGCGTCCGGGAGACCGGGCTGACGGTGGTCGGCGTGCGCGGCGCGCCGAAGCCCCCGCCGACCCGGATCTCGCTCACCCTCCCGGCGATCCGGGCGGCCCGCGAGGTCTGGCTGCTGGCGGCGGGCGAGGACAAGGCGGGCGCGGTCGCGCTGGCCCTGTCCGGCCCCGGCGAGCTCCAGGCGCCCGCCTCCGGCGCGTACGGGCGCGGGCGCACCCTGTGGCTGCTGGACCGCTCCGCGGCGGCCCAGCTGCCGCCCCAGCTGTACCCGCCGGCCTCGGCCTGAGCACGCGCGAAGGGCGTCACCGTTCTCCCGAACGGTGACGCCCTTCGTGTTGCTGCCGCGCGCCCGCGGGCACCCGCCCCCGGCGCGCGGCGGTGCGTCTCAGATCTCGCCGCGGAGCTTGGCCAGCGCCTCGGCGAGGATCGCCTCGCCGTCGGCGTCGGTCCGGCGCTCGCGGACGTAGGCGAGGTGGGTCTTGTACGGCTCGTTGCGGGACGGCGCGGGCGGGTTGTGCTCGTCCTGGCCGGCCGGGAAGCCGCAGCGCGGGCAGTCCCAGGTCTCCGGGATGACCGCTTCGGCCGCGAAGCTCGGGCGGGTCTCGTGCTTGTTGGCACACCAGAAGGAGATCCGGTTGCGGGGGGCGGATTCGCCGCGCTCCGCCTCACCCATCGGGCCGGCTCCGACCCTGCTGCCACGGATGGCGTTGCCACTTGCCACGGTCTGACTCCCTGCGTGCTGGTGCGCCGACCCGCCGCGATGCGCGTCGGTGGCGAAAGTCGTCCTAGTGTAAGCAGGAGTTAAGGATGCGCCACCACCGGCTCCGCCCCGGACCGTTCCAGCATAGGCCGCGGGGCGACGGGGCGTCAGAGGTACGTCAGCTCTTGTACTTCATGACCAGGCTCAGCACGATGATGCATGCGAACCAGCCGAGTCCGACCACGATCGTGATGCGGTCCAGGTTGCGCTCGGCCACCGCCGAGCCGCCACCGGTCGACATCGCGCCGCCGCCGAACATGTCCGACAGGCCGCCGCCCTTACCCTTGTGCAGCAGCACCAGGAGGATCATCAGCAGGCTGAAGACGATCAGGGCAATCGAGAACCCGATAACCACGACGGGACCAACTCTCTCGTATCTTCGGCGAAGGGGCCGGACCGCGCACGGCGGTCCGGCCCCAAAGCCTACGTTGCTGCGGCGGCGTTAGCCTACTGCCTGCTCACGGTACCGCACGATCTTGACGAACTCGTCGGCGTCCAGGGAGGCACCGCCGATCAGGCCGCCGTCGACGTCCGGCTTGGCCATCAGACCGGCCGCGCTGGAGGACTTGACCGAACCGCCGTACAGCACGCGGACCTTCCCGGCCAGCTCGGCGCCGTACAGCTCGGCGATCCGCACGCGGATCGCGGCGCAGACCTCCTGGGCGTCCTCGGGGGTCGCCACCTCGCCGGTGCCGATCGCCCAGACCGGCTCGTAGGCGACCACGATGGACTCGGCCTGGTCGGCCGGGACGTCCTGCAGGGCGCCGTCGAGCTGGGCCAGGGTGTACTCGACGTGGGTGCCGGCCTTGCGGATCTCCAGCGGCTCGCCGATGCAGAGGATCGGGGTGACCCCGCTGCGGTAGGCGGCCTTCACCTTGGCGTTGACGATCTCCTCGTTCTCGCCGTGGTACTGGCGGCGCTCCGAGTGGCCGATCACCGCGTAGGTGCACTTGAGCTTGGCCAGCATCGGGCCGGAGACCTCGCCGGTGTAGGCACCGGAGTCGTGCTGCGAGATGTCCTGCGAGCCGTACTTGATCTTCAGCTTGTCGCCGTCGACCAGGGTCTGCACCGAGCGGAGGTCGGTGAACGGCACGAGGACGGCCACCTCGACCGACTCGTAGTCCTTGTCGGCCAGCGCGAAGGCCAGCTTCTGGGTGTGCTGGATGGCCTCGAGGTGGTTGAGGTTCATCTTCCAGTTGCCCGCCATCAGCGGGAGACGCTCAGTCATTGCGGTATCAGCCTTCCAGGGCGGCGAGACCGGGAAGGGTCTTGCCCTCCAGGTACTCGAGGCTCGCGCCACCGCCGGTCGAGATGTGCCCGAACTTCGTCTCGTCGAAGCCCAGGATGCGGACGGCCGCGGCGGAGTCGCCGCCGCCGACCACGGTGAACGCGTCGCTGTCGACCAGGGCCTGGGCGACGGCCTTGGTGCCCTCGGCGAAGGCCGGGTGCTCGAAGACGCCCACCGGGCCGTTCCAGAACACCGTCTTCGCGTCGGCCAGCTTCGCCGCGAACAGCTCGCGGGTCTTCGGGCCGATGTCGAGGCCCTCCTTGTCGGCCGGGATGCCGTCGGCGCCGACGACCTCGAAGTCCTCGACCGGGGCGTGCGTCTTGGTGTCCGGGAACTTCGCGGAGATCGCGACGTCCACCGGCAGCACGAACTCGACGCCGCTCTCCTCGCCGCGCTTCAGGTAGTCCAGCACCGTCGGGATCTGGTCCTCCTGCAGCAGCGAGATGCCGACCTCGTGGCCCTTGGCCTTGAGGAAGGTGTACGCCATGCCGCCGCCGATCAGGATGCGGTCGGCCTTGCCGAGCAGGTTGTCGATCACGCCGACCTTGTCCGAGACCTTGGAGCCGCCGAGCACCACCACGTACGGGCGCTCGACCTCCTCGGTGAGGCGCTTGAGCACGCCCACCTCGGTGGCGATCAGGTCACCGACCGCGTGCGGCAGGCGGGCCGGCAGGTCGAACACCGAGGCGTGCTTGCGGTGCACCGCGCCGAAGCCGTCGCCGACGTAGAGGTCGGCCAGGCCCGCCAGCCGGTCGGCGAAGGCGCCGCGCTCGGCGTCGTCCTTGCTGGTCTCACCGGCGTTGAAGCGCAGGTTCTCGAGCAGCGTGACCTCGCCGTCGGCCAGGGCGGCGACGGTGGCCTTCGCGCTCTCGCCCACGGTGTCGGTCGCGAACGCGACCGGCTTGCCGAGGATCTCGCCGAGGCGGACGGCCACCGGCGCGAGGGAGAACTGCGGGTCCGGCTCGCCCTTGGGGCGGCCGAGGTGGGAGGCGACGACGACCTTCGCACCGCGCTCGACGAGCTTGGCGATGGTCGGGGCGACGGCGCGGATCCGGCCGTCGTCGGTGATCGTGCCGCCGGACAGCGGGACGTTCAGGTCCGCGCGGACGAACACGCGCCGGCCGGCGACGTCCAGGTCTTCGATGGTCTTCACGGTCTTCGGTCTCCTGGCGAGAAGGTGGAGCAGGCGACGGCACAACGGCGGGCCGTCAATTGGGAGTTGAGGGTGCGCAGACGGAGGGCCCGGTCGGCTTCGCACATGCCTTCCGGGCCCTCCCCCCTACTTCACGTCAGCTCCCGCTGCGTCAGAGCCGGCCACCGACGAGGGTGGTCAGGTTGACGAGGCGGTTCGAGTAGCCCCACTCGTTGTCGTACCAGCCGAAGACCTTGACCTGGTTGCCCTGGACCATGGTCATCAGCGAGTCGAAGATCGTGGAGAACGGCGAGTTCACGATGTCGGAGGAGACGATCGGGTCCTCGGTGTACTGCAGGATGCCCTTGAGGGTGGTCTCCGAGGCCTTCTTGAAGGCCTCGTTGACCTCGGCGACGGTGACGTCGCGCTCCAGGGTGACGACCAGGTCGGTGATCGAGCCGGTCGGGACCGGGACGCGCAGCGAGGTGCCGTCCAGCTTGCCCTTGAGCTCGGGCAGGACCAGGGCGGTCGCCTTGGCGGCACCCGTCGAGGTCGGGATGATGTTGAGGGCCGCGGCGCGGGCGCGACGCAGGTCCTTGTGCGGGAAGTCCAGGGTGACCTGGTCGTTGGTGTACGCGTGCACCGTGGTCATCAGACCCTTGACGATGCCGAAGTTCTCGTTCAGCACCTTGGCCAGCGGCGCCACGCAGTTGGTGGTGCAGGAGGCGTTGGAGATGACGGTGTGCTTCTCGGCGTCGTACTTGTCGTCGTTGACACCGATGACGATGGTGATGTCCTCGTCGGTGGCGGGCGCCGAGATGATGACCTTCTTGGCACCGGCGGCGACGTGCTTCTTGGCCGCCTCGGCCTTGGTGAAGATGCCGGTCGACTCGATGACGACGTCCGCGCCCAGCTCGCCCCAGGGGAGGTTGGCGGGATCGCGCTCGGCGATGACCTTGAAGGTCTTGCCGTCGACGGTGATGCTGTCAGCGGTGTGCGAGACCTCGCCCTGGAAGGTGCCCAGGATCGAGTCGTACTTCAGCAGGTGCGCCAGGGTCTTGGTGTCGGTCAGGTCGTTGACACCGACGATCTCGATGTCCGCGCCCTGGGCCTGAACCGCACGGAAGAAGTTGCGGCCGATGCGGCCGAATCCGTTGATGCCTACCCGGATCGTCACGAACCGATCTCCTCGTTAGGTACGCCGGACGCTATGCCGACGGGGTGGAATTTGGGATGTCCCCGACCGCCTATGACCCTACCCCTCCAAGGCCGGGTAGAGCACATCAGCCCGCTCCGCAACCCCTGGCGTGGCGCGTGATCCGGGCGTCTTCGGGCCTTCCGTCCTTGCCCTCCGGGGCAGTTGGTCCCGGGCCCGCGGGCCCTCCGGCGGGAGCCCTCCGTCCGCCCCTCGGACACGGCACCGCCGGTGCCCGAACAGCGGGCACCGGCGGGGGAGATCATCACCGAACGCGATCGTCAAGAGTCAGTTGAGTGCCATCTCGTCCGTCAGGTTGGCCTCGGTGCTCGGCAGGCCCAGCTCGGAGGCGCGCTTGTCGGCCATCGCCAGCAGCCGGCGGATCCGGCCGGCCACCGCGTCCTTGGTCAGCGGCGGGTCGGCGAGGGCGCCCAACTCCTCCAGCGAGGCCTGCTTGTGCTGCATCCGCAGCTGACCGGCGGCGGCCAGGTGCTCGGGCACCTCCTCGCCCAGGATCTCCAGCGCGCGCTGCACCCGGGCACCGGCAGCCACCGCGGCCCGGGCCGAGCGGCGCAGGTTGGCGTCGTCGAAGTTGGCGAGCCGGTTGGCGGTGGCGCGCACCTCGCGCCGCATCCGGCGCTCCTCCCAGGCGAGCACCGACTCGTGGGCGCCGAGGCGGGTGAGCAGCGCGCCGATGGCGTCGCCGTCGCGGATCACCACCCGGTCCACGCCGCGCACCTCGCGGGCCTTGGCCGGGATGCCGAGCCGGCGGGCGGCGCCGACCAGGGCGAGGGCGGCCTCGGAGCCGGGGCAGGTGATCTCCAGCGAGGAGGAGCGGCCGGGCTCGGTGAGCGAGCCGTGCGCCAGGAAGGCCCCGCGCCAGGCCGCCTCGGCGTCGCAGGTGGCGCCGGAGACCACCGCCGGGGGCAGGCCCCGGATCGGCCGGCCCCGGCCGTCCACCAGACCGGTCTGCCGCGCCAGCAGCTCGCCGTCCTTGACCACCCGGACCACGTACCGGCTGCCGCGCCGCAGGCCGCCGGGGGCCATCACGACCAGGTCCGAGGAGTGTCCGAAGATCTCCAGCAGGTCCTTGCGCAGACGCCGGGCGGCCGCGCCGGTGTCGAGCTCCGCCTCGATCACGATGCGGCCGCTCACGATGTGCAGCCCGCCCGCGAATCGCAGGATCGCCGACACCTCCGCCTTGCGGCAGCAGGCCCGGGTGACCGGGAGCCGGCTGATTTCGTCCTTCACCGCTGGAGTCATCGCCATGGCCCGATCCTTCCATGTGTCCGGAAAATCCGGTCGTACGCGGCTGCCAAGAGCTCCGGGTCGTGTCGCGGCGTGCCGTCGGTACGGGCGACCCGGCCGAGCACCAGGGCGGCGCCCATCCGCTCGGCGGCCTTCTCCAGGCCGGCCAGGTCCGCCTGGCCGAAGGCGCCGCCGGTGACGGCGCGCTCGTCCACCAGGATCGCATCCACCGCGAGGTCCGCGGCGTGGTCGGCGATGACCTCCAGGTGACGCTGCGGGGTGAAGCCCTCGGTCTCGCCCGGCTGCGGGGCCAGGTTCAGGGTGAGCAGGCGGCGCGCGCGGGTCTCGACCAGCGCCTTGGCCAGCTCGGGCACCAGCAGGTGCGGCAGCACGCTGGTGAACCAGGAGCCGGGGCCGAGCACCACCCAGTCCGCCTCGCGGACGGCGGTGACCGCCTCCGGGACGGCCGGCGGCTCGTCCGGCAGCAGCCGCACCGACTGCACGGTGCCCGGGGTCACCGCGACGCTGGCCTGGCCGCGGACGGCGGCCAGCTCGGCCGGGTGCGCCGGGTCGTGGCCGCGGACGACCGCCTCGATGTCCAGCGGGACGGCCGACATCGGCAGCACCCGGCCCTGGACGTTGAGCAGCCGGCCGACCCAGTCGAGGGCGGCGACCGGGTCGCCGAGCTTCTCCCAGAGCGCGACGATCAGCAGGTTGCCGACGGCGTGGCCGCCCAGCTCGCCGCTGCCGGTGAAGCGCTGCTGGATCACCTCGGACCAGGTGCGGCCCCAGTCGTCGTCCCCGCAGAGCGCGGCCAGCGCCTTGCGGAGGTCGCCCGGGGGCAGCACCCCCAGCTCCTCGCGGAGCCGGCCGCTGGAACCGCCGTCGTCGGCGACGGTGACCACGGCGGTCAGGTCGGTGGTGAGCCGGCGCAGCGCGGACAGCGAGGCGGACAGGCCCTGGCCGCCGCCGAGCGCGGTGATCCGGGGCGCCTGGTTGGTCCGGGGCGCCTGGTGGGGACGGGCCGGGCTGGTGCGGGCCGCTCCGGCGCGGGGCCGGCCGGTCGCGAAGGACCGGGCCGCCACCCCGCTCCGGTCGGCGGCCTTGTTCTGAAACTGCCGCCCGGGCACGTATCCCGTCACACCTACCTCGCGTTCCTCTTGCCGGCCGCCGACCTTCCGCCGGCGGCCCGGCAGGGGGTGCGGCGGCTACTCCCGTCCCATGTCACGGTGGACGAGCACCGTTTCGACGCCGTCCGAGATGAGACGTTTCGTCAGGCGCTCGGACATCGCGACGCTGCGGTGCTTGCCACCGGTGCAGCCTACGGCAAGCGTCATGTAGCGCTTCCCCTCGCGGCGGTACCCCTCGGTGACGATGCGCAGCAGCTCCGCGTAGCCGTTGAGGAACTCGTTGGCCCCGGGCTGCTGGAACACGTAGTCGGCGACGTCGGCGTCGGTGCCGGTACGGGCCCGCAGCTCGGGCACCCAGTGCGGGTTGGGCAGGAAGCGGCAGTCCACCACGAGGTCGGCGTCGACCGGCAGGCCGTACTTGAAGCCGAAGGACATCACGGTGGCCCGCAGCTCGGGTTCGTCGTGGTCGGCGAACTGGGCGTCGAGCTTGGCGCGCAGCTGGTGGACGTTGAGGTTGGAGGTGTCGATCACCAGGTCGGCCTCGCCGCGCAGCTCGCGCAGCAGGTCCCGCTCCTGGGCGATGCCGTCGACGATCCGGCCGTCGGCCTGGAGCGGGTGCGGGCGGCGCACTCCCTCGAAGCGGCGGACGAGGGCGTCGTCGGAGGAGTCCAGGAAAACCACACGGAGCCGGACGCCGCGCTTCTCCAGCTCGTCCAGGGAGGTCAGCAGGTCGTCGAAGAACTGCCGGCCGCGGACGTCGACGACGGCGCCGATCCGGGCGACGTTGCCCTGGGACCGGGCGCCGAGGTCGACCATGGTCGGGATGAGGGCCGGCGGCAGGTTGTCCACCACGAACCAGCCCAGGTCCTCCAGGCACTTGGCGGCGGTGGAGCGGCCGGCTCCGGACATGCCGGAGATGATCACCAGCTCCGGGGTGTTCTCTCCGCCGGCCTCCGGCCGGGCGGTGCCCCCGTAATCGGACACGGTCACTTCGGTTCCCCGCTCTCGGTGGTTCTGCTGTGGAGAACGCGCGTCGCGCGGGCAAGCTTCCCCGGCTCACTCGGGCGAGTGAGCACGGGGCGCGCCGGCTGACGGGCGGCATCGGCCGTCATGGCGTCTCCTGGGTGGGTGCGGTCTCGGGTGCCGCGGGCGCCGGCTCATCGGCGCCGTCCTCGATGATCTCGCCCGTGGCGGTGTTCACGGCTGGTGCGGCAGGTGTACGGGACGACAACGCCGCCGCAACTGTCTCCGCCGTCCGCCGGCCGATGCCGGGGACGGCGCAGAGTTCGTCGACGGTGGCCGCCCGGAGCTTCTTCAGCGAGCCGAAGTGCTTGAGCAGCGCCTGACGGCGAGTCTCGCCGAGGCCGGGGACGGAGTCCAGTTCTCCGGCGGTGAGTCGCTTGGAACGCTTGCCCCGCTGGTAGGCGATGGCGAAGCGGTGGGCCTCGTCGCGGACCCGCTGGAGCAGGTAGAGGCCCTCGCTGCTGCGCGGGAGCACGACCGGGTCGTCCTCGCCGGGCAGCCAGACCTCCTCCAGGCGCTTGGCCAGGCCGCAGAGCGCGACGTCGTCGATGCCGAGCTCGTCCAGGGCCCGCTGGGCGGCGGCGACCTGGGGCTGGCCGCCGTCGACGACGATCAGCTGCGGGGGGTAGGCGAAGCGGCGCGGGCGGCCCGTCTCGGGGTCGACCGGGCCGCCCGGCGCCTCGGTGCCCGGCTCGTCCTCGGAGCCCTCCTCGGGGCCCGTCTCGGGGACGGCCCACTCGCCGGTCTGCTCGCGTTCCTGCAGGTAGCGGCGGAACCGGCGGCTGATCACCTCGTGCATCGAGCGGACGTCGTCCTGGCCCTCGAAGCCCTTGATCTGGAAGCGGCGGTACTCGCTCTTGCGGGCCAGGCCGTCCTCGAAGACGACCATCGAGGCGACCACGTCCTCGCCCTGGAGGTGGGAGATGTCGAAGCACTCGATGCGCAGCGGGACGGAGTCCAGCTCCAGTGCGTCGGCGATCTCCTGGAGGGCGCGGCTTCGCGTGGTGAGGTCGGAGGCGCGCTTGGTCTTGTGCAGGGCGAGCGCCTGTTGGGCGTTGCGCTGCACGGTGGCCATCAGGTCCTTCTTGTCGCCGCGCTGGGGCACCCGCAGGTCGACCTGGCTGCCGCGCAGGCCGCTCAGCCAGTCGCGGGCCGGCCCGGCGGGGTCGGGCAGTGCGGGCACCAGGACCTCGCGGGGGACGGACTCGCCGCTCCCGTCCTCGCGGGCGCCGCCGTAGAGCTGCTGGAGGGCGTGCTCGACCAGTCCCGCGGTGTCGACGTCCTCGACCTTGTCGGTGACCCAGCCGCGCTGGCCGCGGACCCGGCCGCCGCGGACGTGGAAGATCTGGACGGCGGCCTCCAGTTCGTCCTCGGCGACGGCCAGCAGGTCGGCGTCGGTGGCGTCGGCGAGGACGATGGCGTTCTTCTCCATGGCCCGCTTGAGCGCGCCGATGTCGTCGCGCAGGCGGGCCGCCTTCTCGTACTCCATCTCGACCGCGGCCTCCTGCATCTCGCCCTCCAGGCGGCGCAGGTAGTTGCCGGTGCGGCCGGCCATGAAGTCGCAGAAGTCCTCGGCCAGGGCGCGGTGTTCCTCGGGCGAGACCTTGCCGACGCAGGGGGCGGCGCACTTGCCGATGTAGCCGAGCAGGCACGGGCGGCCGACCTGGCGGGCGCGCTTGAAGACGCCGTTGGAGCAGGTGCGGACGGGGAAGACGCGCAGCAGCAGGTCGACGGTCTCGCGGATCGCCCAGGCGTGGCCGTAGGGGCCGAAGTAGCGCACGCCCTTCTTGTGCGCGCCGCGCATGACCTGGACCCGCGGGTACTCCTCGTTCAGGGTGACCGCGAGCTCGGGGTAGCTCTTGTCGTCGCGGTACTTGACGTTGAAGCGGGGGTCGAACTCCTTGATCCAGGAGTACTCCAGCTGGAGCGCCTCCACCTCGGTGGCGACCACGGTCCACTCCACCGAGGCGGCGGTGGTGACCATGGTCGCGGTGCGCGGGTGCAGTCCGGCGAGGTCCTGGAAGTACGAGGAGAGCCGCGGGCGCAGGCTCTTGGCCTTGCCGACGTAGATGACCCGCCCGTGGGCGTCGCGGAACTTGTAGACGCCTGGCGAGGTGGGGATCGCGCCCGGCGCCGGGCGGTAGGTGGACGGGTCAGCCATGGGTCCACCGTACCGAGTCGGGCCGGGCCTTCGGAGGGGAGATCAACTGCTTCAGCGCGGGGTCACCTTGAGGTTGCCGCCCTCGACCGCCACGGTGTACTCGGGCAGCGGGGTGGGGGCCGGGCCTTCCAGCACGGCGCCGTCGGTGATGCCGAAGAGGCTGCCGTGGCAGGGGCACTGGATCTTCTGGTTCTTGACCTGGTCGACGACACAGCCGGCGTGGGTGCACTTGGCGCTGAACGCCTTGTACTGGCCCTCGGTGGGCTGGGTGACGACGATCTTCTTCTCGCGGTAGACGGTGCCGCCGCCGACCGGCACGGCGGCGGCCGGGCCGACGTCCACCGGGGTCCCGGCGGCGGAGGAGTCGGAGGAGGACGAGGAGCAGCCGGAGACGGCGAGCGTGCCGCCGGCGGCGAGGACGGCCGCGGCACCGCAGAGCAGGGTGCGGCGGGAGGTGGCGGGGCTGTCGGCCGGCAGGCTGTCGGGGGCCTCGGGCATGAGGGTGCTCCTGGTCTGGCGGGTGTCACCGCGGCTGCGGGGGTGTGCGCGGCCGCGACGGCCCGGCTGCTGCGGGCCGGGCGGAAGTCTATGCCGGGTTTATCCGGCCGCCCCCCGTGCGTCGGGGGGCGGCCGGAACGGGTTTCGGCCTACTTCTTGGCGGCCACGGCGCGCTTGCGCGGTGCCCTGGCCTTGACCGGGGCGACCGGGGCGTCCTCGAACTCGCCCGGCAGGATGTCCCGGAGGAACTTGCCGGTGTGGCTCTCGGAGACGGCCGCGATCTGCTCCGGGGTGCCCTCGGCGACGACCGTGCCGCCGCCGGAGCCGCCCTCGGGGCCCATGTCGACGATCCAGTCGGCGGTCTTGATCACATCGAGGTTGTGCTCGATGACGATCACCGTGTTGCCCTTGTCCACCAGCCCGGAGAGCACCTTGATCAGCTTGCTGATGTCCTCGAAGTGCAGACCGGTGGTCGGCTCGTCGAGCACGTAGACCGTCCGGCCGGTGGAGCGCTTCTGCAGCTCGGAGGCGAGCTTGACGCGCTGGGCCTCGCCGCCGGAGAGGGTCGGCGCGGACTGGCCGAGCCGGACGTAGCCGAGGCCGACGTCGTTGAGCGTCCTCAGGTGGCGGGCGATCGCCGGGACGGCCTCGAAGAAGCCGAGCGCCTCCTCGATGGGCATGTCCAGCACCTCGGCGATGGACCGGCCCTTGTAGTGGACCTCCAGCGTCTCCCGGTTGTACCGGGCGCCGTGGCAGACCTCGCACGGGACGTAGACGTCCGGCAGGAAGTTCATCTCGATCTTGATGGTGCCGTCGCCGGAGCAGTTCTCGCAGCGGCCTCCCTTGACGTTGAAGGAGAACCGGCCGGGCAGGTAGCCGCGGACCTTGGCCTCCTGGGTCTCCGCGAAGAGCCGCCGGACGTGGTCGAAGACGCCGGTGTAGGTGGCCGGGTTGGAGCGCGGGGTCCGGCCGATCGGCGACTGGTCGACGTGCACCACCTTGTCCACCTGCTCGGTGCCGGTGATCCGGGTGTGCCGGCCGGGCACCGTGCGGGCGCCGTTCAGCTCCCGGGCGAGGTGGGTGTAGAGGATGTCGTTGACCAGGGTCGACTTGCCGGAGCCGGAGACGCCGGTGATCGCGGTGAAGGTGCCGAGCGGGAAGCCGACCGTGACGTCCTTGAGGTTGTGCTCGCGGGCGCCGTGGACGGTCAGCTGGCGCTTCTTGTCCCGGTCGCGGCGGGCGGCCGGGATCGGGATGGACCGCTTGCCGGAGAGGTACTGGCCGGTGAGCGACTCCTTGTTGGCGAGCAGCTGCTTCAGCGAGCCGGAGTGGACCACCTTGCCGCCGTGCTCGCCGGCGCCGGGGCCGATGTCGACCACCCAGTCGGCCATCTTGATGGTGTCCTCGTCGTGCTCGACGACGATCAGGGTGTTGCCGATGTCGCGGAGCCGGACGAGGGTCTCGATCAGCCGGTGGTTGTCGCGCTGGTGCAGGCCGATGGACGGCTCGTCCAGCACGTAGAGCACGCCGACCAGGCCGGAGCCGATCTGGGTGGCGAGCCGGATGCGCTGGGCCTCGCCGCCGGAGAGGGTGCCGGCCGCGCGGTCGAGCGAGAGGTAGTCCAGGCCGACGTCGACCAGGAAGCGGAGCCGCTCGTTGACCTCCTTGAGGACGCGCTCGGCGATCTGCTTGTCCCGGGCGTTGAGCTTCATCGCGCCGAGGAAGTCGGAGCAGTCGCTGATCGACATCGAGGAGACCTCGGCGATCGAGCGGCCCTCGACGGTGACGGCCAGCACCACCGGCTTGAGCCGGGTGCCCTGGCAGGTCGGGCAGGGCACCTCGCGCATGTAGCCCTCGAAGCGCTCGCGGCTGGAGTCGCTCTCCGCCTCGGTGTGCCGGCGCTGGATGAACGGCACCGCGCCCTCGAAGCCCGTGGTGTACGAGCGGTCGCGCCCGTACCGGTTGCGGTAGCGGACCTCGACCTGGTGCTTGTGCCCGTACAGCAGCGCCTTCTTCGCCCGGGCCGGCAGTCCGGCCCAGGGGATGTCGGTGCGGAAGCCCAGCTCACCGGCCAGCGCGTCGATCAGGCGCTGGAAGTACTCCTTGGTGTGGCCGCCGGACCACGGGTGGATGGCGCCCTCGTCCAGCGACTTCTCGTCGTCGGGGACGACCAGCTCCGGGTCGACCTCCATCCGGTTGCCGAGGCCGGAGCAGTCCGGGCAGGCGCCGAACGGCGAGTTGAAGGAGAACGAGCGCGGCTCCAACTCCTCGAACGACACGTCGTCGTACGGGCAGTAGAGGTGCTCGGAGTACATCCGCTCGCGCTCGGGGTCGTCCTCCGGGAGGTCGACGAAGTCGAGCACGACCATGCCGCCGGAGAGCCGCAGGGCCGTCTCCACCGAGTCGGTCAGGCGGCGCTTGGCGCTCTCCTTGACGGTGAGGCGGTCGATGACCACCTCGACGGTGTGCTTCTCCTGCTTCTTGAGCTTGGGCGGCTCGGCGAGCTGGACCGTCTCGCCGTCCACCCGGGCGCGGGCGTAGCCCTTCGACTGGAGGTCGGCGAAGAGGTCGACGAACTCGCCCTTGCGCTCGCGCACCACCGGGCTGAGCACCTGGAAGCGGGTGCCCTCGGCGAGCTCCAGTACCTTGTCCACGACGGCCTGCGGGGACTGCTTGGCGATCGGGCGCCCGCAGTGCGGGCAGTGCGGCTTGCCGATCCGGGCGAACAGCAGGCGGAGGTAGTCGTAGACCTCGGTGATGGTGCCGACGGTCGAGCGCGGGTTGCGGTTGGTGGACTTCTGGTCGATCGAGACGGCCGGGGAGAGGCCCTCGATGAAGTCGACGTCGGGCTTGTCCATCTGCCCGAGGAACTGGCGGGCGTAGGAGGACAGCGACTCGACGTAGCGGCGCTGCCCCTCGGCGAAGATCGTGTCGAAGGCCAGCGAGGACTTGCCGGACCCGGAGAGGCCCGTGAAGACGATGAGGGAGTCGCGGGGCAGGTCGAGCGAGACGTTCTTGAGGTTGTGCTCGCGAGCACCGCGGACGATGAGGCGGTCGGCCACTGCTTCTGGCGCCTTTCTCCGGGGCGAGAGGGCTGGAAAGTGAGGTGTTGCTTCTTCCAGGATGCGGCAGTCAGCCTACTAGCTCACGCGTTCGATTATCGAGCTCGTCCACCCGGGTCCACCCGAACGAGTGAAGCGCCTATCGGGCGTTGACAGGGGCGGTTCGGGAAAACCCCTGCTCAGCCACGACGCGGGGAGATAGCGTCACCCTCGTCAACGAGCGAGGGCCCGTCCGGGCAACGCCACCGACCACTCCGACGGGGAGCGCATCCGATGACCGACGCCGAGACCACCCCCGAGACCACCCCCGAGACCACCCCCCGGGGCGTCCCCCAGGGCGTCCCGGGGAACCACGCCGAAGCCGCCGCCCTCGCGGACGAGCGGCTGCGCCAGGTGGCAGCGAGCACCGGCGCCCTGCTGCGGACCGTGAAGGGGCTGGACCCCGCGGCCCTGGCGGAGCCGTCCGCCCTGCCCGGCTGGACCAGGGGGCACGTGCTGGCCCACCTCGCCCGCAACGCCGACTCGCTGGTCAACCTGCTCGACGGCGCCCGGACCGGCACCGACATCCCGCAGTACGCCAGCGACGAGGCCCGTGACCAGGGCATCGAGGACGGCGCGGGCCGTCCGCTGGAGGTCCAGGCCGAGGACCTGGACGCCACCGGCGAGGGCTTCGCCGCCGCTGCCGCGCTGCTGCCCGACGCGGCCTGGAGCGCCCCGGTCCGGCACCGGACCGGCTACACCTTCCCGGCGTACGACATCCCGTGGAAGCGGCTGATGGAGGTCGAGTACCACCACGTCGACCTGGCCGCCGGCCACACGCCCGCGGACTGGCCGGAGTCCTTCGCGGTGGCGGAGTTCCGGCGGCTGTCGGGCCGGCTGGCCGGGGCCGAGGGCCTCCCCGCGGTCCGGCTGGTGGCCGAGGACACCGCGGACGAGGCCGGGATCGGCTCCGCCGGCGACGGGCCCGGACTGACCGCCGAGGGCCCGGTCCGGGCGCTCACCGCCTGGCTCTCCGGCCGCTCCGCCGGCGACGGCCTCCGGGTCCACCGGGACGGCGTCCCGCTCGCCGACGGCCCCGCCGCCCTGCCGGCCCTCCCCCCGCTGGGCTGACCGCCCCGGAGGCGAGATGCTGTCAGGGCAACCCACACCAGGAGGAGCGGACGGATGACGTACCACGGAGCGGTCAAGGTCGGCGGACCGCCGGACGTGCGCGAGCTGGCCCATCTCATCATCACCAAGGTGGCGGTCGGACCGTACGACAACAACGCCTACCTGCTGCGCTGCCGCGACACCGGCGAGCAGCTGCTGATCGACGCGGCGGCCGACGCGCCGGTGCTGCTGGAGAGCGTCGGCGGGGGCCTGGCCACCGTGGTCACCACCCACCGGCACCACGACCACTGGGGCGCGCTGGCCGAGGTGGTCGCCGCCACCGGCGCCCGCACCGCCGCCGGGCGGATCGACGCCGAGGCCGTCGAGGTGCCGACCGACCTGCCGCTCGACGACGGCGACACCCTGCGGGTGGGCAGCTGCGAGCTGACCGTCCGGCACCTGGTCGGGCACACCCCCGGTGCGATCGTGCTGGTCTACGACGACCCGCAGGGCCACCCGCACGTGTTCACCGGCGACTGCCTCTTCCCCGGCGGCGTGGGCAACACCTGGGGCGACCCGGCGGCCTTCGAGAGCCTCTTCCGGGACGTCAACGAGAAGCTCTTCGACGCCCTGCCCGACGAGGCCTGGGTCTACCCCGGCCACGGCAACGACACCACGCTGGGCGCCGAGCGCCCGAACCTGCCCGCCTGGCGCGAGCGCGGCTGGTAGGACCGGCCCGGGGCGCCCCGGGCCGGTCTGGGCCCGCACGGGCCCCGAGGGGGCGCCGTAGGGGGCCTGGGCGCCGCCGGAAACGACAGCGGGCCCGCGACCACTGCTCGGTCGCGGGCCCGCTGTGCCGGGGGGCGGGGCTCAGGCGTCGATCTTCTCCGCCGCCTCGGCCCGCTCGGCCTTCTTCGAGGCCATCAGGCTGGTCACGGTGGTGACGGCGAGCACCACCACGATGAAGCCCAGCGAGAACGGGATGCCGATCTCCGGCACGTGGGCGCCCTGCTCGTGCGCCGCGTGCAGGACCAGCTTCACGCCGATGAAGCCGAGGATCACCGACAGGCCGTACGAGAGGTGGACCAGCTTCTTCAGCAGGCCGCCGATCAGGAAGTACAGCTGGCGCAGGCCCATCAGGGCGAAGGCGTTGGCGGTGAAGACGATGTACGGGTCCTGGGTCAGGCCGAAGATCGCCGGGATCGAGTCCAGCGCGAACAGGACGTCGGTGGTGCCGATCGCCAGCATGACGATCAGCATCGGGGTCATCAGCCGGCGGCCGTTCTCCCGGATGAAGAGCTTGGTGCCGTGGTACTTGTCGGTCGACGGGAAGCGCCGCTCGATCGTCTTGAGCAGGCGGTTCTCCTCGAACTCCTCGTCCTCCTCGTCGGAGCGCGCCTCCTTGATCAGCTTCCACGCCGTCCAGATCAGGAAGGCGCCGAAGATGAAGAAGACCCAGGAGAACTGCGTGACCAGGGCCGCGCCGCCGGCGATGAAGACCGCCCGGAGCACCAGGGCGATGATCACACCGAACATCAGCACGCGCTGCTGGTAGATCCTCGGCACCGCGAACTTGCTCATGATCAGGATGAACACGAACAGGTTGTCGACGCTGAGCGACTTCTCGGTGATGTACCCGGCGAAGAACTCACCGGCCGGCTGCGCGCCGGAGTGCCACCAGAGGAACCCGCCGAAGAGTGCCGCCAGCACGACCCAGACCGTGGTCCAGATACCGGCTTCCTTGATCGACACCTCGTGCGGCTTGCGGCCGCCGATGAAGAAATCGGCCACGATCAGTGCCAAAAGCACCACGATCGTGCCGACCCAAAGGCTTACGGAAACGTCCACTACTGCTCCTCCGGCAGGTAGGCGAGACAGTCATCGTCACTGCCGGAGGTCTCTTCCGCCCGTCGGGCGCGCTGCGGCGCACCCGCGGACCAGCGCCCCGGGGCGCCGCTGGGGGCGCCCGTGATGACGGGGACGACTGCGGGGGAATACTCCCCTCCGCTGTCAACGAGGGTAACAGAACCCCCAAGTAAAGGTAAAGAAGGTAAAGTCGCCGCCCCCTGCGGCCCCGGCCGGCCGCTACAGGAACGGCTCGATGGCCGGCAGCAGGTCCTGGAAGGTCCGGCCGCGGGCCGGAGCCCCGATCGCCTGCATGCCCCAGCCGCCGGACTCCTCGCGGAACACCTTCGCCATGATCTGCCCGGTGTGCGGACCGCCGCCGGTCAGCTCGTACCGGGCCAGCTCCAGCCCGGTCGACTCGTCGACCAGCCGGCAGTGCGCGTTCCGGACCTCCGCGAAGGTCTGCCCGGTGTACGAGCTCACCGTGAACACCACCTGGGTGATGTGCGGCGGCACGTGCGCCAGGTCGACCAGGATCGCCTCGTCGTCCTCCCCCGCGCCGGCTCCGCCGACCAGGTTGTCCCCAGTGTGCCTGACCGAGCCGTCGGAACTCTCCAGGTGCTGGAAGAAGACGACGTCGGACGGCGTCCGCTCGGCGTACAGCAGGGCCGAGGCGTCCAGGTCGATCTGCCTGGTCCGGCTGCCGAAGAGGCCGCGCCGGGGCGCCGCCTCCCAGCCGAGGCCCATCCGGACGACGGTGAGCGTCTCGCCCGACCCCTTCTGGAGACTGACCCGCTGCCCCTTGGCAAGTGTCACCGACACGGCGATGTGTCCTCTCTGCCCAGCCGCGCGGTCGATCCCCGCGCAGGCTCCACGGTGGAACACCCCGTTGCCGTCCCCCGGCTGAGGCCCCCTGTTTCGGCCGCCCCGTCCAGTGGCGGCACCGCAGGCCAGCCTAGGCCCTGCGGCAGAACGCTTCGATCGCCGTGTACCCCTTTGTGGCAGGGCTGAGACACCGCCGGGCTTGACCGGGAAAGGAACCGGCCACGCCCGACGGGGTCTCGGGAGCGCTCCCCGGGCGGATGCCGGGGGACGGCGGGCGACGACAGGTGACAGCAGGGGACGGGAGCGGGACGACGGGGGGACGGCGCTACGCGATGCCGGCCTCGCGCATCTGCCGCAACTCCTTCTTCAGCTCCTTGACCTCGTCGCGCAGCCGGGCCGCGACCTCGAACTGGAGGTCCGTCGCGGCCGCGTGCATCCGCTCCGTCATCGACTGGATCAGCTCGGCCAGCTCGGCGGCCGGCATCGACTTGGCCGGCTTGCGGTCGCTGCCCAGGGCCGGGACCGGTGCCTTGGCGCCCTTGCCCCCGGCACCGCGGTAGCCGGTGGAGAGCAGCTGGTCGGTGTCGATCTCCTCGCGGGAGAGGGTGTCCAGGATGTCGCCGATCTTCTTCCGCAGCGGCTGCGGGTCGATCCCGTGCTCCTTGTTGTACGCCTGCTGGACGGCCCGCCGGCGGTTGGTCTCGTCGATGGCCTTCTCCATCGCCGGGGTGATCCGGTCCGCGTACATGTGGACCTGGCCGGAGACGTTGCGGGCCGCGCGGCCGATGGTCTGGATCAGCGAGGTGCCGGAGCGCAGGAAGCCCTCCTTGTCGGCGTCCAGGATGGCCACCAGCGAGACCTCGGGGAGGTCCAGGCCCTCGCGGAGCAGGTTGATGCCGACCAGCACGTCGTACTCGCCGGCTCGCAGCTCGCGCAGCAGCTCGACCCGGCGCAGCGTGTCGATGTCGCTGTGCAGGTACCGGACCCGGATGTCGAGGCCGAGCATGTAGTCGGTGAGGTCCTCGGACATCTTCTTGGTCAGGGTGGTGACCAGGACGCGCTCGTCCTTCTCCACCCGCTTGCGGACCTCGTGCACCAGGTCGTCGATCTGGCCCTCGGTGGGCTTGACGATCACCTCGGGGTCGATCAGGCCGGTCGGGCGGATGATCTGCTCGACCTGGCCGTCGCCGCGGGACAGCTCGTACTGGCCGGGGGTGGCGGAGAGGTAGACGGTCTGGCCGATCCGCTCCTGGAACTCCTCCCACTTCAGCGGGCGGTTGTCCATCGCGGAGGGCAGCCGGAACCCGTGCTCGACCAGGGTGCGCTTGCGCGAGGCGTCGCCCTCGTACATCGCGCCGATCTGCGGGACGGTGACGTGCGACTCGTCGATGACCAGGAGGAAGTCCTCCGGGAAGTAGTCGAGCAGGGTGTTCGGCGGGGAGCCGGGCTCGCGGCCGTCGAAGTGCATCGAGTAGTTCTCGACGCCGGAGCAGGTGCCGATCTGGCGGAGCATCTCGATGTCGTAGGTGGTGCGCATGCGCAGCCGCTGGGCCTCCAGCAGCTTGCCCTGCTTCTCCATCCGCGCGAGGGTCTCCTCCAGCTCCTTCTCGATGTCGCCGACCGCGCGCTCCATCCGCTCCGGGCCGGCGACGTAGTGCGAGGCCGGGAAGACGTGGACGGAGTCGTCCTGGCTGATGATCTCGCCGGTGAGCGGGTGCAGGGTGTAGAGCGCCTCGATCTCGTCGCCGAACATCTCGATCCGGACGGCGAGCTCCTCGTAGACCGGGAAGATCTCGATGGTGTCGCCGCGGACCCGGAAGGTGCCGCGGGTGAAGGCGAGGTCGTTGCGGGTGTACTGGATGTCGACGAAGCGGCGGAGCAGGACGTCGCGGTCGATCTCCTCGCCGACCTTGAGCCGCACCATCCGGTCCACGTACTCCTGCGGGGTGCCGAGGCCGTAGATGCAGGAGACGGAGGCGACCACGACCACGTCCCGGCGGGTGAGCAGCGAGTTGGTGGCGGAGTGCCGCAGCCGCTCGACCTCCTCGTTGATCGAGGAGTCCTTCTCGATGTAGGTGTCCGTCTGCGGGACGTACGCCTCGGGCTGGTAGTAGTCGTAGTAGGAGACGAAGTACTCGACCGCGTTGTTCGGCAGCAGCTCGCGGAACTCGTTGGCGAGCTGGGCGGCCAGGGTCTTGTTCGGCGCCATCACCAGGGTGGGGCGCTGGAGCTTCTCGATCATCCAGGCCGTGGTGGCCGACTTGCCGGTACCGGTGGCACCGAGCAGGACGACGTCCTTCTCGCCGCCCCGGACCCGGCGCTCCAGCTCGGCGATGGCCGCCGGCTGGTCGCCGTTGGGCTGGTAGGGACTGACGACCTCGAAGGGCGTCTCTGACCGCTCAATACTCGTGATGGGTCGCACGTGTCCACCGTACGGCCCACCACCGACAAAGACGGGTCCCTCCGGCGGACCCGGCGGACCCGACGGGACGCCCGGCCCGGTCCGGGCCAGCCGCGGGAGGTGTTTGCAAAGTCGCGGCGGACTTTGCAAACACCCCTGGGCACGCCCTAGCGGGCGCTGTCGCGGGCGAGTGCGACCAGGCGGGAGACGGCCCGCAGGTACTTCTTGCGGTAGCCGCCGCGCAGCATCTCCTCCGGGAACACCTGGTCGAAGGGGATCCCGGACGCGGTGACCGGCAGCTCGCGGTCGTACATCCGGTCCGCGAGGACGACCAGGCGCAGCGCGGTGGACTGGTCGTCGACCTGCCGCACGCCGCGCAGGCAGACCGCCGTGACGTCGTCCAGCAGCGCGCCGTAGCGGCTGGGGTGGACGGCCGAGAGGTGGCCGAGCAGGGCGTCGAAGTCGTCCAGCGAGGCGCCGGGGGTGCGGTTCGCGGCGGTGTCCACCTGCGCGTCGGTGTACGGCGGCGGGGCGGCCGGCAGGCCGCGGTGGCGGTAGTCCTGGCCGTCGATCCGCATCGGGCGGAAGTGCGCGGACAGGCCCTGGATCTCGCGGAGGAAGTCGGCGGCGGCGAAGCGCCCCTCGCCGAGCTTCTCGGGCAGGGTGTTGGAGGTGGCGCAGAGCCGCACGCCGTTGTCGACCAGGCGGCCGAGCAGGGTGGAGACCAGCACGGTGTCGCCCGGGTCGTCCAGCTCGAACTCGTCGATGCAGAGCAGCTTGTGCCCGGAGAGCGTGGTCACGGCCTGCTGGAAGCCGAGCGCGCCGACCAGGTTGGTCAGTTCGACGAAGGTGCCGAAGGCCTTGGGGCCGGGCGCGGCGTGCCAGAGCGAGGCGAGCAGGTGGGTCTTGCCGACGCCGTAGCCGCCGTCCAGGTAGACGCCGGCCGGGCCGGTGGGCGCGGGGGCGCTGCGGCGGAACCAGCTGCGCTTCGGGGCGGCGCCGTTCCCGCTGTTGAGCGCGCCGGCGAACTGCTCCAGGACCTGGACGGCCTCGTACTGGCTGGGCTGCGTCGGGTCCGGGATGTACGTCCCGAAGCTCACGTCGGAGAAGCGCGGCGGCGGGACCATCTCGGCGACCAGGCGCTCGGCGGGGACGACGGGGCGCCGGTCGGTGAGCGCGACCGGTCCGGCGGCGGGGCCGTCCGCGGCTATCGGCTCGGAGTCGATCACGGCGTCGGGGTGGGAGGCTGCTGGCACGGTAGTACAGGGTACGCCTGGCCGCGCGCGCGGTGGGCCCCGGCCGCCGGCGCGCGCCGGTGGAAGACTGATGGCATGCAACAGTTGATCAGCCCGCTGGCCGAGCCGGTCGCCGACCCGGCCTCACTGGAGTCGCTCGCCGCCGTCTACGCGTACCCCGACCAGGTGAATCACGGCCGTCCGTGGCTGCGCGCCAACATGGTGGCGGGGCTGGACGGCGGGGCCCGGCTGGACGGGCTCTCGGAGGGGCTCTCCAGTTCGGCCGACAAACGGATCTTCGGTGTGCTGCGGGCACTGTCGGACGTGGTGCTGGTGGGGGCCGAGACGGTGCGCGCCGAGGGGTACCGGCCGGGCCGGGCCCGGGCCGAGTTCGCCGCGGCGCGACGGGCGGCCGGGCAGGCGCCGGCGCCGGCCATCGCGGTCGTCACCCGCTCGCTGGGGCTGGACCTGGCGGCGCCGCTGTTCACCGAACCGCTGGTGCGGACGGTCGTGATCACCACCGAGGACGCGCCCGAGGAGAGCCGGGCGGCGGTGGCCGAGGTGGCCGACGTGATCGTCGCGGGCCGGGGCTCGGTGGACCTGCGGGCGGCGGTCGCGGCGCTGGCCGCCCGGGGCTGGACGAGAATGCTGAGCGAGGGCGGACCGCGGCTGCTGGGACGGCTGGCCGCCGACGGCCTGCTCGACGAGCTGTGCCTGTCCCTGGCACCGCTGATCACGGCCGGCGACGCGCCGCGGATCATCCACGATGCGGAAATGCCTGACGTGCAGCGGATGCGACTGGTCTCATTGATCGAGCAGAAAGGATTCCTCTTCACCCGCTACCTGCGTCCGCCGACCCCGTGACCCCCGGACAGTGATCCCGCTCCCACTTGGGACGTTCCCTCCGCGTGGCCCGTGCGTCGGGTGAGCGAGGTGCGGAAAGCTTCCGCCGGGGCAGTATGGGATCCGATGCCGGAGCCCGGGGGCCGGCGACTGGAAGGGACTCACGTGTTCAAGACGGTACTGATGATCGAAAAGGCGCTCTCCGACGCCGACGTGGAGCTGGTCACCACGCTCCACAGCGACGAGAAGGTGTCCTTCGTCGTCCTCATGCAGCCGCGCGGCAAGCAGGACGAGCTGCTGCGGGCGCTGGACGACGTCGCCCTCGGCCACCTCGACAAGGTGGTGCACGAGCACGACGAGTCCGAGACCGGGCCGACGGTGGCCACCGAGTCGCTGGAGCACAGCCTGCGCCACCTGCGGCGGGCCGGCGCCGAGGCGGTCGGCGAGCTGGTCGAGGAGAAGCCCCTGGACCGGCTGCGGGCCGTGGTCGAGGAGCACCAGGCCGACGAGGTGGTGGTGCTCACCTCGCCGCACTTCGTGGAGGAGTTCTTCCACCGCGACTGGGCCTCCCAGGCCCGGCACAAGGTGGGCGTCCCGGTGCTGCGGTTGTTCGCCAGCGACTCCTGACACCCTCCCCCGCGGCGACCGCCCGGCAGGATCCGGCAGAGCCGCCCCGGTCGCCCGGTGGTGCAGAATCGTCCTTGCGGTCCGGTCCGCGAGGGCGATTCGCCTTTGCCGCCCGCCCTGACCCCCTGTCCCTCCCTCCTCGCCCGCCGTCGGGCAGGAGGGGCCCATCGCCCGTACGGAGTCCCGCCTTGAACGACGCCGCGCACGACCTGCACGCCCCGCACTTCATCGGCATCGGCGGCGCCGGGATGTCCGGCCTGGCGAAGATCCTCGCGGTGCGCGGCGCCAGCGTCTCCGGCAGCGACTCCAAGGAGTCCGAGACCGTCCTCGCGCTGCGCGCCCTCGGTGCCAGCGTGCACATCGGCCACGCCGCCGAGCACGTGCCGGACGGCGCCAGCAGCATCGTGGTGTCCAGCGCGATCCGCGCCGACAACCCGGAGCTGGCCACCGCCCGCGAGCGCGGCATCCCGGTGGTGCACCGCTCCGACGCGCTGGCCGCGCTGATGGGCGGCCGCCGGGCGCTGGCCGTGGCCGGCACCCACGGCAAGACCACCACCACCAGCATGCTCGCCGTCGCGCTCGGCGAGCTGGGCCTCGACCCGTCCTACGCGATCGGCGGCGACCTCGACGCGCCCGGCTCCAACGCCCACCACGGCACCGGCGAGATCTTCGTCGCCGAGGCCGACGAGAGCGACCGCAGCTTCCACAAGTACGCACCCGAGGTGGCGATCGTGCTCAACGTGGAGCTCGACCACCACGCCAACTACGCGTCGATCGACGAGATCCACGAGTCCTTCGAGACCTTCGTCGGCCGGATCGCCCCCGGCGGCACCCTGGTCGTCTCCGCCGACCACGAGGGCGCCCGCGAGCTGACCGCCCGGGTCGCCGGCCGCGAGGGCCTGCGGGTGGTCACCGTCGGCGCCGCCGAGGACGCCGACCTCCGCGTCCTGTCGGTGGTCGCGCACGGCATGACCAGCGAGGTGACCGTCCTGCTCGACGGCGCCGAGCTCACCTTCACCGTCTCGGTGCCCGGCCGGCACTACGCGCACAACGCGGTCGCCGCGCTGGCCGCGGGCGTCGCGCTGGGCGTCCCGGCCACCGACCTGGCCAAGGCGATCGCCGCCTACACCGGCGTGCGCCGCCGCCTGCAGCTCAAGGGCGAGGCCGGCGGGGTCCAGGTGATCGACTCCTACGCGCACCACCCGACCGAGATGACCGCCGACCTGGAGGCGATCCGGGAGGCCACCGACGGGCGCGTCCTGGTCGTCTTCCAGCCGCACCTGTTCAGCCGCACCCAGCAGCTCGCCGAGGAGATGGGCGCCGCGCTGGCCCTGGCCGACGCCTCCGTCGTGCTCGACATCTACCCGGCCCGCGAGGACCCGATCCCCGGCATCACCAGCGAGCTGATCATCGAGGCCGCCCGGAAGGCCGGCGCCGAGGTCACCGCCGAGCACGACTTCGCCGCCGCCCCCGCCCTGCTGGCCGCGCTGGCCCGCCCGGGCGACCTGCTGCTCACCATGGGCGCGGGGGACGTCACCAACCTCGGCCCGGCCGTCCTGGCAGAATTGGGTAGGGGCCTGGAGCACCTCGCGAACGTGGCCACCAACGTCTGAGTCCCCCGACCTGGAGCCGTCATGAGCTACGAGATCGAGAAGACCGACGCCGAGTGGCGCGCCGAGCTCTCCCCGGAGGAGTACCACGTCCTCCGGGAGGCCGGCACCGAGCGCCCGTTCACCGGCGAGTACACCGACACCAAGACGGTCGGCGTCTACGGCTGCCGGGCCTGCGGCGCCGAGCTGTTCAGCTCGGAGACCAAGTTCGACAGCCACTGCGGCTGGCCGTCCTACTACGCGCCGCTCGCCGGGGACCGCGTCCAGTACATCGAGGACACCTCGCTCGGCATGCGCCGGGTCGAGGTCCGCTGCGCCCGCTGCGGCGGGCACCTCGGGCACGTCTTCGAGGGCGAGGGCTACGGCACGCCGACCGACCAGCGGTACTGCATCAACAGCGTCTCGCTGACGCTGAAGCCGGCGGAGTAGCAGATCCGAAGAAACAGCGCGGGCGGGGGCCATCGAGATGGCACCCGCCCGCGCCCGGTCGCGCAACCATGCGCGGGGCGCTGTCCGAGAACTGGATAGGCTGGCCCGGCACTGAATCAGTCACGGTGAAGTGGAACCGCCCCGTCGGCCGGAAGGGTCCTGATGCTCACCCGCCTAGAGGTCCACGGATTCAAGAACCTCCTTGGCCTCGGGGTCGACTTCGGCCCCTTCACCTGCATCGCTGGTGAGAACGGGACCGGGAAGTCGAACGTCTTCGACGCGATCCAGTTCCTCTCCCTCCTGGCGGACAAGTCGATGATGGAAGCCGCTCAGGAGGTCCGTGGGGTACACGGCGAGAGGCACGGCGACCCACGTGACCTGTTCTGGAAGGGCTACCTCCCGGGCCGGCACAGGATGAGCTTCGCGGTGGAAATGATCGTTCCGGCCACGATCGAGGACGACTTCGGTAGGGTCGCGAGGCCTACGACCACCTTCCTGCGGTACGAGCTGGAGATCGGGTACCAGGAGCCGTCCGGGCTGGACCGGTTCGGCCGTCTGACCCTTCTTCGCGAGGACCTGCGCCACATCACCAAGGGCGCAGCCAAGGAGCACATCCGCTTCCCGCACAGTGCGGCGCGGTTCCGCAACGAGGTGATCCTCGGTCACCGCAGCGGTGCTCCGTACATCTCCACCGACACCGACGCGGCCAACGGTGAACCGATCGTCAAGATCCATCAGGACGGCGGCAGCCGAGGCCAGCCGAAGCCCGCAGCCGCGTCCCGGGCTCCGGCCACCGTCGTCTCCACCATCACGTCCAGCGACGATCCCACCATCCTCGCGGCAAGGCGAGAGATGGAGTCCTGGCGCCGACTCGCCCTGGAACCTTCAGCCCTTCGTAGTGCAGACCGGTTCGTTGATCCCCAGATAATGGAGGCGGACGGGTCGCACCTTCCGGCGGCCCTGTACCGAATCGCGCATACGGCGGCCGAATCCGCCGAACGAGCGGCCGAACTCGACCCGGAGCGGGTGTACGCCCGCGTCGCCGGCAGGCTGTCCGATCTTACCGGCGTACAAATCCGCGACCTCGCCGTCGACCAGGACGAAGTGCGCCAACTCCTGACCGTCAAGGTCCGAGAAGCCGATGGAATGTTCCTCCCGGCCCGCAGCCTCTCCGAGGGAACTCTTCGATTTCTCGCGCTCTGCGTACTGCTGGAGGACAACAGCGTCCGCGGCATGGTGTGCATGGAAGAGCCGGAGAACGGGATTCATCCGGCCAACCTCGTACCCATGGTCGAGCTGGTCCAGGACCTGGCCGTCGATCCTGCGGCCACTCCGGGAGCCGACAATCCGTTTCGACAGGTGCTCATCAACACCCATTCCCCGGGCGTAGTCCAGCTGGTGGACCGGAACGACCTCTTGTTCGCCGACTCCGTACTTCGGAGACTCGATGACGGAACCCTGGCACGCAGTCTCCAGCTCCGGCCGCTTCGCGGCACCTGGCGCGCCTCCGAAGGTGATCGGGACTACGTCACCAAGGCCGACATCCTGCCGTACCTGACCACTCCCCCAGGCGCGCAGACCACACTCGACTGGAGCATGGCGTGACCCTTCGCGTTCTGTTCACCGGCGAGGGAGCCAGCGACAACGGACTCGTCCCCCACATTGAGGCAGCCGCGGCCCGAGAAGGACTCCAAGCCATCGTGACAGCACCGGACTTCGGCCGCTTGCCGGTAACCGAGCTGCACTCGGTGCCAGCGAAGTTGCGTGCCATTCGCGCCTTGGACGACTCCAACTACGACCTCATCATCGTCCACCGCGACGCCGACCGCATCGGACCGCAGGAACGCCGCAGCGAGGTCGCACAGGCAGTGGGTACTACCTGGCCGGAACACCTGCACATTGCGGCGGTGCCGGTCCGTACGCTTGAGGCGTGGCTGCTCCTGGACGAGCATTCGATCCGCCAGGTCGCGGAGAACCCCAACGGGAAGGCCCGGCTCACCCTCCCCAAAGGCATCGCAGCCGAGCGTGTGCCGGACCCCAAGAAGCTGCTACGCGAGAGTCTGGCCACCGCGAACGGGAGTACGGGGCGGCGGCTCGACAATTTCCGGAGACGGTTCCCGCAACACCGCCACCAGCTGTTGGAGCGCCTGGACGCGTTCGGGCCGGTCAGTCAACTTCCCTCATGGCAGGCATTCATGACAGATCTCCGGATCGCGTTTCAGGCTCTCTAGCTCCAACCGTCCGAGGCGCCTCGGCCAAGGCGCGCCGACCGACCAGCGGTACTGCATCAACAGCGTCTCGCTGACGCTGAAGCCGGCGGAGTAGCACCGGCACGTCGCACGGCGGGGCCCGGGAACCGGTTCGGTTCCCGGGCCCTCGTGCTACCCGGCGACCGGGGCGAAGCGGACCGGCAGCTCCACCAGGGCGCGGTGGAACGGGCCCGGGCGCCAGCGGAGGGCCTCCGCGGGGGTGGCGAGTTCCAGCTCGCTGAGGCGGCTGGTGAGCTGCTCGATCGCGGTGATGGCGATCAGCAGCGCCGGGTCCCGGGCCGGACAGGAGTGCGGGCCGGCGGCCCAGGCGAGGTGCGCGGACTCGCCGCTGCGCAGCTCGCCGCCGCCGGCGGGCGGGGCGGCCTGGGAGTTGGCGGCCGCGTAGGAGACCAGGACGAGGGAGCCGGCCGCGATCTCCCGGCCGTGGAAGGTGACGTCGTAGCGCGGGTAGTGCGCGGAGAGGTTGGCCAGTGGCGGCTCGTGCCAGAGCACCTCGTCGATCGCCTGGTACGCCGTCATCGCGCCGCCGAACAGCGACCCGGCGTAGCGGGCGTCGGTGAGCAGGCGGAGCAGGGCGTTGCCGATCAGGTTGGTGGTCGGCTCGTTCCCGGCGATCATGGTCAGGGTGATCTGCCGGACCACCTCCTCGTTGTCCAGCCCCGCGGGGTGGGTGAGGAACCACGAGGTCAGGTCGTGCCGGGGCCGTACGCGCCGCTCGGCGACCATCCCGGTGACCACCGCGACGAGGTCCCCGTACGCGGCCACCGCCTTCTCGGTGGACTCGATCATGCCGACGATCCCGGCCACCAGGCGGTCGGCGTGCTCCTCCGGCACGCCGAACCAGGTGGTGACGACGTGGACCGGCAGGCGCCGCGCGTAGTCGGCGATCAGGTCGGCGGAGCCGGTGGCCTCGAAGGCACCGATCAGCCGGTGGGCGACCTCGGCCACCCGGCGCTGGAGCACGTGCGGCTCCAGCAGGGCCAGGCCGTCGGTGATCACCTGGCGGTAGCGGGCGTGCGTCGCGCCGTCGCTGAAGAGGGCGGTCGGGCGGTAGCCGAGCACCGGCAGCAGCGGGGAGTCCGGCGGGACCGTCCGCTGCCAGGCCCGGGAGTCCTTGGAGAAGGTGTCGCTGTCGCGCAGCAGGTCGAGGGCGGCCTGGTAGTCGGTGACCAGCAGGGCCTCGACGCCGGGGGCGATCTCCACCGGGGCGACCGGCCCGTGGCGGCGGAGCCGCTCGTAGACGGCCTGCGGGTCGGCGGCGAAGGCCGGGCCGTGGAGGGGGACCGCCCGGGGAGCCGCCCCGCCCGCGCCTTCACCTGCGGCGGGGGCGGGGTCGGGGGCGGGTACGTCGTCGGGGGCGGGGCTCGCGGCGGGTACGTCGTCGGGGCTGGTCACGGCTGCTCCGGGGCGGCGGGGTCGAGCGCGGCGGGGTCGGGCGTCGCAGGGCCGGGCGCGGCGGGGTGGGGCTCGGCGGGGTCGGGGCTCGCGGGCAGGCCGTGCAGGACGTGTTCGGCGAGGGCGATCAGCGCGTCCAGGCTGGAGCCGCGCTCCCGGGCGTCGCAGAGCACCAGCGGGGTGGCCGCGTGCAGGTCCAGGTGGGCCCGGAGCACCTCGGGCGGGTGGACGGGCGCGTCGGGGAAGACGTTGACGGCGACCGCGTACGGCAGGCCCTGCTCCTCGACCATGTCCATGATCTCGAAGGAGTCGGCCAGCCGCCGGGTGTCGGCCAGCACCAGGGCGCCGACCGCGCCGCGCGCGATGTCCTGCCAGAGCGGGAAGAACCGGCGCTGGCCCGGCGTGCCGAACATGTAGAGCACCACCTGGCCGGGCAGGGTGAGCCGCCCGAAGTCGACCGCGACCGTGGTGGTGGCCTTGCCGGGGAGGCCGGCCACGTCGTCCACCGGGGCGCCCGTCTCGGTCATCGCCTCCTCGGTGTGCAGGGTCGGGATCTCCGAGAGGGTGCGGATCAGTGTCGTCTTGCCGACCCCGAACGGGCCGGCCACCACCAGCTTCATCAGCGTCTGGTCCCGGTCGGGCAGGTAGCCCACCCGGTCCGGCCGGCCCGGCGCGGCCGGGTCACCGGAGAGTGCGGAGTCCAACGAGGAGCCTCTCGACGATGGAGCGGTCGGTCTGCTGGGCGCGGGGGATCGGCGCGCGGGCGCGCAGGCAGCCCGCCTCGACCAGGTCGGCCGCGAGGAAGACGGTGGCGCTGACCGGCAGCCGCAGGTGGGCCGCGGCCTCCACGACGGTGAGCGCGCCGGGGCGGAGCAGTTCCCAGAGCCGGCCGTGCTCGGCCCCCAGCTCCGCCAGCTCCGGCGGGGGTTCGGCACCGGCCGCGCACAGCACGGTGAGCCGTTCGAAGCCGGCCGTGCCGGGCCGGGCCCGTCCGCCGGTGGCCAGGTAGGCGGGAACCATCCGCCTGCGGGGTACGGCGGTCATGACCGGGCGGACGCGTCCTGCCGCCTGGCCGGGCTCGCCAGGGCACGGCCCAGCGCTGCGACCTGCACCTGCATCTGGTAGGCCACGTTGCCGAGTTGGGCCTCGGGTGTGGTGAAGACCGCGAGCGAGGTGTTCTCCCCGGCCGGGACGACGACGGCGAAGCCCAGCTCGGACTCGACCACGGTCTGGGCCAGCCGGGGCTGCTCGGCGTCGGTGAACGCGGTGGTGAACGCGCGGGCGGCGGCGTGCACGGTGGCGGTCATCGCGGCGACCCGCTCGGCGGAGGCGCGGCCGAGGCCCGCCGAGGCGGCCTCGACGAGGCCGTCGCCGGTGGCGATGACCGCGTGCAGGACGCCCGGCAGCTCCAGCAGCGGGGTCAGCACCCACGAGATCTCGTCGGTGGCGGTGGTCGCGGCCGCACCGGTCGCGGCGGTGGTGTCTGCGGCGGCGGTGGGGCTGGGCGTGCTGCTCACGGCTCGGCTCCTTCGGGGGCTGGGGTTCTAGCGGCCGGGCGCGCCCGCCGGTCCGGCGCCGGTGTGGTCGGCGTCGGGGCGGGGCGGGGCCGACCGGTCGGCGCCGGCGGAGCCGGTCGCCGCGGGGGACGGACGGTGGTCGGGCGTGGTGGCTGTGGTGGCCGCGGTGGCGTCGTCGTCGGCGACGGCCGAGCCAAGGTCGGTGCCGGTCCCCGTGCCGGGTCCGGGTCCGGGTCCGGCTTCGCGGCCGGCCTCGGCTTCGGGGCCGGCTTCGGGGCCGGCTTCGGGTTCGGCTTCGGGGCCGGCGGTCGTCACCGCGGCGAGGGCCACCGCGGCCCTGCCCGAGCCGGTGCCGTGCTGGAGCGCCTGCCAGCGCTCGGCGGCCTGCTCGGGCGTGCGGACCGGCGGACCGGCCGGCCCGTGCTCCCCCGGCTCCCCCGGCTCCTCCGGTGCCTCCGGCTGCGGGCGCCGGGCCAGCGGCTGGCGCCGGCGGCGGCTCGGCAGCCCGCTGCCGTCGTCCGGGACGAGCTGCACCGGCGGCACGACGTGGATGGCCGGCGGCGCGTGCGGCTCCGGCGCGTCCGGCGCGTCCGCCCCGGGCCGGCCCCCGGGCCGGCGGGTGTGCGGCGCCGGTACCGCCTGCACGGTGGGTGCCGGGGCCGGCCCGGCGCCGGACCGCAGCGGCAGCGGGGTGAGCACCGACAGCGGCTGCTCCTCGTCCACCACCGTCAGCAGCCCGGCCGGGACCCGCACGATGGTCCGCATGCCGCCGTACGGGGAGGGCTCGATGTGGCAGGCGAAGCCGTACTGCCGGGCCAGCTTGCCCACGACGGCGAACCCGGTCTTCGGCGGGTTGCCGAGTTCGGTGAGCAGGACCTCGGGCGGGCCGGACAGCAGCCGGCGGGCCCGGCGCAGCTGGTCCTCCTCCATCCCGATGCCGCTGTCGTCGACGATCACCAGCGCACCCCGGCCGCCCTGCTGGACGGTGACCGGGACGTCCGTCTCCGGGTGCGAGTAGGCGGTGGCGTTGGCGAGCAGTTCGGCGACGGCGATGGCGAGCGGCTCGGCGGCCCGGGCGACCACCGCCAGCCGGCTCTCCCGCAGGTGGTTGGCGACCTTGATCCGGGCGTACCCGGGCACCCGGGAGAGGGCGCCGACCACCACCTCGGCGAGCGGCGAGTCGGTGCGGGCCAGGCCGGGCCAGGCCTCGCAGAGCACGGCGACGGTCTGGATCCGGCGCAGCGCGACCTCGTTGCGGAAGTCGACCTCCAGCAGCCGGGGGTCGTCGTTGTCGTGCTGGAGCTGCTGGACGAGGCTCTGGATCTGGTAGAGCAGCGTCTGGATCTTGGAGGTGGCTCCGCGCATCGCCGAGCGGGCGGCGGCGTCGACCCGTTCGCGCTCGTCGGTCACGGCGGCGGCCGCGGCGTCGAGGACGGCCTGGAGCACCTGGACGGCGTCCGGGCCGACGGCGGCGGGGTCGAGCGGTCCGGCGACCGGTGCGTTGGGGTGGCTGAGGCGGAGGGCCGCGGCGGCCACGCGTTCGGTGGCGAGGTGGCCGACCTCGGACAGCAGGGCGGCGGTCCGCCGCTCGGCGACGGCCGCGCGTTCCTCGGCGGCCGTCGCGGTGCGTTCGGCCCCGGCCGCGGTGCGGCCCGCCTCGGTCGCGGCGCGGTCGGCCCGGGCCGCGGCACGCTCGGCCCCGGCCGTCGCGTGTTCGGCCTCGACGGCACGGCGGAGGGCCTCCGCGGCGCCGCGCTCCGCCTCGTGCGCCCGGTCCTCGGCGGCCAGCGCCCGGTCCGCGGCCTGCCGGACCTCGTCGGCCGAACGCCGGGCTTCGGCCCTGGCCTCGCGGGCCCGCTGCTCGCCGAGCTCGGCCCGGGACCCGGCGGCGCGGGCGCGTTCCTCGGCCCGGACCGCGGCGGACTCGGCGGTGGCGGCCCTGGCCAGTGCCCGGGAGCGGGCGCGTGCCAGGACGGCGGCCACCGCGAGCGCGGCGACCGCGATCAGCGCCACGGCCGGCAACACGAGCTGCGTCATCGACGTCCTCGGAGGTCCTCGGTCGGAGGGGCGGGCTCGCCCCCGGGGGAGTGTCCGGCGGCTCAGCCCCGGGTGGGTGCGCCGCCCGTCCCGTTCCGCGGCCGGGCCCGGCGCCGATCAGTGTCCTCGTCCAACTCCCGGGCCACCAGGGCCACCTGGCTCATGGCCTCCAGGACGTTCGGCACCTCCGTCCCGTCCAGGTGCCGGTACTCGGCGCCGATGGTGAGCACCAGCCGCTCGGGCAGGCCGAGTTCGGGGTAGCGCCGCTCGGCGATGATCCGGCGGGCCGCGTCGAGTGCGGGGATCCCGGCGGCGTGCAGGGCGTGCGCGCGCTCGCGCAGGTAGCCGAGGTAGGCGATGTGCTCCCGGACGCCCGTCCGGTCGAGCACCGGGCCGTGGCCGGGGACGAAGATCTCGGCCCCGGTGGCCAGGATTCGCTCGCAGGCGGCGACGATGTTCTCCAGCGGCCCGGACCAGTGCGAGGGGTGGTCGCCGGGCTGCTCGGCGGACGAGCCGAAGATCACGTCGCCGGTGAACACCGTCCGCTGGTGCGGGAGGTGGACGATCAGGTCACCGCCGGTGTGCGCGGCCGGCAGCCCGGTGATCTGCACCGGGTACTCCCCCACCCGCAGCTCCAGCTCACCGTGGAAGACGGTGTCGGGCTGCACGGGCTCGGTCTGCGACCAGTCGAACTGCCCGAAGTGGCGCCGGAGGTAGCCGCCGAGCAGCGAGTCCGGGTCGCTGCCCGCGACCAGTGCGTGCTGCTGCTTGGGCGTCGGCTCGTAGTGGATGTGCTCCAGCGCCTCGCGGGTGGCGATGATCTCCGCCTCCGGGAGCACGCCGGCGCCCCAGAGGTGGTCCCCGTTGGCGTGCGTGACGATCACCCGGTCGACGGTGGTGCCGTCGGTGAGCCGCTTGCGGCTCTCGGCGAGGAACTCGGCGGCGAGCGACGGGTCGTAGGGCGTGTCGATCCAGAGCGCCGTCCGTGGCGAGGCCAGCAGCCCGCAGTTGGCGAGCCCCCATCCGCGCTTCGGCGGGAGCCAGACGTACAGGTCATCGGCAATCGTGCTCACGTTCGCACGGTTGATCGTCATGGGCGCGATTATGCCGATGATGTGACAGGAGTGGAGCAAGACCCCTGCATTTCAAGACAATTCCTGTCACGGAGCATCCCGCCCTGTCCCGTTTCCTCCCCCCTTGCACCGATGCGGTCTGGACCATTCCGCCCCGCGGAGCGGGATCCGGCCGGATCCCGGCACCTGTCGGCACCTCAGGCCGCCGGGAGGAACCGGCAGACCTCGACGGTCACGTCGACGGTGTCGAGACCGATCACCCGGCCCTCGACGGCGGCGAATCCTTTCTCCCCCGAGCGGAAGAGCGCGGCCAGCGGCGACTGCCGGCCGGCGGCGGTCAGGGCCTCGACGGCCATCGCGGAGCCGAAGGCGAACACTCCGCAGAGCACGATGCAGGGGGCGTGCCGCGAGGTGCGGGTGACGAAGACGAAGCCGTGGTCGCGGACCAGCTCGTCGGCGGCGTTGTACTGGGCCTCGAAGGCCATGCCGCCCCAGCGGGCCCGGGCCGCCCGGGGGTGTTCGAGCCGGAAGTCCGGGAAGTCCCCGGCGAGCACGGTGGCCGAGTAGGCGTTCACGTCCGGGCCGCCGATCGAGAAGGTCGGCATCCGCGGGTCCTGGGCGCCGGCGGTGACCAGCTCGATGGTCGCCTTCCGGTTGATCTTCCGCAGCAGGTCGGTGAGTTCGGCGATCGCCCGGGCCTCGGCCATCGGCATGAAGAGCACGTTCTTCGGCCCCCGGCTGGTGAGTCGGCAGCCGTCCTTGGCGTACGCGAACTCCGCCACCTCGATGCTGGGGGTGACGATCTGCACCCGGCCGTACGGCGCGAGCAGCGCGCGCAGGAAGCCGTAGCGGAGGAAGAGGCGGGTACGGGCGAGCGAACGGGCGGCGAGAAAGCCGATCACGGCCGGGAAGAACCCGACCAGGATCTGCAGCAGGATCTCCATGGCACCCCTCGCGCGGACGACTCGGGCACGAACTGTCTGCGCTGAGGTGATGCCCCGTTGAACACCGGAAACTCCCGGCACTGCAGTCGACCCGGCGCCAGGAGTGGGAAGTGCGCCGACTTCACCCGTTCGGCGGCGGCCGGGTCACGCCGGGCCGGTCCGCCGGCGGACCGGGCGGCTGAACCGACGGGCGGGCGGGCGGCGGGGCGGACCGGGCGGCGGGGCGGCCGGGGCCGACGGGCGCCCGGGCGGGGACCCGGTCCGCCGGGGACCGGACCCGCCGCCGACGGTTCAGCCCAGCTTCTTGGTGAACTTCCGCTCACTGGCGCACTGCTCGTACCCCAGCCAGGCGTTGATCGCCAGCATCGGCGCGTTGGTCGCGTCGTTGGAGGTGTACGCCCGGAGCAGCCCGGCCTCCCGGGCCCGGCGCAGCGACTCCAGCTTGGCCAGCTTGCTCAGCCCCCGGCCCCGGTACTCCCGGCGGCAGGCGGTGAACGCCGACCAGTACCGGTCCACGCCGTCCGTGTGCGCCGCGCTGAAGGCGGCGGGCTCGCCGTCGACCACGGCCACGACGGTCAGCTCGTGGTCGTGGCCCGGGTGGATCCAGTCGCCGTTCCGGAACTCCTCGAAGTCGGCGGCGTCCATCTCGACCTCGCCCGGCTCGTCCCGGATGGCGTCCGCCTCGATCACGAAGATCGGGTACGGGTCGGCCGCCCAGTCGCTCGCCGGGCGCAGCTCGACGCCGGCCGGCAGTGGCGGCGCCTCGGGCAGCGGCAGCGCCAGGTCGCGGCCGGCGAAGCGGGCCAGCCGGCCCTCGGTGAAGCCGCGGGCCTCGGCGAAGGCGCGCGAACCGTCCTCCTCGTCCACCCAGCTGTGCAGCTCGACCACGCCGTGCTCGGCCAGGTGCCGCTCGGCGGCGGCCAGCAGGCCGGTGAAGGCTCCGCGCCGCCGGTACTCGGGCAGCACGCTGCCGTTGGCGTAGCCGATGCCCTTCGTGGTCGTGCCGGTGACCACACCGCAGCGGACCGCGCCGACCACCCTGCCGTCGAGTTCGGCGACGAAGGTGCGGTAGTGCGCGCCCTCGGGCTGGTGGGCGGCCTGCCAGGCGAAGGCCTCGGCGGTCGTCACCAGGTGGTCGCGCCCGGCGCGGTGGGCCGCGGCGACCGCGTCGGCGTCGTCGGTGCGGAAGTCACGAATCGTCAGTGTTGTCATAGGTGCGTCACGCTAGCGGCCCGGCACCCCGTGCGCAGCCGATTATCCTCCGGGCCCGGAGGCCCCGGAGCGGCCCCCACCTGCGAAGAGGCGCGGCGGAGGACGTTAGAGTCCGTCACTGGCGCACCGCCAAGCTCAAATAATGCTCTGAGATGACCGGGTGAGGCTTGGCAGCCGCACCACCTGGGGACATCCTCAGCAGCACAGCCCGGCGGCCCTGGCGACGATGCCCGCGCCGACCGACGGCTTCCCCACCCAGCCCTCAGAAGGGGGCGCACCGATGACCTCTCCTGCTCTGCGAGCGCCCGCGACGACGACGGGAACCGCCGGGACGACCGGCACCGCCGAGGCGGCCGACACGACCGGGACCGCCGGCGCCACCACCGCCGCCACCGGCACTGCCACCGCCACCGCCACCGCCGGCCGGCTCGGCGTCGGGCTCGGCTGGCGCAGCGAGATCGACACCGTGGTGGAGCGGCAGCCCGGCCTGGACTGGGTCGAGGTCGTCGCCGAGAACGTCTGCGCCGACCACCTGCCCGAGTCCCTGACCGTCCTCCTCGCCCGCGGCCTGACGGTGGTCCCGCACGGCGTCTCGCTCGGCCTCGGCGGCGCCGACCGGCCCGACCCGGCCCGCCTCGCCAGGCTCGCCGAGACCGCCGGGGCGCTCGGCTCCCCGCTGGTCACCGAGCACCTCGCGTTCGTCCGGGCCGGCGGCCTGGAGGCCGGCCACCTGCTGCCGGTGCCGCGCTCGCGCGACGCCCTGCGCGTCATCGCCGAGAACGTCCGGATCGCCCAGGACCAGCTCCCGGTACCGCTGGCGCTGGAGAACATCGCCGCCCAGCTCGCGTGGCCGGACGACGAACTCACCGAGGGCCAGTTCCTCGCCGAACTGGTCGAGCTGACCGGTGTCCGGCTGCTGATCGACGTCGCCAACCTGCACACCAACCGGGTCAACCTCGGCATCGACCCGGCCGCCGAACTGGACCGCCTGCCACTGGAGGCGCTCGCCTACGTGCACGTCGCGGGCGGCACCATGATCGACGGGGTCTGGCACGACACCCACGCCCACCCGGTCACCGAGCCGGTGCTGGAGGTGCTGGCCGAGCTCTGCGCCCGGGTCGCGCCGCCCGGTGTGCTGCTGGAGCGCGACGCCGCGTTCCCGCCGCCCGCCGAACTGGCCGCCGAACTCGACGCCGTCCGGCGGGTGCTGGACGGCGGTGGCCCGCGGTGACCGGCACCGACGACGCCCGGGCCCGGCTGGCCGCCCGGCAGACCGGGCTGCTCACCGCGCTGGTGGCCGGCGGCCCGGTGCCGCCCGGCTTCGACCCGGCGCAGGTCCGGTCCCAGTCCGCCGCGCTGGCCGCCAAGCGGCGGGACACCGCCGCCAAGGTGGCCCCCGCCCTGCCGCGCCTGCTCGGGGCGCAGTACGGACCGCTCTTCCTCACCTACGCCCGCCGGCACCCGCAGACCGGCGGCTACCGCGCCGACGCCCGCGCCTTCGCCGAGTGGGCGCTCGCCGAACCGCCCGGCGCACCGCCCGCCGAGCCACTCGCCGAACCGCTCGACGCCGACCGGCGCAGGGCCCTGGAACAGTGGCTCCACCCGGCCCCCGAACGACCGCCCGGTCCGCTCGCCCGCCTGCGCCACGCCCTGCGGCCGAGCCGCCGGGCCTGACACCCGGCAGCCGACACCGGGCAGCCGACACCCGGCACCGACACCCGGCAGCGCCACCGGACACCGAACGGTCGGCACCGCACCACGGCCGCACCGCGGCCCCACGAACCACCCGTCACGCACCGGGCGCCGGACGCCGCGCACCCGGAACCCCGCGCCGGACCACCAGGCCCCGCGCGCACCCAGCACGAGCGGCACCAGAACGCTCACCGTCCCCGGGGGAATCCGCCCATGTGGCACAACGCCTACTTCCTCGTCCCCGCCCTCCTGCTGTTCGGCGCCGCGCTCCACGCCGCGCAGGCCAAGCAGGCCGCCAAGCGCGTGCCCTTCCCCAAGGGCCTGCCCGGCCGCGGCCTGCCGCTGCTGGACACCGCCTTCCTCTCCGGCGGTCCGGGGCGGGTCTTCGACACCGCCGTCGTCCGGATGCACCAGGACGGCCGGGCCGTCGTCAGCCGCGCCGGCCTCGTCACCGTCACCGACCCCCGGGCGCACGACGCCGTCGACCAGGCTCTCGTCGAGGCGGTCGGCCCGTCGCGCAGCGCCGAGATCGGCACCCTGCGCCGCGCGGTGATGCGCTCCGCCGCCGTCCAGGAGATCGGCGACGGGCTGGCCGGGCGCGGCCTGCTCCGCGACCCCGCCCGGCTGCACCGTGCCAAGGTGGCCCGCCGGTTCCTCTGGATCGCCCTGTCGGCCGTGCCGGCCTTCACCGTCGCCGCCTACGTGCTGGACTCCGACGAGCCCGGCTACGACCACCCGGCGCTCTGGCTCCCCCTGGTCATGCTCGCGTTCGGCCTGGTCTCGCTGCTGGTCACCTGGCCGCTCAAGGGCCGGATCACCCCCGCCGGACGCCGCCAGCTCGCCCTGATGGACACCGGCAAGCCGTGGAAGCCCTCCGACCGCCCGGTCCTGCACGCCGCCGACGCCGCGCTGCTCGGCGCCGTCGCGCTCGGCGGCCTGGCCGCCGCGGGCCTGGGCGACGAGGAGCTGGAGCAGGCGCTGCTCGCCTCCGCGGCGGCCGACCAGGCCGCCCGGTCCGCCGCCTACTCCGGCACCGGCTCGTCCTCGTCCAACTCGTCCGGCTCGTCCTGCGGCAGCGCGACGGTCTGGTGCGGCTCCTCCTCCGACTCCGGGCCCTCCGGTTCGGGCTGCGGCGGCAGCAGCGGCTGCGGATCGTCCTCCTCGTCGAGCTGCGGGTCGTCGTCCTCGTCGAGCTGCGGATCGAGCTCCGGCTCCTCCTGCGGCTCCTCCTCCAGCTGCGGCGGGGGCGGCTGCGGCTCCTGAATCCGGCCCGCCCCGGACGTCACAGTTCGGTATCGCGGTTCGGGAATGCGTTCCACCCGCGACGGCGGCGGGTCTACAACAAGCCCATGTGGTTGCTCTTCCTGCTCCCGGCCTGCGTCGCTGCGGTCCTCTCCTGCATCCGGCTCGTCCGGATGACCGCGACCGCCGACGCACTGGCCGGGCAGGAGGGCCCGCGGCCGCCCGAAGCGGTCGGGATCGGGCTCTACGAGACGGCCTACCTGGCCGGCGGCCCGGACCGGGTGGTCGAGCTGGCCCTCGTCCTGATGGCCTCCCGGGGCCGGCTGCACCTCGCCCACACCGGCTGGACCACGGTCGTCGACCCGCGCGGCCGCAGCCGGCTGGAACGCGCGGTGCTCGCCACCGTCGGCCCCGAGGGCCAGTGCCGCACCGACGACCTGCGGGAGGCGATGGCCGCCCACCCCACCGTGCTGGAGATCGGCAGCCGGCTCTCGCTGGCCGGGCTGGCCACCCCGGCGGCCGTCCAGCGGCACACCGTCCTGGTGGTCCGGCAGGTCCGCCAGGCGCTGCTGCTCACCCTGGCGCTGCTGGCCGCGGCCCTGGCCACCGGTGTCCTGGTGGACGGTGACGCGCTGGCGCCGCTGGCCTGGTTCTCGCTGCCGCTGGTCCTCACCACGGGCACCCTGCTGATGGCCCGGATCGACGTCTACCCGTACACCGGCTGGGCCTCGCCGGTCGGCCAGGAGGTGCTCCGCGAGGTCCGCCCGCCGCGCCAGCACGGCCTCACCGACGACGACGAGCGCGAACTGTTCACCGCCGTCGCCATGAACGGCACCGACGCCCACCCCGACGCCCGCCTCCGCGCGGCGCTGCGCCGCCACTGAGCCGCCACCGAGCCGGCCACCGGTCCCCCCGCACGGCGACGGCCGCCCCGCGGCGGTGCTGCGGGGCGGCCGTCCGTCGTCGCGGCCTCAGACGAGGCCGTTGAGCAGCTCGCTGACCGGCTTGCGGCGGCCGGTGAAGAACGGCACCTCCTCGCGGACGTGCAGCCGGGCCCGGGACGGGCGCAGGTCGCGCATCAGGTCCACGATCCGGTGCAGCTCGTCCGCCTCGAAGGCGAGCAGCCACTCGTAGTCGCCCAGCGCGAACGAGGCGACCGTGTTGGCCCGCACGTCCGGGTAGCCGCGCGCCATCTGGCCGTGCTCGGCGAGCATCGCGCGCCGCTCGGCGTCCGGCAGCAGGTACCACTCGTAGGAGCGGACGAACGGGTACACGCAGACGTAGTCGCGCGGACGCTCGTCGGCGAGGAACGCCGGGATGTGCGACTTGTTGAACTCGGCCGGGCGGTGCAGCGCCATGTTCGACCAGACCGGCTCCAGCTCCCGGCCCAGGCCGGTGCGGCGGAAGCGGTTGTACGCCTCCTGCAGGTCGTCGGAGTCGGCGGCGTGCCACCAGACCAGGATGTCGGCGTCCGCACGGAGACCGGAGACGTCGTAGGTGCCGCGCACCGTGACGTCCTTCGCGGCGAGCTGGGCGAACAGCTCGTCCACCTCGGCGGCCAGCGCGGTGCGGTCCTCGGGCAGGGCGCCCTTGAGCTTGAACACCGACCACATGGTGTAGCGGATGACCTGGTTCAGGTCCCGTGCCTTCTTCTTCTCCGGCTGCTGCTCAACGGTCTCAGTCATGCGCTCATTGTCCTCTCGGTGACGTTCTCCCCGGTCGGCGGGGTCAGCACTCCGTCGAGCCCGGCGACGGCCGTCCGGGCACTCGCGATGCACGCCGGGATGCCCACCCCGTCGTACGCGGCCCCGCACAGCGCCAGCGCGCCCACCCGGTCCGCGGCCGCGCGGATCCGGGCCACCCGGTCCAGGTGGCCGACCGGGTACTGCGGCAGTCCGGCCCGCCAGCGGGTGACGGCGGTGTCGTACGGGCGGGCGGTCAGGCCGATCGCCTCGCCCAGGTCGGCCAGCGACCGGGCGACCAGTTCCTCGTCCGGCAGCTCCAGCGGCTCCTCCTCGCGGAGCCGGCCCAGCGAGGTGCGCAGCACGAACGCGTCCGGGGCGGAGCGCTCCAGCCAGCCCCACTTGTTGGACGAGAAGGTGGAGGCCTTGATCCGGCGGCCGTCCACCGGCGGCACCAGGAAGCCGCTGCCGGACGGCGGCTCCGGCAGGTCGGAGCGCCGGAACGCCAGGGTGACCAGCGCCATCCCCGCGTACTCGACGCCGTCCAGCTCGGCGGCCGCGGCCGGCGCGTCGGCGCGCAGCAGGCGGGCGGCGGGCGGCGCGGGCACGGCCAGCACGACGGCGGTCGCGTGCAGTTCCGCACCGTCGCCGGTCAGCACCCGCCAGCCGTCCGGGGTGCGGTGCAGCCCGGTCACGGCGGTGCGGGTGCGCAGCTCGACGCCGGCTTCGGCGCAGGCCGCGGCGACCGCCGTCGGCAGGGTGCCGAGTCCGCCGCGCAGGCCCTGGAAGACGGGTGTCCCGGCGGTCTGCGGCCGGGTGGCCAGCGCGTGGACGCCGTCGACCAGCGAGCCGCCGCCGCGGGCGACCGGCAGCAGGGCGGGGACGGCGGCCCGCAGTGAGATCTCGTCGGCGCGCCCGGCGTAGACGCCGCCGAGGAGCGGCTCGACCAGCCGGTCCACCACCTCGCGGCCGAGCCGGTCGGCGACGTACCGCCCGATCGCGACGTCGTCCGTGACGGCCTCGGCGGGGCCCTCCTGCCGGGCCCGCTCCAGGCCCTCGGCGCTCAGCACCCCGGAGGCCTCCAGTGCGGCGAGGTCCCCGGGGACGCCCATCACCTGTCCGCCGGGCAGCGGCCGCAGCGCGCCCCTGGTCCAGATCGCGGCCTTGGCGGTGGTCGGCGGCTCCAGTTCCGCGCCCAGCCCGACGGCGCGGGCCAGCTCGACCGCCTCGGGCCGCCGGGCCAGCATCGACTCGGCCCCGAGGTCCACCCGGACCCCGCCGACCTCGCCGCCCCACAGCTTCCCGCCCAGCCGCTCCGACGCCTCCAGCAGCGTCACCCGCGCCCGGGCCGCTCCCCCGGCGGCCCCGCTGAGCACGGCGGCCGCGGTCAGCCCCGCGATCCCGCCGCCGATCACGACGACATGTGCTTGCGACATGCCTCGCAGTCTTGCAGGTCTTTACACCTTTGCCTCAATCCGCCCGCTTCTGCCCCTTCGAGGCCTCGGAGTCCTTGGACCTCCCCCTAGGCTCGGCGGCATGGAACCGATCCTGGTGAGCGCCTGTCTGGCCGGTGTGCCGTGCCGGTACGACGGGCGGGCGAAGACGGCGGAGGCGGCAATCGGGCCGGTCGGGGAGGGGCGGGCCGTGGTGGTCTGCCCGGAGGGGGCGGGCGGGTTGCCGACGCCCCGGCCCCCGGCCGAGATCGTCGGCGGGGACGGCGCGGACGTGCTGGACGGGCGGGCCCGGGTGGTGGACGCGACCGGCGCGGACCGCACCGCGGAGTTCGTGGCGGGGGCGCGGGCGGCACTGGCCGCCGCCGAGGAGGCCGGGGCGCGCCGGGCGCTGCTGACGGCCCACAGCCCGTCCTGCGGCTGCGGGCAGGTCTACGACGGGACGTTCGGCGGGGCGCTGCGGCCGGGTGACGGGGTGACGGCGGCACTGCTGCGGCGGGCGGGGGTCGTGGTGGAGGCGGTCTGACGCCTTGTCCGCTCCGCAGCCGAGCCGTGATCGAGCTGCGACCTCCGGAGCGGGTCCGATCCGGGCCCGCGCCCGTCGAATGGTGCGAGTGCCGGAAGGAAGCGGCGCCGGAACTGTGGACGCGGGGAGGACTCGATCGTGGAACGAGGACGGCGGAGAGCGGCGGCGCTGGCGGCGGTGGCCGTGGCGGCGGTACTGGCGGGCGGGTGCAGCGCGTCCGGGGGCAGGGGCGACATGAGCGCCAGGGCGGACACGGCCGCGGTCGCGGCGGGTGACGCGGCCGCGCCGCCCGCACCGGCCGCACCGGGGGTGGCGGGGGCCGCGCCCTCCGCCGCGCCGAAGGCGGCTCCGGAGGCGGGCGGCGAGGCGGGCACCGGGGCGGGCGCCGGGAAGCCCGCCGTGGTGCCGGTGGTGGACGCGCGGCAGATCGCGTACAGCGCGCAGCTGTCGGTGCGGGTGGCGAAGACGGACACCGCGCTGGCGAGGGCCCGCGAGCTGGCGACCGGCGCGGGCGGCTACGTGGCGAGCGAGACGGTGAGCGGCTACGGCGCGCAGCCCGGCGACGGGGGCGACGGGAAGCGCCCGGTCGACACGGATCCGCCCGGTCCGCAGAGCGGGCAGCTGACGGTGAAGGTGCCGTCGGCGGTGTTCCAGCAGACGCTGGACCAGCTGGCAGGGCTGGGCGAGGTGCTCTCCCGCCGCAGCCAGGCGGACGACCTGACCCAGCAGGTCGCGGACGTCGGCAGCCGGGTGCAGACCCAGCAGGCGAGCGTGGACCGGGTCCGGGCGCTGATGGCGCAGGCGAAGACGCTGGGCGAGATCACCAGCCTGGAGGGCGAGCTGAGCCGCCGCGAGGCGGATCTGGAGTCGCTGCAGAAGCAGCTGAAGGAGCTGTCGGCGAAGACCTCGCTGTCCACCATCACGCTGGACGTGCGGCAGAAGGCGAACACTCCCGCCCCGGACCAGCCCGACGCGGAGGACGAGGACGGCTTCTGGGACTCGGTCGGCTCCGCGCTGGGCGGCGGCTGGGGCGTCCTGGCCGCGATCGTGCGCGGCATCGCGGTCGCGATCGCGGCGGCGGCGCCGTTCCTGCTGGTGGCCGGGCCGGTGGCGCTGGTGCTCTGGGTGCTGCGCCGCCGTCGGCGGGCGGAGGCGGCGCAGGCCCCGGCGGGGCCGGCCGTTCCGGACGAGCAGCCGGCGGTGCCCGCCGCTCCCACCGGGAGCCCGAAGGTCCCGGCCGTACCGGCCGAGCGCCCGGCGGCCCCCGCGGCGGGCGAGGAGGACTGACGGGGCCCGGAAAGCGGCCGGTACGGCGGCGGGCCCTCCGCGTGGAGGGCCCGCCGCCGTACCGCGCGGGCGTCAGCGGGCGCTGGCCTCGTGGACGAAGGCGACGAGGCGGCTGAGCGCGTCCGGGTCCATGCTGGGCAGCACGCCGTGGCCGAGGTTGAAGATGTGGCCGCTGGAGCCGAGCGCCTGGGCGGCGTGCAGCACCTCGCGGGCCTTGGTCTCGACGGCCCTGGTGGGCGCGAACAGCACGGCCGGGTCGAGGTTGCCCTGGAGGCCCTTGCCCGGGCCGACCCGCTCGGCGGCGACGTTCAGCGGCACCCGCCAGTCGACGCCGACCACGTCCGCGCCGGCCTGGCCCATCAGGCCGAGCAGCTCGCCGGTGCCGACCCCGAAGTGGATCCGCGGCACGCCGTAGCCGGCGACGGCGTCGAAGACCTTGGTGCTGGCCGGCATGACCGAGCGGCGGTAGTCGTCCGGGGCGAGCGAGCCGACCCAGGAGTCGAAGAGCTGGATCGCGGAGGCGCCGGCCTCGATCTGCACCTTGAGGAAGGCCGAGGTGATGTCGGCCAGCCGGTCGACCAGGGCGGCCCACAGCTCGGGCGCGCCGTACATCATGGCCTTGGTGTTCTCGTGGTTCTTGGACGGGCCGCCCTCGACCAGGTAGCTGGCCAGCGTGTAGGGGGCGCCGGCGAAGCCGATCAGCGGGGTGGAGCCCAGCTCGTCGACGAGCAGGCCGATCGCCTCGGTGATGTAGGGGACGTCGTCCGGCTCCAGCGGGCGCAGCCGCTTCAGGTCCTCGAAGCTGCGGATCGGGTCGGCGATGACCGGACCGATGCCGGGCTTGATGTCGACGTCGATGCCGACCGCCTTGAGCGGCACCACGATGTCGCTGAAGAAGATCGCCGCGTCCACCTTGTGCCGGCGCACCGGCTGGAGGGTGATCTCCTTGACCAGCTCGGGCCGCATGCAGGACTCCAGCATGGGGATGCCCTCGCGGACCTTCAGGTACTCGGGCAGCGAGCGGCCGGCCTGGCGCATGAACCAGACCGGGGTGTGCGGTACCGGCTCGTGCCGGCAGGCCCGCAGGAACGCGGAGTCGTACGCGGCGCCGCGGCGCGCGGGGGGCTGCTGGCCGGGGGCGGCGCCTGCCTGGGCGGCTGCCGTGGTGTCTGCCGTTGTCTCGCTCACGCCCCAAATCTTCGCACGCGCCCCGGACCGGCCCCCTCGCCCGGGCTCGTCGGTTCCTCCAAGATCTGGCCGGATTGCCCTCCCGGCGCGCCGCGCGGAAAGAAGTTGCGGCGATTACCCGGCTTTTCGACCTAGTCTTCGGGTCATGGCAGCGGTCGGAGGGCACCCCGCACAGGGTGGCGGAGCAGGTGGCGGAACGGGTCGGGAGGCGGCGCCGAGCGAGTTCCGGGCCGCCGTGGAGGCGTTCTCCGGAGCGCGGCTCCGCCCCGAGGTCCTCCTCTCCCCCGCCCCGGCGCCGCGCCGGCTGGCTCCGTTCGCGTTCGCGGTGACCGCCACCGTCGAGGTCGACGGCGAGGAGCTCGCCGACGGCCGGCTGGTGCTGCTGCACGACCCGGACGGCCAGGAGTCCTGGAACGGGGACTTCCGGGTGGTCACCATGACCCGGGCCGAGCTGGAACCCGAGATGGCCGGCGACCCGATGCTCTCCGAGGTCGGCTGGGCCTGGCTGCTCGACGCACTGCAGGCGCACGGCGCCGGCTACGCGGAGCCCTCCGGCACGGTGACCAGGTGCGCCTCGCAGTACTTCGGCGCGCTCGCGGACCGCGAATCCAGCACCGAGATCGAGATCCGGGCGTCCTGGACGCCGTCCGACGGCCGCTTCGAACGGCACCTCGCGGCCTGGGGGGACCTGCTCTGCACCGGCGCCGGGCTGCCGCCCGCCGCCCCGGCCCCGCAGTCAGCCTCCGACGTCGCGTCACTCGGTGGAGTGGTCCCGATGCCCGCGCGACGGCGCCCGCGCTCGCACTGACGAGTGGCGTCCGGGGCGGTCGGCCGCGCCGAGCCCCGCACCACCCCCAGGGCTGACGGAGTGTGACTTCGGACCGGCTCCACGTCAACAAATCGGTTGAAACCGACCGCTATGCGATCGATCTGATCGATTTTGTACGAATCCCAGGCATGTCGTATCAGTCACATGCGCGATTTGTCCGTATTGTTACTCACTAGATCGTGATCTTTCGCTAAAGCCGGGCACGGATGATGCCGAAGCAGACTGTGACCCTTTCCGAACGCGGAACACTCCGACCGCCCCCTCGGGGTTCCGTCCGCCACTCCCCGCAGGAGGCCTGGTGTCGGTCCTTCTTGAGCACCCCGCAAACGTGGTCGCCTACCGGCCGACCAAGCCCACCGCCATGGTGGTCATCGCCGATCCCCGCGTCCGAAACACCGTCACCCGCCACCTCTGGGCGCTCGGCGTCCGGGACGTGATCGAGGTGTCCTCGATCGCCGAGGCCCGCCCCCGGGTCTCCACCCCCCGCGACATCTGCGTCGCCGACGTCCACCTCCCCGACGGCTCCGGACTCACCATCCTGGCCGAGACCCGCGCCGCGGGCTGGCCCAACGGCCTCGCGCTCTCCGCCGCCGACGACATCGGCGCGGTCCGCAGCGCGCTGGCCGGCGGGGTGAAGGGCTACGTCGTCACAGGCACCCGCACCAACGTCGCCATGCCGGGCCGCCCCGGCCTCCCGCTCGGCGCCGGCGGCCTGGCCGGCCGGATGCGGCGCCCCGGCATGCCGGGCATGCCCGGCGCGGCCGGTGCCCCCGGCGGCGCCCCCGGAGCCCCCGGTGCTCCGGGAACGCAGCAGGCCGCCTACCGCGAGCTCTCCGGCCGCGAGGTCGAGGTGCTGCGGCTGGTCGCCGAGGGCCAGTCGAACAAGGCCATCGGCGTCGCGATGGGCCTCTCCGCGCTCACCGTGAAGAGCCACCTCGCCCGCATCGCCCGCAAGCTGGGCACCGGCGACCGGGCCGGGATGGTCGCGGTCGCGCTGCGGACCGGCATCATCCACTGACCCTGGTGGACCGCCGCGGCGGCCTGGAGGAACGTTTCTGTGTTGTCGCCCGCTCGCCTCCGGGCTCCATCTTCGCCCGCTCGCCTCCGGGCCGCTTGACCCGGTGCCGACGGTCGTCGCTCCAATGCCCTTCGTTCCTCAGGGCCTCCTCGCTCCTCCCTTTCGGCACCGGCGCGGCCCTTCGGCTCGGGGCGGGTTCGGTGCATGGCCGAGGTCGGCGAGGCGGGCGTGTGCTGCGGGGTCCGGGCGGGCGCCTGCCGGACGGCTCCGGCGGGCGGCCGGCCCCACCGGCCCCGGCGGGCGGGCGCGGTACGGCTCGGGGCGGCGCGCATCCTGGCTCGGGATGCGGGCGCCCCAAGACTCCGGCGGGCGTGTGCCCGCCGTCTCCGCCCCCGGGGGTGACTCCCCCGGGGGCGGAGCCGCGAGCGGCCGGCGGAACCGGACGAAGATCCGGGAACCGGGCCCCCGGAGCGGTCTGACCAGTCCGACAACACTCCCGGCTGCGGGGACCGTCGTACCCTTGGTGGGTGACCGACGCCGTAGCAGCCATCCCAGAAGAAGCAGCCCCGGTCCCGCTCCTCGAACCGAAGGAGGGGATCCCTCCGGTCGTGGCGGACGAGCGGGCGCTGGCCGCCACCGTCGCCGCCTTCGCCGAGGGAACGGGACCGGTCGCCGTCGACGCCGAGCGAGCCTCCGGCTACCGCTACGGCCAACGGGCGTACCTCATCCAGCTGCGCCGCGCGGGCGCCGGTACCGCGCTGATCGACCCGATCGCCTGCCCCGACCTCAGCGGACTGGGCGAAGCCCTCGCGGACACCGAATGGGTGGTGCACGCCGCCACCCAGGACCTGCCCTGCCTGGCCGAGGTCGGCATGAGACCCCAGCGACTGTTCGACACCGAGCTGGCCGGGCGCATCGCCGGCTTCGCCCGGGTCGGACTCGGACCGATGACCGAGAGCGTGCTCGGGCTGAGCCTGGCCAAGGAGCACTCCGCGGTCGACTGGTCCACCCGCCCGCTGCCCGAGCCGTGGCTGCGCTACGCCGCTCTGGACGTCGAGGTGCTGGTCGAGCTGCGCGACGCACTCGAACGGGAGCTGGACGCCCAGGGCAAGCTCGACTGGGCCCTGGAGGAGTTCGCCGCGATCGCCTCCGCGCCCCGCCCCGCCCCGCGGACCGACCCGTGGCGCCGCACCTCGCAGCTGCACAAGGTGCGCCGTCGGCGCCAGCTGGTCGTGGTGCGCGAGCTCTGGCTCGCCCGGGACCGGATGGCGCAGGAGCGGGACGTCTCGCCGGGCCGGGTGCTCTCGGACGCCGCGATCGTCAACGCCGCGCTGGCCATGCCGCTGAACATCGCCGCCCTCCAGGCGGTCCAGGGCTTCGGGCCGCGCGTGCACCGTCGCCAGCTGGAGCAGTGGCTGGCCGCAGTCCAGCGGGGCCGGGAGGTCCCGGAGAACCAGCTGCCGCCGGCCGCCGCGCCGCACGACGGCCCGCCGCCGCCGCGCGCCTGGGCCGAGAAGGACCCGGTCGCCGCCGCCCGGCTGACCGGGGCGCGGGCCGCCGTCACCGAGCTGGCCGAGGCGCACAACCTGCCGGCCGAGAACCTGATCACCCCGGACCTGGTCCGCCGGGTCGCCTGGGAGCCGCCGGCCGGTGCCGGCGCCGCCGAGATCGCCGCCGCGCTGCGCCGCCTGGGCGCCCGCCAGTGGCAGGTGGACCTGGTGGCGCCCGCGCTGGCCGCCGCCTTCGCGGAGGCCGCCACCGCACAGCAGGACTGAGCGGACCGGGGCCGCCGGAACACACGAAAGGGGATGCCGCCCGACGGGACGGCATCCCCTTCGGCGTGTTCGGCACCGGGCCGGAGCGGCGCGGAGGCGAGTGGGGGACAACACCGCCCCGAGCCGAAGGGGCGCGCCGGTGCCGAAAGGGAGAGCGCGAGGAGGCCGTGAGGAACGAGCGGCATCGGAGCGCCGACCGTCGGCACCGGATCAAAGCGGCCCGGAGGCGAGCGGGCGACAACACCGCCCCGAGCCGAAGGGGCGCGCCGGTGCCGAAAGGGAGAGCGCGAGGAGGCCGTGAGGAACGAGCGGCATCGGAGCGCCGACCGTCG
>NZ_JBWKAW010000022.1:102946-158065 GCF_056437345.1 Kitasatospora sp. NPDC042419
CGGCACCGGATCAAAGCGGCCCGGAGGCGAGCGGGCGACAGTACAGCCGACGACACGTGTCGCGGGACACACGAGGAGATGCACCCGTCGGGCCTGGGCAGGTTGGTTACCGGCGGGTAGCATGACGGTGAAGCAGCGCCGCTCACGTTCCCTCGTGCGACGGACGGCGGCAGCCTGCCCACCTCAACCTGTTGGTCCCTGGGAGGAGAAGCCCCCGTGCCTCGTACCGCGAGGGACGTCGTCTTCGTCGATGGCGTCCGCACCCCGTTCGGCAAGGCCGGCCCGAAGGGCATCTACCACGAGACGCGCGCCGACGACCTCGTCGTCAAGTGCATCCGGGAGCTCGTTCGCCGGAACCCGAGCCTGCCCGTCGAGCGCATCGACGAGGTCGCCATCGCGGCCACCACGCAGATCGGCGACCAGGGTCTGACCATCGGCCGCACCGCCGCGCTGCTGTCCGGCCTGCCGAAGTCCGTCCCCGGCTACTCGATCGACCGCATGTGTGCCGGCGCGCTGACCGCCGTCACCGCGACCGCCGGCGGCATCGCCTTCGGCGCGTACGACGTGGTCGTGGCCGGCGGCGTCGAGCACATGGGCCGCCACCCGATGGGCGAGGGCGTCGACCCGAACCCGCGCTTCGTCTCCGAGAAGCTCGTCGACGAGTCCGCCCTGTTCATGGGCATGACCGCGGAGAACCTGCACGACCGGTTCCCGCACATCACCAAGGAGCGCTGCGACGCGTACGCCGTGCGCTCGCAGGAGAAGGCCGCCAAGGCGTACGCCAACGGCGACATCCAGCCCGACCTGGTGCCGATCTCGATCCGCAACACCAACCCCGAGGTCGGCGAGACCGGCTGGGGCCTGGCCACCGTGGACGAGCCGCTGCGCCCGGGCACCACGATGGAGAACCTGGCGGGTCTCAAGACTCCGTTCCGCCCGCACGGCAACATCACCGCGGGCAACTCGGCCGGTCTGAACGACGGCGCCACCGCCTCGCTGCTGGCCGCCGAGGACGTGGCCGAGGAGCTGGGCCTGCCGGTCAAGATGCGCCTGGTCTCGTACGCCTTCGCGGGCGTCGAGCCCGAGGTCATGGGCATCGGCCCGGTGCCGGCCACCGAGAAGGCGCTGGCCAAGGCCGGTCTGACCATCGACGACATCCAGGCCTTCGAGGTCAACGAGGCCTTCGCCGTCCAGGTGCTGGCCTTCCTGGACCACTACGGCATCGCGGACGACGACGAGCGGGTCAACCCGTTCGGCGGCGCGATCGCCTTCGGCCACCCGCTGGCCTCCTCCGGCGTGCGCCTGATGAACCAGCTGGCCCGCCGCTTCGAGCAGCGCCCGGACGTCCGCTACGGCCTCACCACGATGTGCATCGGCTTCGGCATGGGCGGCACCATCATCTGGGAGAACCCGCACTTCGAGGGTGGTAAGTGACCATGAGCACCACGACTGAGCTGCTGACCCGCGGCGCCGAGCTCTTCCCCGGCGAGGTCGTCACCACCGCGCACGTCCGCCACCTGGACCTGCCGCTGCAGGCCGGCCGGCTGGCCCTGATCACCCTCGACAACGGCTTCGACCACACCAAGCCGACCACCTTCGGCCCGGGCTCGCTGCTCAAGCTGAGCGCGGCGCTGGACCAGGTCGAGGCGGAGGCCGCCGCGGGCACCATCGTCGGTGCCGCGATCACCGGCAAGCCGTTCATCTTCGCGGTCGGCGCCGACCTCAAGGGCGTCGAGCTGCTCAAGGAGCACGCGGACGCGCTGGCCATCGGCAAGGGCGGCCACGAGGTCTTCAAGCGGATCGCCGCGCTGTCCGTCCCGACCTTCGCGTTCTACAACGGCGCGGCGATGGGCGGCGGCGTCGAGGTCGGCCTGCACTGCGACTACCGCACGGTGTCCGCGGGCGTCCCGGCGTTCTCGCTGCCCGAGGTCTTCCTCGGCCTCGTCCCCGGCTGGGGCGGCTGCACCGTCCTGCCGAACCTGATCGGCCCGGCGAAGGCCGTCAAGGTCATCATCGAGAACTCGATGGCGCAGAACAAGCAGCTCAAGGGCAAGGACGTGTTCGAGCTGGGGATCGCCGACGCGATCTTCGAGCCGGCCGACTTCCTGGAGCAGTCGCTGCTCTGGGCGGCCCGCGTCCTCAAGGGCGACGTGACCGTCGAGCGCGAGGAGATCGACCGCGGCAAGGCCTGGGACGACGCCGTCGCCTGGGGCCGTCTGGTCGCCGACGCCAAGGTGCACGGTGCGGCCCCCGCCGCCTACCGGGCGCTGGACATCATCGCCCAGGTCAAGGACCAGGACCTGCAGGCCGGTTTCGACGCCGAGGACGCGGCCCTGGCCGACCTCATCATGGGCGGCGAGCTGCGCAGCGGCATCTACGCCTTCAACCTGGTGCAGCGCCGGGCCAAGCGCCCGGTCGGCGCGCCGGACAAGTCGCTGGCCCGCCCGGTCACCAAGGTCGGCGTCGTCGGTGCCGGTCTGATGGCCTCGCAGCTGGCGCTGCTGTTCGCCCGCCGTCTGGAGGTGCCGGTGGTCCTCACCGACATCGACCAGGAGCGCATCGACAAGGGTGTGGGCTACGTCCACGCCGAGATCGACAAGCTGCTCGGCAAGGGCCGGATCGGCAACGACAAGGCCAACCGCCTCAAGGGCCTGGTCACCGGCTCGCTCGACAAGGCCGCCGGCTTCTCCGACGCGGACTTCGTGATCGAGGCCGTGTTCGAGGAGATGGGCGTCAAGCAGACCGTCTTCGCGGACCTGGAGAACGTGGTCTCGCCGACCTGCGTGCTGGCGACCAACACCTCCTCCCTCTCGGTCACCGAGATGGCCTCGAAGCTGAAGCACCCCGAGCGGGTCGTCGGCTTCCACTTCTTCAACCCGGTCGCGATCCTGCCGCTGCTGGAGATCGTCCGCGGCGAGCAGACCGACGACGCCTCGCTGGCCACCGCCTTCGGCGTCTCGAAGAAGCTGAAGAAGACCTCGGTGCTGGTCAAGGACGCCCCGGCGTTCGTGGTGAACCGGATCCTGACCCGCTTCATGGGCGAGATCCAGAACATCATCGACGAGGGCACCCCGATCGCCACCGTCGAGAAGGGCGTCGAGCCGCTCGGCCTGCCGATGTCCCCGATCGTGCTGCTGGAGCTGGTCGGCCCGGCCATCGCGCTGCACGTCTCGGAGACCCTGCACGGTGCCTTCCCGGAGCGGTTCACCGTCTCCGAGAACCTCGGCAAGGTGGTCAAGGCCGGCAAGCGCGGCTTCTACACCTGGGTCGACGGCAAGCAGGTCCTCGACCCCGAGGTGCTGGAGCTGCTCTCCTTCGGCGACACCGTGCTGACCGAGGAGCAGGTGCTCGCCCGCTCGCTGGAGGCCGTCGCGCAGGAGATCGGCCTCATGCTGGAGGAAGGTGTCGTCGCCGAGGCGCAGGACATCGACCTCTGCATGATCACCGGCGCCGGCTGGCCCTTCCACCTGGGCGGGATCACCCCGTACCTGGACCGTGAGGGCATCTCGGAGCGCGTGAACGGCAAGCGCTTCCTCGCCCCGGGCCTGGCCTCCGTGCCTGCCTGAGGATGAACGGCGGAGCCCCGGTGACCGATGGATCGGTCACCGGGGCTCTTTCGCTTGCCGGGGCTGTTTCGCGGGGGCCTGCGCGTGCGGGTTCTCCCGCGGGTGCGACGGGCCGGGCCGCCACTGTCCCGTCCCGGCCCGGCCCGTCGCGGGCCTGGAAGGGGCGCAGAGGGCGCTCGGACCGGCGCGGGGCTCCTGGGGGCGCACGCCGGTCCGAGCGGGGCGCAGGGGCCCGTGCAGCGGCCGGGGGTCAGCGCTTGAGGCGGTAGACCACCGTGTCGGCGAAGACGCCGACCATCTCGTAGTGGGTGTCCAGCAGGGCTTCGATCTTCGGGATCATGCCGGGCTGGTACGGCGCGAGGCCGGAGTCGTCCACCACGACCTCGGGCAGGCCCTTGGCGATCTCCTGGTCGAACGTCTGCCAGGCGTTGTCCACGGAGAACTGCTCGCCGACGTTGGGGCTGCTGTCCTTGCCGCCGCTGTAGTTGGTCAGGAAGCCGGCGGTCAGGTACCGGGTGGCGGGCTTGCGGTCGGCCAGCCAGTACAGCTCCGGGTGCATGCCCCAGACCAGCACGGTGTCCTTGGGCGTGGTCTGCGCGGCGACCGCCGTGGCGACCTCGGTGGTGCGGTCGAGCCGCTCCCCCGGCCAGGCCAGGGCCAGGCCCCAGAAGACCGTCGCGGCGGCCGTGGTGTACACCAGGACCGGCTTCCAGCGGACCGCCGAGGTGGCGACCGCCCCGGTGCCCAGCAGCACCAGCGGGGGCATCAGCTGCAGGTAGTAGTGGCCGAAGAAGTGGAAGCCCACGCTGACCGCGACGACCGAGGAGAGCAGCCAGACCCAGAGGTCGGTGGTGGAGCCGTGCTCCTCCCCGGCGACGGGCAGCGGGCGGTGGCGGTACTTCAGCCAGAGCCGGCGGCCGACCGGCAGCAGGAAGCCGAGCCCGGCCCCGAGCAGGATCGCCGAGTTGCCGAGCGCCCGGCCGACCATCTGCAGCCAGGCGCCGCCGGCCGAGGCGTAGTCGCCGCTCCCGGTGACCACCCAGAAGAGGAAGCCCTTGGGCTTGGTGAGGATGACCGCGACCAGCGCTATCGGCAGCGTGAAGCCGAAGCCGATCTTGAACATCGCGGGCAGCCAGCGGACCCCGCGCCGGCGCGCGTCCTGGAAGAGCATCCAGAGCACCACCAGCAGCACCGCGCCGCCGGTCTGCTTGGTCAGCGAGCAGAGCGCGACCGCGATGCCCGCCGCCAGCCAGCGCCGCCGCTCGGCGTACCGGAAGGCGGCCACCATCGCGGGCAGCATGAAGACCTCGAAGGTCGCCGCCTGGGTGTCCTCCGGGGAGAGCCCGATGGAGACCAGCAGGTAGAGCAGCCCGGCTCCGGCGCCCGCCCGGTTGCCCCAGCGGCCGCGGGCGATCGAGGCCAGCAGGATCGCGGTGACCAGGTGGGCGACCACCGCCAGGGTGCGCAGCGGCCAGAGCGAGGCGGAGCCGAAGACCGCGAAGGAGGCCTGGTAGAGCCAGGGCAGCAGCGGGGGCTTGCGGTCGACCACGGTGTCGTACAGGACCCCGCCGTCCGCGAGCATCCGGGCCTGGGTGGCGAGGAAGCCCTCGTCGGGGCTCCACACCGGCCGGACGAAGGACGGGATGTGGGTGGCGAGCGCGACCACGGCCAACAACGGCACCAGCCGCGTCCAGTAGCCGGTGCGGACGCGCTCCCAGCCTTCGGCCGGGGGTACCCCCAAGGGCAGGCGCTCGACGAGCGCGTTCAGACGGGATCGGGTGGGGGTCGGCACGGATGACAACCTACCGGGCGGGATCGGCGCCGGAAGCGCCGGTCCCGCCTTTCGGTGCGATTATCAGCCTGATGCGTACCCGATCCGTGCCGAACTGTTGCCCGGCTGTCGCAATCGGACGGCCGAGGCGGGCCTAGGCAGCCGGGCCGGGGTGGCCGGGTGGCCGGGCCGGAGTGGCCCGGCGCCGGCCGGCAGCGGTCAGGCCTCGACGGTGGCCACGTCCAGCCGGGAGACCAGCGCGGTCACCCGGCGGGCGATGTCCGGAGCGGTGAGGCCGATCTCGGCGAGGATCTCCGGCCGCGAGGCGTGGTCCAGGAACTGCTGCGGGATGCCGAAGTCGCGCAGCGGCAGGTCCACGTCGGCGTCGCGCAGCGCCTGGGCGATCGCCGCGCCGACGCCGCCGACCCGGCCGCTGTCCTCGACCGTGACGACCACGCGGTGCTCGGCGGCCAGGCCGGGCAGGGCCGGGTCGACCGGCTTGACCCAGCGCGGGTCCACCACGGTGGCGGTGATGCCCTGCGCGGCCAGCAGGTCGGCCACCTCCAGGCACATCGGGGCCAGCGCGCCGACCGAGACGATCAGCACGTCGGCGCGGCGGCCGTCGGCCGCCTCCCCGGTGCCCGGCGCCGCCTCGCGCAGCACGTCCATGCCGCCGACCCGGCCGACCGCCGGAACGGCGGGACCGACCGTGCCCTTGGAGTAGCGGACCACGGTCGGGGCGTCCTTGACCTCGACCGCCTCGCGCAGCTGGGCGCGCACCTGGTCGGCGTCGCGCGGCGCGGCGAGCCGCAGGCCCGGGACGACCTGCAGGATCGACATGTCCCACATGCCGTTGTGCGAGGCGCCGTCGGTGCCGGTGACACCCGCCCGGTCCAGCACGAAGGTGACGCCCAGCTTGTGCAGCGCGACGTCCATCAGCACCTGGTCGAAGGCGCGGTTCAGGAAGGTCGCGTACACCGCGAAGACCGGGTGCAGGCCGCCGGTGGCCAGGCCGGCGGCGCTGGTGACGGCGTGCTGCTCGGCGATGCCGACGTCGAAGATGCGGTCCGGGAAGGCCTGGGCGAACGGGGCCAGGCCGACCGGGTGGAGCATCGCGGCGGTGATGCCGACGATGTCCTCGCGCTCGTGGCCGAGGGCCACCATCTCCTCGGCGAAGACCGAGGTCCAGTCCTTGCCCGCGCTCTTGATCGGCAGGCCGGTCTCCGGGTGGATCACGCCGACCGCGTGGAAGCGGTCCTCGTCGTTGTTCTCGGCGGCGTGGTAGCCGCGGCCCTTCTCGGTCAGGCAGTGCACGATCACCGGGCCGCCGAAGCCGCGCGCCTTGGTGAGGGCGGACTCCAGGGCGGTGAGGTCGTGGCCGTCGATCGGGCCGATGTACTTGAGGCCGAGGTCCTCGAACATGCCCTGCGGGGCGATGAAGTCCTTCAGGCCCTTCTTGGCGCCGTGCAGGGTCTCGAAGAGCTGCTGGCCAACCACGGGGGTGCGCTGCAGCGCGTCCTTGCCCCAGGAGAGGAACCGCTCGTAGCCCTGCGTGGTGCGCAGCGTGGCGAGGTGGTTGGCCAGGCCGCCGATGGTCGGCGAGTAGGAGCGCTCGTTGTCGTTGACGACGATGACGACCGGGCGGTCCTTGGCGTCGGCGATGTTGTTGAGCGCCTCCCAGGCCATGCCGCCGGTGAGCGCGCCGTCACCGATCACGGCCACCACCGGGTCGTGCTTGCCGAGCAGCTCGTTGGCCTTGGCCAGGCCGTCCGCGTAGGAGAGCACGGTGGAGGCGTGCGAGTTCTCGATCACGTCGTGCTCGGACTCGGCGCGGGACGGGTAGCCGGAGAGGCCGCCCTTGGTCCGCAGCTGCGAGAAGTCCTGGCGGCCGGTGAGCAGCTTGTGGACGTAGCTCTGGTGGCCGGTGTCGAAGAGGATGCGGTCGCGCGGCGAGTCGAAGATCCGGTGCAGCGCGATGGTCAGCTCCACCACGCCGAGGTTGGGGCCGAGGTGGCCGCCCGTCTTGGAGACCTCCGTCACCAGGAAGGTCCGGATCTCCTGGGCCAGGGTGGCCAGCTGTCCGGGCGTGAGCCGGTCGAGATCGCGCGGTCCCCGAATGCGGGTCAGCAGGGCCACCCGTTCCTCCTCGTTCAGTGTTCGCGGACCGCGGGGGTCCGACGGGCGTCGCTGCCCGGTGCGGCAGCACTCCCCGCCCCTTCGCGGTCGGTGCCGACCGGTCGAGTCTAATGTCCGGCTACCGGACACCGGGCGGGGCGTCCGGTGCCACCGGCCGGTACACGCCAGTCACCTCGACGGTCACTCTTTCGGGTGAACTGTGGAAACCGGCGTGTCGGCACGCCCGGAGAGGTCCGCGGCGCGCCGTGGCCGCCCGGCCCGGGCCGGAGGGCTCAGGGGCGGGCGGTGGCGGCCTGGGTCGGGCGGCCGAGCGCGCCGGAGTCGCCCATCTCGCTCATGACCAGCGCGAGCGCGCCCAGCACCTCGGCCCGGCCGCCCAGCGTGCCGGGGACGACCGAGAGCTGGCGGGCGGCGCTGGGGATGGCGTAACGGGCCACCGAGTCCCGGATCGGGGCCAGCACCAGCTCGCCGGCCTCGGCGAGGTCGCCGCCGAGGATCACCCGGCGGGGGTTGAGCAGGTTGCAGAGGGTCGCCACACCGGTGCCGATCTGCCGGCCCGCGTCGGCGATCACCCGGCGGCAGCCGAGGTCGCCCTGGTGGGCCAGCTCGACCACCCGGGGCAGCGAGAGCTCCGGGCCGAGGGTCGGGGTGAGCAGGTTGAGCAGGTAGCGCGAGCCGACGAAGGTCTCCAGACAGCCCCGGTTGCCGCAGCGGCAGACCGGGCCGGCCTCGTCCAGGGTGATGTGGCCGATCTCTCCGGCGGTGCCGCCCGGGCCGCGGTAGATCTGCCCGTTCACCACCAGGCCGGCGCCGACACCGCTGGCCACCTTGATGTAGGCGAGGTCGCTCAGACCGCGGCCGGCGCCCCAGACCAGCTCGCCGAGCGCGCCGAGGTTGGCGTCGTTGTCGACGTGCACCGGCATGCCGAGCCGCTGGGCCAGCTCGCGGCCCGGGGCGATCCCGGTCCAGCCGGGCAGGATCGCGGTCGAGCCCAGCGCGCCGGTCTCCACGTCGATCGGGCCGGGGACGCCGAGGCCCACGCCGATCACCTTCTCCGGGCGGAAGCCGGCCTGCGCGAGGAGCCGCTCGACCAGGGCCTCGGCGTGGTCGAAGCCCTGCGCGGCGGAGACGTCGACGTCGATCGGGGCGCTCTCCTCGGCGAGCACCCGGTGGGCGAGGTTGCCGACCGCGACCCTCAGGTGAGTGTGGCCGAAATCGATCCCCACCACGATGCCCGCGTCGCCGCTGAGCGAGACGCTGCGGGCGCGCCGTCCGCCCGAGGAGGTGTCGGCCACCACGACGGTGCCGCTCTCCTTCAGTTCCCGGACGATGTTGGACACGGTGGCCGCCGAGAGTCCGGTGCCACGGGCGATCTCGGCCTGGGTCAGCGAGCCGGCCATCCGCACCGCGCGGAGCACCCGCTCCAGGTTGGCGCGGTGCAGTGAGGACTGCGAGCCCGGTGTGTCCGACGACATGATCCACCCTCCCAAGGGCGCGGGGACCCCTCCGCCGGGCGTCCCTTTTCAAGTCCTGAAGCCTAGGCCCTGCGAGGAGGGGACGGAGCGGTCACCGGTGAAGGAGGAGGAGCGGCGCCGGGGTCGGGGGCGGACCCGGGACAGGTGAGGACTCCGGAGAGAGACCGGGGAGAGCCTGGGAAGAGGCCGGGGAGAGACCGGGGGGAGGCCGGGGAGAGTGCGGGAAGGTGACGCCCGGACACCTGCGGAGCGGGCCCCGCGGGCGGCCCCCCGACCGGTCCGACCCCAGGTCAGGACGGCGGTGCACGGGGTTGCGGGCGCCAGGGACCGTCCGAAAACCGTCCCCCCGTACGATGGTGCCCAATCTCACCCGTCCCACCGGCCGCGACGTGAACCGGCCGGGGGGCGCTTCCAGACATGACGGGGCATCAGATGGCAGGGGATCACCCTACGCCGGGGGCAGGCGACACGCCCGGCGGCGGTCAGGACAACCGGGGCGTCTCGCTCGGGCGCAAGCCCGGCGGCGCGGACCCGGCGGCCGTGGCGGACCAGCAGACACAGCTCGGCGGGTCGGCGGTGCCCGGGCAGGCCGCGCCGCCCGCACCGGCCGGCGCACCCCCGGCACCGGGCATGCCGCCGGCCCAGCCCCCGGGCCAGCCGGCCGCGGGCCAGGGCTACGCCTACGCGCCCACCGCTCCCGCCTTCCCCGCGCAGGGCCCCCCGCAGGGTCCGCCGCCGGGCGCCCCGGTCGGCCCGTACGACCCGGCCCAGCAGGCGTTCGGGGCCGCCCCGAACGCCGGGCAGCCCTACGGCTACGCGGCCCCGCCGCCCGCCGACGGCGGCGGCGCCGGGTACGGCTACCCGCAGCAGGGCGGCTACGGCTTCCCCGGCGCTCCGGCGCCGACCCCGCCGAAGCAGCGCAACCCGGTGATGATCTGGGGCGGCATCATCGGCGGCGTGCTGGCGATCGCCATCGTCGCCGCGCTGATCGTGCTGGTCACCGACAACAAGAAGAAGGACGACCCGCCGGCCGCGACCGGCGGCACCAGCGGCGAGGTGACCGGCGGCGCCACCGGCGGGACGACCACCTCCCCCACCACCGGCGCCACCACCGGCACCACCGGCGGCCCGACCACCGGCGGCGGTGGCGGCAAGGCCGGCGCGTACAACCTTGCCTGGGCCGCCGAGAAGCCGGCCAACGCGGCCAGCGGCTCGCGACTGCTCGCCATCTGGGGTGCCGAGAAGACCGCGGTGCGCGTCGACACCACCAGCATCCGGGGCATCAACACGGCCGACGGCAAGGAGAGCTGGAACATCCCGGTGCCGGCCGGCACCAAGGAGTTCTGCACAGCCTCGTACAGCACCAACTCCAAGCACATCGCCGCGATCTCGCTGAACACCGGTGACAGCGACTGCTCCACCATCGCCGCGGTCGACGTCGCCGCCGGCAAGCTCCTCTGGACCGTCAAGGTCGGCCAGCAGCGGATGTCCTCCCCGTCGCTGACCGTCACCGACAAGGTCGTCGGCATCGGCGCCAACATGGCCGGCGCGATCAACATCACCGACGGCTCCGCCGTCTGGGCGTTCCAGCCGCGCGACAAGGACTGCAGCGTCTACGGCACCGCCGCCGGCGCCCAGATCGTGGTCACCGACCGCTGCTACGGCCTCAACGCCACCGTCAAGTCGCAGCTGGTGGTCGTCGAGACGGACAGCGGCAAGGTCACCTCGCCCGCGGCGCTCCCGCTCAGCGGCACCATCGAGCGGGTCGACAAGGTCCTCTCGGACCAGCCGCTGGTGGTGCTGGTCACCAACGGTCCGAACGGCGACTACATCCTGCCGTTCGACAAGACCAACAAGGCGGCCAACCCGATGTCGGTCAAGGAGCCCGGCTACGACAGCCTGCGGCTCAGCGGCCAGTCCGACGCGTTCAGCCTGAACGTCGTCAACGGCACCACCCTGTACGTCCAGACCAACCCGACCAAGCCGGCGATCAACGCGTACGACCTGAACACCGGCAAGCGGCTCTGGTCCACCACCGGCGACGCCAAGGACGGGCTGCGACTGGTCTCCGGCACGGACAAGGAGGGCAAGGTCCGGGCCATCCTGGACATGGGCTACGGCAAGGACGCCAAGCTGGTGTCGCTCTCGCCCACCGACGGCGCGGTGACCGAGCTCGGCACCATCATCGAGAGCAAGAACGTCGACCTGAACATCAGCCTCAGCCTCACCGAGTTCGTGATGCAGTCCGACGGCTCGCTGTACGGCTTCGGGCGCAACAGCTCCGACGCCCCGGTGGCCAAGTACGTCAAGAAGTGACGCCGGACCGGTGGTGACACCGGTTCCGTGCCGGGCCGGACGGTGGTGACACCGTCCCGTCCGGCGGGACGGGCGGGGCGGGGGTGGTCCACGGACCACCCCCGCCCCGCCCTCGTCGTACCCGCTCCGGCTCCGCCCCGGCCCTGCTCCGGCCCGCGTCCCGGCTTGCCCGCGCCCTGCCCCGGCCGCCGTCCCGGCCGCCCCCGGGCATATTCCTCCGAGCCCGTAAGTCGGGCATGGCAGGATGCCAGGCATCAGCCCGACGAAGGAGTCCTGCGAGTGCCCGGCACCAACCTGACCCGCGAGGAGGCCCGCACCCGGGCCGACCTCCTGCACGTGGACGCGTACGACATCGAGCTCGACCTGAGCTCTGCCCGAGAGGGGGGCACGTTCCGGTCCACCACCGTGGTCCGGTTCACCGCCACCACGCCCGGCGCGGCCACCTTCATCGACCTCGTGGCCCCGCGCGTGGAGGAGATCGTCCTCAACGGCGAGCGGCTCGACAACGCCAACTTCGCCGACAGCCGGATCACGCTGCCCGGCCTCGCCGCCGAGAACGAGCTGCGGATCGTCGCCGACTGCGCCTACACCAACACCGGTGAGGGCCTGCACCGGTTCGTCGACCCCGTCGACGGCGAGACCTACCTGTACACCCAGTTCGAGGTGCCGGACGCCCGCCGGGTCTTCGCCTCCTTCGAACAGCCCGACCTCAAGGCCGCGTTCACCTTCACCGTGACCGCGCCCACCGGCTGGGTCGTGGTCTCCAACTCCCCCACCCCCGAGCCCGAGGGCGAGGGCGACACCCAGGTCTGGCGGTTCGAGCCGACCGGCCGGATCTCCTCCTACATCACCGCGCTCGTCGCCGGCCCGTACGTCGGCGTCTTCGACGCGTACGAGAACGGCGACCAGAAGGTGCCGCTGGGCATCTACTGCCGCCCCTCGCTGCGCGAGTTCCTGGACGCCGAGGCGATCTTCGAGGTCACCAAGCAGGGCTTCGACTACTTCCAGGAGAAGTTCGACTTCCCCTACCCCTTCGCCAAGTACGACCAGCTGTTCGTCCCGGAGTTCAACGCCGGCGCGATGGAGAACGCCGGCGCCGTCACCCTGCGCGACCAGTACGTGTTCCGGTCCAAGGTGACCGACGCCGCGTACGAGGCGCGGGCCGCCACGATCCTGCACGAGCTCGCCCACATGTGGTTCGGCGACCTCGTCACCATGGAGTGGTGGAACGACCTCTGGCTGAACGAGTCGTTCGCCACCTTCGCCGAGGCCGTCTGCCAGGCCGAGGCCCCCGGCTCGAAGTGGCCCAACTCCTGGACCACCTTCGCCAACCAGATGAAGACCTGGGCGTACCGGCAGGACCAGCTGCCGTCCACCCACCCGATCATGGCCGAGATCAACGACCTGGAGGACGTCCAGGTCAACTTCGACGGCATCACCTACGCCAAGGGCGCCTCGGTGCTCAAGCAGCTGGTGGCCTACGTCGGCCAGGACGCCTTCTTCGAGGGCGTGCGCGCCTACTTCAAGCGGCACGCCTGGGGCAACACCCGGCTCGGCGACCTGCTCGGCGCCCTGGAGGAGGCCAGCGGCCGCGACCTCAAGGCCTGGTCCACCGCCTGGCTGGAGACCGCCGGCATCAACGTGCTGCGCCCCGCCCTCACGATCAACACCGACGGCGAGATCGAGTCCTTCGCCGTCCTCCAGGAGGCCCCCGCGCTGCCCGCCGGCGCCAAGGGCGAGGCCGTGCTCCGCCCGCACCGGATCGCCATCGGCCTCTACGAGCTGAACGACGGCGCGCTCGTCCGCACCGACCGGATCGAGCTCGACGTCGACGGCCCGCGCACCGAGGTGCCCGAGCTCACCGGCCGGCACCGCCCGGCCGTCATCCTGCTCAACGACGACGACCTCTCGTACGCGAAGGTCCGGCTCGACGAGGACTCGCTGGCCGTCGTCACCGAGCACCTCGGCGGGTTCCCCGACTCGCTGCCGCGCGCCCTGTGCTGGGCCTCCGCCTGGGACATGACCCGCGACGGCGAACTGGCCGCCCGCGACTACCTGACGCTCGCCCTCTCCGGCCTCCAGCAGGAGACCGACATCGGGGTCGTCCAGTCCGTGCAGCGCCAGGTCAGGGCCGCCCTCGACGCCTACGCCGACCCGGCCTGGCGCGAGCAGGGCCTGGCCCGCTGGGCCGAGGCCGCCGAGGAGCGGCTGCGCACCGCCGAGGCCGGCAGCGACCACCAGCTGGCCTGGGCCCGCGTGCTGGCCTCCGTCGCCCGGACCGACGGTCAGCTCGGCCTGATCGCCGGACTGCTGGACGGCACCGCCGAGATCGCCGGCCTGGCCGTCGACACCGAGCTGCGCTGGACCCTGCTGGGCCGGCTCGCCGCCACCGGCCGCGCCGACGAGGCCGCGATCGAGGCCGAACTCGCCCGCGACAACACCGCGGCCGGCCAGGAGCACGCCGCCAGCTGCCGGGCCGCCCGGCCGACCGCCGAGGCCAAGGCCGAGGCCTGGGCCTCCGTGGTGGAGTCGGACACGCTCACCAACTACGTGCAGGCGGCCGTGATCGGCGGCTTCCAGCAGCCCGACCAGCGGGAGCTGCTGGCGCCGTACGTGGCGAAGTACTTCGCCGCGGTCAAGGGCGTCTGGGAGGACCGCAGCCACGAGATCTCGCAGCAGATCATCGGGGGCCTGTACCCGGGTCTGCTGGTCGAGCAGGCGACGCTGGACGCCACCGACGCCTGGCTGGCGTCGGCCGAGCCGGCGCCGTCGCTGCGGCGGCAGGTCGTCGAGGCGCGGGCCGGGGTGGAGCGGGCGCTGAAGGCGCAGGCCGCCGACCGGGCGGCGGGGGCGCGGGGCTGACGTCCCGGCGCCGCGGACCCGCCGTCCTGCTGCCCGCTCCTCGCCCCCTGCTCCCGGTGTGATCCGGGGGTAGGGGGCGGGGGCAGGGGCGGGGTGCGCGGGGTGCGCGGGTGGCTCCGGCGGTCCGGTTCGAGCCGTTCCGGCGGTTCGAGCGAGGGTGGACCGGGCGGGGCCGACGGGTGCGTGTCCGCCCGGCCCGGGAACGCCCGAGGGGGCGTCGGACGTGGTCCGGCGCCCCCTCGGGGTCTGTGCTGGGCTCCGTGGGCGGAGGGCCCTCGGCTACTTCTTCTCCTTGCCGCCGCCGTACGGCAGCGCGGCCAGGGCGGCGATGATCACGAAGGACGCGATCGGGATCACCACGAACAGACCGATGGTCTGGGCGACGCTCAGGCCGCTACCCGGGTCGTCGCCGTCGTCCCTGGTGAGGGCCATGGCGGGCGACGACAGCAGCATCATCAGCGTGACCGTTGCGGTGACCGCGCCGGCTCGCAAAGCGTTCCTCTTGTCCACGATGCCAACTTACCCGCCACTTACGCGGGACCGCTCGGCGGGGTCGGCCTTTCGGGCCGCGGCCCGGCCCGGTGCCCGACGGTCCGCAGCAGGTCGGCCAGGGCACCCGCGGCCGGGGCGGCGGCCAGCGCGTCCAGGGTGACCGGGGCGCCGGACCCGTCCGCGACCGGGAGCCGCCAGTTCGGGTACTGGTCCCAGGTGCCCGGCAGGTTCTGCGGACGCGGGTCGCCCACCACGTCCGGCAGCCAGACCCCCACCAGCTCCGCCGGGGTGTCCGCCAGGAACCGGTACAGCGCGGCCGCCGACAACGCCTCGCCCTCCTCCAGCAGCCCCAGCCGGGCCAGCTCGGCGCGCCAGTCGGCCAGCTCGGCCGCCGCCTCCGCCTGCTCCTCCCCGAGCGGCCTGGCCAGCAGCCCGAGCCGGTGCCGCAGCTCCACGTGCTCGCCCGAGAGCCGGGCGGCCGTCGACGGCAGGTCGTGCGTGGTCAGCGTCGCCAGGCTGCCCGGACGCCAGCGCCCGGGCGGCAGGATCTCGCCCTTCGCCTGCCAGTCCCGCTCGAACCACAGCACCGACGTCCCCAGCACACCGCGCGCCGCCAGCTCCTCGCGCACACCGGGCTCCACCGTGCCCAGGTCCTCGCCGACCACCGCCGTGCCGGCCCGGTGCGCCTCCAGCGCCAGCACCCCGAGCATCGCCTCGGCGTCGTAGCGCACGTACGCGCCCTCGGTCGGCGAGTGCCCGGACGGCACCCACCAGAGCCGGAACAGGCCCATCACGTGGTCGATCCGGATCGCCCCGGCGTGCCGGGCGGCCGAGCGGAGCAGCTCCGCGAACGGCGCGTAGCCGGCCTCCGCCAACGCGTCCGGGCGCCACGGCGGCAGGCCCCAGTCCTGGCCGTGGGCGTTGAAGGCGTCCGGGGGCGCGCCGACCGAGATGCCGGTGGCGAGGACGTCCTGCAGCGCCCAGGCGTCGGCGCCGTCCGGGTGGACACCGACCGCGAGGTCGTGCACCAGACCCACCGGCATGCCGGCGGTGCGGGCCGCCTGCTGGGCGTGCGCGAGCTGCTGGTCGACCTGCCAGGCCAGCCAGCGGTGGAAGCCGACCCGGTCGGCGGACTCGGCGGCCTCGCGGACGACGTGCGGGGAGTCCGGGTGGCGCAGGCCCTTCGGCCAGGAGTGCCAGTCGGGGCCGTGCTTCTCGGCCAGGGCGTTCCAGACCGCGTACCGCTCCAGCCACGCGCCCTCGCGGGCCCGGAACGCCTCGAAGGCCGCCCGGCGGACCGCGCCGCGCTCCGCCGCGTACCGCTCGAACCGCTCGTGGAGCAGCTCCAGGGCGCGGCGCTTGAGCGCCCAGACCTCGTCACGGTCGATCAGGCCGTCGTGCTGCAGCACCTCGGCGCGCAGGCGGGTGGCGCGCAGGCCCAGCTCGTCGGCCTCGGCGCGGTGCTCTCCGGTCAGGTAGGCGTACTCGGGCACCGCCTCGACCCGCAGGTGGACCGGGTCGGCGAAGCGGCGGGACGACGGGCGGTACGGCGAGGGGTCGGACGGGACGGCGGGGAGGGCCGCGTGCAGCGGGTTGATCTGGAGGAAGCCCGCGCCCAGGTCGGCGCCGGCCCACTGGGCGAGGTCGGCGAGGTCCGCGAGGTCGCCCATGCCCCAGGAGCGGTCGGAGAGCACGGAGTACAGCTGGGCGAGGAAGCCCCAGCTGCGACCGGGCAGGGCGGGGAGCCGTTCGGGGGCGACGATCAGATGCGCGGTGCCGGTCCGTGCGGGCGCGGCGGGATGGGAGGGCGTGCCGGTCGCTGCGGGTGTGCCGGGGTGGGAGGGTGCTTCGGGGTGGACGCCCGGTGCTGGAGCTCCGGTCCGTGCCGGGGCTCCGGTCCGTGCCGGGATTCCGCTCCGTGCCGGTGTCTCGGCCCGGAGGATGTGACGGCCGAGCGGCAGGTCCGCGGGCAGCCAGTGGGCGTGGCCGCGCGGCAGGTCCCAGCGGCCGCCGTCCTCCAGCTCGACGGTCAGCCGGGTGTCGGCGGGCACGTCGAGCGCGGTCCGCCGGCCGGCCCGGACCACGATGGTCGGGGGCAGCAGCCGGGTGCGCTGCTCGGCGCGGTGGTGCTCCAGCGCGGCCCGGGCGGCGTCGGGCGTGGCGGCGTCCACGCCGAGCGCGGCGAGCACCGCGACCAGCGTCCGCGCGCCCGCCGGCACTCCTCCGGGCCCGTACCGGGCGTCCACCCCGTACGCCTGCGCCAGCGCCACCAGCTCCGGCGGGGGCGGCGGCGCATCCTGCGCCGGCACCTCCAGGCCGTCGGCTCCGTCACGGTCGAGATAAGCGGCCACTCGCGGCTCCTGCGATGTCTCGGCAACGCCCAGTCAGGACAGCCACAGTCCTACCCGCGTGACACCCCGGCGACCCTGCGCGACACACGCGCCCGGGGGTGGCTGAGGAGCACCGGACCGCTCGGGGGCGCGCACAGGAAGTCGGCTCTGTCGACTTCCTGTGCGCGGGGCAGGCTCCGGCCGACTATGTAGACCGATCGGCATATTCTGTGAAACCGGCCCCGGCGCTCGGGCGCGAGAAGTCGGACAGGCCGACTTCCTGCGCTGAGGGCGCGCTCCTCGGCGCGCCGACGGACCGTCGGCGGACGGCCGACGGACGGCCGACGGACGGCCGACGGACGGCCGACGGACCGCCAGCGGACGGCTCACGGACGGCTCACGGACGGCTGGGGGCCGGTGGGGCGGCGGGGGGCAGGGCTATCTGTAGACCGGTCGACATATTCGGACGCTGCGCCAGGGGCGGCACTTCGCAGGGGAACTGACGATGCGCAGGAAGTCGGCCTGGCCGACTTCCTGCGCGAGGTGAGGACGGGCGCGGGAGTACTATGTAGACCGGTCGACATATTTCCACCGAATGCGGCGCATGCGGACCGTTTCGGTGCGGGGGCGAAGCGTTGAAGTCCGGGGTAAATCGGACAAAGTCGTCATACCCGTCGGCGACGTTGACACCGGGAGGGGTACCTGGTGGGCTTTGGCGCGATGTGGTTCCAGCCTGGCGAGGAGGCTCCTGTGCAAGCCCGAGTGTCCGAGGTAGCCGGGCGGCGGCTGCGTCAGCAGCTGGAGCAGAGTCCGGCACTGCGTGACGTGCTGCAGCACCCGGCGGCCCTCGCGGCTCGCCGGGCGACGGCACGGACCTGCCGGCAGCTGGCGCCGAGGACGGCGGACCGGCTGATCGCGGATCTCAAGGGGACGGCGCCGCTGCTGCAGTCGGTGCGGGCCGAGCGCGCGCTGGCCGCGCGGCCGGGGGCCCCGAGCCGCCGGACGCTGCAGGTGGCGGCGACCCTGTCGGCGGCGGCCGTGGTCGGCGGGCTGCTGGTGAGCGGTCCGGCCGCGTACGCGTACTCGCCGGGGCCGGACGTGGTGAGCACCGCGAGCAGTGCCGCGCAGACCCCGCTGGGCAGTGTGAGCAACCCTCAGGTGTTCCCGCGTCCGCAGGAGCAGGCGGTGGCCGGCAAGCCGGTCGCGGTACCGGACACCGTCACGCTGGTGGTCGCGCCGAAGGCCGACCACGGCGCGGTGGACGCGGTGCGCGAGGTGCTGGCGGTGGCCGGCGCGACCGCGGTGACCCCGCAGCCGGAGCCCGGCACGCCGGTAGCCGGCGGGCTGGTGGTGTACATCGGCGGCCCCGCCGAGGGCGCGGGCGGCGACACCGACCGGGTGCTGCGGGAGCTGGCCGCGGCGGCCGGCCGCACGGACGGCACGGCCCCGAGCACGGCCGGGATGCCGGCCGGCGGGTACGTGCTGTCGGCCGGTCAGCTGCCGGTGCAGGGCGGCGGGACGTACGGTGCGGTCGTGCTGGCCGGCACCGACGCGGCGGGCACCTTCTACGCGGCGCAGTCGCTGCGCCAGCTGCTGGCCGTCGTACCGGCCGGGCAGGGGCAGGCGCCGGGCGCGGCCGGCCTCGGCCTGCCCGGCATCACGCTGCGGGACTGGCCGTCCGGCGCGCCGGTGCGCGGCACCGCCGAGGCGTTCTACGGCACCCCGTGGACCCAGCAGCAGCGGCTGGACCAGCTGGACTTCCTCGGCCGGGCCAAGCAGAACTTCTACCTCTACGCGCCGGGCGACGACGCGTACCGGCTCTCCCGCTGGCGGGACGCCTACCCGCAGGCGAAGGCGGACGACCTGCGGGCGCTGGCCGCCCGGGCCGGGCGCAACCACGTGACGCTCGGGTACGCCGTCGACCCCGGCCAGTCGTTCTGCTACAGCTCCGCGAAGGACGCGGACGCGCTGGTGGCCAAGCTGGACGGGCTGCGGAAGCTCGGGTTCGGCGCGTTCCAGTTGCAGTTCCTGGACGTCTCCTACGACGAGTGGCACTGCTCCGACGACCGCGCCAAGTACGGCACCGGCCCGGCCGCCGCCGCCAAGGCGCAGGCCGAGCTGGTCGGCCGGGTGCAGGAGCGGCTGATCGCCCGCAACCCCGGCCTGGCGGCGCTCTCGGTGGTGCCCACCGAGTACCACCAGCAGGGCGCGACCCCGTACCGGAGCGCGCTGGCGGCGGCGCTGCCGTCCGGTGTGCAGGTCGCCTGGAGCGGGGTCGGGGTGATCCCGGAGCGGATCACGGGCCTCCAGACCGCCGACACCGCGGGCCTGTACGGACACCCGCTGGTCACGATGGACAACTACCCGGTCAACGACGCCACCCCGGACCGGCTCTTCCTCGGCGCCTACACCGGGCGCGACGCCGAGGTGGCGACCCGCTCGGCCGTGATGCTGACCGGTGCGATGCAGCAGCCGGTGGCCTCCCGGATCGCGCTGTCCACCGCCGGCGACTTCGCCTGGAACCCGGTCGGGTACAAGGCGGAGGACTCCTGGCAGGCCGCGCTGCGTTCGCTGGCCGGTCCGAGCGGTGCGGCCTCGACGCCCGCCGGCGCGGCGCTGGCCGCCGTCACCGCGCTGGCCGGCAACAGCGTCTCGTCGCCGCTCGCCAAGCAGGAGTCCGGTTACCTGGTCCCGCTGCTGGAGCGGTTCTGGGCCAGCGCCGAACCGACCTCGGGCGCGGCGCCCGACCTCGCCAAGCTGATAGAGGCGGCCGCCCCGCTGCGGGACGCCTTCGCCGCGATGGCCGGCGCCCAGCAGACCCTCGCCACCACCCCGTCCACCGCCCAGCTGGCCGCCGAGGCCGCCTCCTGGCTGGCGCCGCTGCGCGACTACGGCCTGGCCGGCCAGGCCGCCCTGGACATGCTGCTGGCCCAGCGCGGCGGCGACGGCGGGGCCGCCTGGAAGGCCCGCGTCGAGGTGAACAAGCTCCGCGAGCAGCTCGGCCAGAGCCCGGCGACGGTCGGCGCGGGCGTGCTCGGCCCGTTCCTGGAGCGCGCGCTGCAGGCCGCCGACACCTGGGCCGGCGTGCTCGACGGCGGCGTCACCCCGACCACGACCCTGGGCACCGCGCACGACCACCTGCCCGCGCTGATGACCGACGGCGTCGCCGACACCTTCTACTGGAGCTCGGCGCCGCCGCAGCCCGGCGACTCGGTCGGCCTGGACCTCGGCGGCGGCCGCCCGGTCGGCAGCGTCACCGTGCTGATGGGGTCCTGGGGGAACGGTCCGGACGGCCAGAACGCGCTCGACGACTACATCCGCGACGGCGTGCTGGAGTACTCGACCGGCGAGGGCGGCTGGAAGAAGCTGGCCCAGGTGAAGAACCAGAAGTCCGTCTCCGCGCAGCTGCCCGCCGGGACCGTCGTCCGGGCGGTCCGGCTGCGGGCCACCGCCGCGCAGAAGACCGCGGTGGCGGTGCGCGAGTTCTCGGTCACCGCGCCGGACGAGGCCCCGGCCAGCGTCTCCGGCGGCCCGGCCGCGCTGCCCGGCTCCTCGGCCGCCGCCGTGCTGGACGGCAACCCGGACACCGCCTACCGGGCGGCCACCGCGCCGACCGCCCAGGACGAGCCGCTCACCGTCGAGCTGGGCGCGGCCCGGCCGCTGGACCGGCTGACCATCCTCACCGACCCGGCCGTACGGGCCTCCGCCACCGTCTCGGTGCGGCACGCGGACGGCACCTGGGCGGAGATCGGCACCATACAGCCGGGCTGGAACGAGCTCTCGGCCGGCGGACAGCCCGCCGACGCGTTCCGGCTGGCCTGGAAGCCGGGCGGGGAGCCTCCGGTGGTCAACCAGGTGATCCCCTGGTACGCGGACGCCCCGGCGGCCCGGCTCAGCCTGGCCGACGCGGCGGTCGACGCGGTCATCGGGGAGAGCGCGCCCGTCCAGGCCCGGGCCACCGTCGAGGCGGGCCGGCCGGAGGGCGTGACCGGCGAGCTGCGGACCGAGGTGCCGGCCGTCGCCAAGGGGCTGACCGTGGCGCCCGCGACCGGCGTGACCGTGCCGCGCGGCGGCAAGGTGGGCGTCCCGCTGCTGGTCACGGCCGCGCCGGACACGCCGTCGGGCACGTACCAGGTGCCGGTGGTGTTCGTGACCGGGACGACCAGCGTGCGGCAGGTGCTCCAGGTGCACGTGGTGCCGCCGACCGGCGGACCGGACCTGGCGATCACCGCCGAGGCCACCTCCTCGGGCGACGAGACGTCGAACTTCCCCGCCTCGGCGGTCGCCGACGACGACCCGAAGAGCCGGTGGTCCTCGAAGGCCAGCGACGACGCCTGGGTGCAGCTGGAGCTGCCGAAGGCCACCCACCTGGGCTCCGCGGTGCTGCACTGGCAGGCCGCGTACGCCGCCGCGTACAAGATCCAGGCCTCGGCGGACGGCCGCTCCTGGACCACCGTGGCGACCGTGGAGGACGGCAGGGGCGGCAACGAGACGGTGCGGTTCGACGCGCCGGGGGCCAAGTTCCTGCGGGTGCAGGGGGTGGCCCGGGCCACCAAGTACGGCTACTCGCTCTGGGGCGTCGAGCTGTACGCCGTCGCCGGGGCCTCGGGGGCCACCCCGCCGGTGACGCCTCCCGTCACGCCGCCGGTGACGCCTCCGGCCGGGCAGACCGGCGGTTCGACGGGCGGCCAGCAGGGCGGCGGACAGCAGGGCGGCGGGCAGCAGGCGGGCGGCCAGACCGGCGGGCAGACCGGCGGCCAGACCGGCGGTACGGCGACCACGCCTCCGGCGACGCCGACGCCGTCGGCCACGCCCACCGGGCCGGTGCCGACCCCGTCCGGTTCGGCCGGCGCCCCGACGGGCACGCCGCCGAAGCCGTAACGGCGGGACGGGAGCGGGGCCCGGGCTGAGGACACCTCGGACGACGCGCCGCACGGCTGCACGGACGGCCGCACGGGCGGCGGGCGGCTCCGGCGGGCGGATCCGGTGAGCGGGTCCGGCCTGCGGGTCCGGCCGCCCCGTGCACCGGCACCGGGCGGCGGCGCGGGCCCTGACGGCCTGGTCCTGACGGCCCGGCCCGGGCGGGCGCAGGCGGGCGCACAGCCGGCGGGCCGCCGTGCTCCCCGGTTGCGGGGTGCGCGGCGGCCCATGAGGCGTACCGGGAAATATGACGGGCAAGCCCTTGTGGAGCAGTGGTCAGGCGGAGAGCGGTTCGGGCTGCTCACCGCGGCGGACGGGGGCCGAGTGGGCGGCGTGCGCCCTGCCGAGCGGCACCGGATGGGTGGCCTCGGTATGGTCGTGGTGTTCGTACTCGCCCCACTGCGGGGCGCGCAGCTGGTCGCCGCCGCCGTACGGTTCCAGGTAGGGCCGCCAACGCGGGTCCTTGATCCCGGTGCCGATGATCCGCCAGGCCAGGCCGGACGGCGGGGCCGGCGGGCGTTTCATCCGCCAGCCGAGTTCGGTGAGGTGGCGGTCGGCCTTGGTGTGGTTGCAGCGGCGGCAGGCGGCCACCACGTTGTCCCACCGGTGCTGGCCTCCCCGGCTGCGCGGGATGACGTGGTCGACGCTGGTGGCGGCGGCCCCGCAGTAGACGCAACGGCCGTGGTCGCGGGCGAACAGCGCCCGGCGGGTGAGCGGGACGGGCCCGCAGAACGGGACCCGGACGAAGCGGGTCAGGCGGACGACGGACGGCGCCGGAAGGGCGCTGGTGGCGCTGTGCAGAGTGACACCCGAGTCCTCAAGGCTGACGGCCTTGTGGTTGAGGACGAGGATGAGTGCGCGGCGCATCGATACGACGCCGAGTGGCTCGTAGGACGCGTTGAGGACCAGGACATGCGGCACGGATGCCTCCTTGGACGCCTGCGGCGCGTGGCTCGCGCCGGGACGAGCGGTTGGATCACACAGCGGGTGCGTGATCTCCCCCAGTGTCGCCTTACGCCTTTGTACGGCGCCACCACTCCTGTGTAACGGACCTGATGTGAACTCCGGGTGTGGCTTCTGTCATACCCGGTATGCCCGGGGGAAGGGCGGGTTGCACCCCGGTGCCCGCGGGGCGCGCCGCGGCGCCCGGGCGGGGGACGGCTGGGCCGGTCGGAGCAGCGGGCGCGAACGGGCCTCCGCCGGTCGGAGCAGCGGGGGCGGGCGACGCGGCGGGCGGCGCGGCGGGCAGCGCGCCGGGGCGTTGACGGGGCGTCCGACGGGCCGCCGTGCGCCCTCCCGGGGCCGGTGGCCGGAGCGTGGGAGAGCCGTGCGCGAGCGGTGCAGGGGTGGTCGGCGCGTCAGGGTCCCGGGTGGGCGGCGGATAGGGTAGTACGGACGGTCCGCAGGCCAGGGGCGTGCCTCCCGGGTGTGCCTCCGCGGCGGCGGGCTGTGCCACGCCCCCTGCAGGAAGGTCCCGCTCGTGTTCAGGTCCGGTGCCGCCGGCCTCCTCGCCGACGCGTCCGCCACGCCGTCGGCCTCGACGCCGAACCCCTCCCCGAGTCCCACGGCCCCGGGACTGCCGCAGCTCGACCTCAGGATCCCGACCAGCGCGCAGGAGGTCTCCGACACCACCCGGCAGGCCGCCAGCTGGTTCGACTCGCACTGGCAGGAGTGGCTGGCCGGTGGGGTGCGGATCGTCTTCATCGTCGTGCTGGCCCTGGTGCTGCGGGCGATGGTCCGCAAGCTGATCTCCCAGCTGATCGCGCGGATGGTCAAGCCGACCGAGGGCGAGGACGAGCCCGGGCGGCTCGGCGGGCTGCTGGCCAACACCGGGGTGGTCAACCCGGAGCGGCGCCAGCAGCGCTCGGAGGCGATCGGCTCGGTGCTGCGCAGCGTCGCGTCGTTCACCATCCTGGGGACGGCCGCGCTGATGGTGCTGTCGGCGCTCGGGGTGAACCTGGCTCCGCTGCTGGCCAGTGCCGGTGTGGCCGGTGTGGCGATCGGTTTCGGCGCCCGCAACCTGGTCACCGACTTCCTCTCCGGGGTCTTCATGATCATGGAGGACCAGTACGGCGTCGGCGACGAGATCGACACCGGGGTGGCCACCGGCACGGTGCTGGAGGTCGGCCTGCGGGTGACCAAGCTGCGCGGCGCGGGCGGCGAGATCTGGTACATCCGCAACGGCGAGGTGAAGCGGATCGCCAACATGAGCCAGGGCTGGTCGACCGCCTCGGTGGACGTCCAGGTCGGCTACAAGGAGGACCTGCTGCGGGTCGAGGCGCTGATCCAGGAGACCGCGGAGACGCTGGCCAAGGAGGCGCCGTTCGACGAGCTGGTCTGGGCGCCGTTCTCGATCCTGGGTGTGGAGTCGGTGGCGGTGGACTCGGTGGTGCTGCGGGTCGAGGCGCGGACGGCTCCGGGCAAGTCGCTGAGCGTGGCGCGGGCCCTGCGGCAGCGCCTGAAGGTCGCGTTCGACGAGGCCGGGATCAAGGTCAAGGAGGAGGTCGCGCCGGCCGCCGCCGGAGCGGGTGCGGCCGCCGGGACGGCCGCCGCCGGGGTGGTGCTGACCACCGCGACGGCCGGCACGCCGGTCGCCGACCCGGCTCCGCCGTCCGCGCTGGCGGACCCGAACTCGCCGCGCTACCAGGCGACGGCGCCGATACCGGCGCCGGTGAAGCCGGTCGACGACGCGGCGAAGGCGCCCTGACGGGCGGCGGGCGACCGCCCGGCCGGCGCACGTGAACGAACGAGGCCCCGTCTCCCGAGCACGTCGGAGGCGGGGCTCCGTGCTGCCCGGTAACGCTTCGGCATCCACCGCTGGAAGGACCATTGACACCCTCCCGACGTGGACCGTACGGTCCTGTCTCAAGCGACTGGAAAGTTTCCTAACAGTTCGCCCCGGCCCCGCCCACCGGCCGCCCGGACCCGCACCGGAGCTGCCCCGCGGCCGACTCGGAACAGCCCGGGCCCGACCCGTGCGCCCCCGTCGGCCGACCCGACCAGCAGGAAGAGGAGGATCTCCGCGTGACCAAGACGACCGCCAAGGCCCCCCTCGCCGGCACCCCCAGCCTGCTGCGCGCGATCAACGACCGCGCCGCCCTCGAACTGCTGCTGGAGAACGGCCCGCTCTCCCGCACCCAGATCGGCACGCTGACCGGACTCTCCAAGCCCACCGCCTCCCAGCTGCTGGCCCGCCTGGAGGCGGCCGGCCTGGTCCTCCCGGTGGGCACCACGGCGGGCGGCCCCGGGCCGAACGCCCAGCTGTACCAGGTGAATCCGGCCGCCGGGCACGTCGCCGGACTGGACGTCACCAACAGCCACGTCCGGGTCGCCGTCGCCGACATCACCGGTTCCACGCTCGCCGAGCTCGTCGTCCCCACCAAGGGGTGGACGGCCGCCGAGACCGTCCCCCGGGTGGCCGGGACGGTCGCCGAGGCGGTCCGGTCCGCCGGACTGGCCGAGGGCAGCCTGCACACCGTGGTGATCGGCGTCGGCGGGGCGCCCGACCCCGGCACCGGAAAGCTCCGGTACGCCTCCCACCTGCCCGGCTGGCACACGCCGCGGCTGGTCGAGGAGCTGTCCGGGGCGATCGGCGCGCCGGTGTCGATCGAGAACGACGTGAACCTGGCCGCCGTCGCCGAACAGGCCTCCGGCGCGGCACGCGGGTTCGAGGACTTCGTCCTGCTCTGGGCCGGCGAGGGCATCGGCGCGGCGATCGTGATCGCCGGCCGCCTGCACCGCGGCTTCACCGGCGGCGCGGGGGAGGTCGGCTACATGCCGGTTCCCGGCGCACCGGTGGTGCGGGACGTGCGCCGCCGCAACTCCGGCGGGTTCCAGGAGCTGGTCGGCGCACCCGCCGTCCGGGTGCTGGCCCGGGAGCACGGGCTGGGCGCGCCGACCGCCGAGGAGTCGCTCGCCAAGGCGCTGGAGACCCCGGGCGCCGGGGACGCGTTCCTCACCGAGCTGGCCGGCCGGCTGGCCGTCGGGCTGGCCGTGATCGTCGCCGTCGTCGACCCCCAGCTGGTGGTGGTCTCCGGCGGTGTGCCTACCGCGGGCGGCGAACGGCTGCGGGCCCTGGTCGAGGAGGAGCTGGCCCGGATCTCGATCGCCAGACCCGAGGTCCGCGGCAGTGCCCTGCCCGGCTCCCCCGTCCTGCTCGGCGCGCTGCAACGCGCGCTGGCAGCCGCCCGCGAGGCGGTCTTCTCCACCCACTGAGGACCGCCCCCACGCGCCGACGCCGCACCCACCGGCGCCCGCACCACCCGAGAAGACGTCCACCCCCACCACGGCGACCGACCGGCACCCGACCCGACGGCGCCCGACCGACGATCACCGGCACCCGACCGACCACCGGCGCCCGACCCGCCGGCGCCCGACCGACCCGACGCTCCCGCCGAGCACCACCCGCACCTCCCGCACCAGGCACCACCCGCACCGCTCGACCCCTGCACCCACCTCTCCCCAACCCCCGAACGCGGGACCCGAGGCAATGACGCCTGCCCGCGCACCCCCAGGAGGACCTCGAAGTGCACTCCACCACCTCCCGCAGAGGCCGCCGTACGATCGCCGCCGTCACCGGCAGCGCCGTCCTGGCCCTGCTGGCCACCGCCTGCACCGGTTCCAGCGACGGCGGCGGCAGCGACGACTCGGCCAGCGGCAAGGACGTCACCATCACCTTCTGGCACGGCTGGAGCCAGGAATCCGAGGTGAAGGCGATCAACGACAACATCGCCGCCTTCGAGAAGGCCCACCCGAACATCCACGTCAAGGCGACCGGCAACATCGCCGACGACAAGGTCAACCAGGCCCTGCGGGCCGGCGGCGACGAGGCACCGGACGTGGTCTCCTCGTTCACCACCAACAACGTCGGCATGTTCTGTTCGACCAAGGCCTTCACCGACCTCAAGCCCTTCCTGGCGAAGGACAACATCGACGCGGCCAAGACCTTCCCGGCCGCGATGCTCAACTACTCGCAGTTCCAGGGCAACCAGTGCTCGCTGCCGCTGCTCGGCGACGCCTTCGGCCTGTACTACAACAAGAAGGCCTTCGCCGATGCCGGTATCGCCGGCCCGCCCAAGACCTTCAGCGAGTTCGCCGAGGCCGCCGTCAAGCTCACCGTCGCCGAGGGCGACGGCTACAAGCAGCTCGGCTTCATGCCGCTGTACCACGGCTACGAGTCGACCACCGAGCACTTCCTCGGCCAGTACGGCCCGAGCTACTTCGACGCCTCCGGCAAGTCCAGCATCGCCACCGACCCGAAGGTCGCCGCGATGATGAAGTGGCAGAAGGGCCTGGTCGAGAAGCTCGGCGGCTACGACAAGCTGGACAAGTACCGGGCCACCTTCGGCGAGGAGTTCAGCGCCAAGAACCCGTTCCACACCGGCCAGGTCGCGATGGCCATCGACGGCGAGTGGCGGACCGCCTCGCTCGCCACGGACAAGCCGGACTTCGAGTGGGCGACCGCGCCGTTCCCGGTGCCGGACGACCAGGCCTCCACCTGGGGCCGCGGCTACCAGACCGGCACCATCGTCGGCATCGCCAGCACCAGCAAGAAGCAGGCCGCCGCCTGGGAGTTCGTCAAGTTCCTGACCACCGACACCGACGCGGTGGTCTCGTTCGCCAACGCGATCCACAACGTGCCCAGCACCTTCGCCGCGCTCGACTCGCCGAAGCTGATCAGCGACCCGAACTTCAAGACCTTCCTGGACATCGCGAAGAACCCGAACTCCGGCACCACCCCGGCCAGCGTCAACGGCGGCGCCTACCTCGTGTCGGTGCAGAACCTCGGCTACGACTTCGAGTCCGGCAAGCAGGCCGACCTCGCGGCGGGTCTCGCGGCCACCGCCAAGGAGATCGACGCCGCCATCGCCCAGGCCAAGTAGCGCGCAACGGTTCACGGAGCTCCCATGTCACTCGCGTCCGCAACCCGCAAGGGCACCGGACCGACCGACCCGGCGGCGCCCTCCACGCAGCACCTGCTGCGCCGGAAGCGCCGCCGGGAGGCGGCCCGCACCCTGGCCTTCCTCTCCCCCTGGCTGATCGGCTTCGCGGTCTTCTTCCTGTACCCGCTGATCTCCACCGTCTACTTCTCGTTCACCAAGTACAACGGGTTCGGCTCGCCCGCCTTCAGCGGCCTGAAGAACTGGGACTACGTCTTCAACGACCTCCCGGCCTTCTGGAAGGGCCTGCGCAACACCGTGTGGCTGGTCTTCATCATGGTGAGCCTGCGGGTGGCGTTCGGCCTCGGGATCGGGATGCTGATCACCAAGGTCAAGACCGGTGCCGGGTTCTTCCGTACCGCGTTCTACCTGCCGTACCTGGCACCGCCGGTGGCCGCCACCGTCGCGTTCGCCTTCCTGCTCAACCCCGGCACCGGCCCGGTCAACCACTTCCTCGGCGAGATCGGGCTGCCGCAGCCCGGCTGGTTCGCCGACCCGGACTGGTCGAAGCCCGCGCTCACCATGCTCGCCCTGTGGGGCATCGGCGACCTGATGGTCATCTTCATGGCGTCCCTGCTGGACGTCCCCAGGGACCAGTACGAGGCCGCCGAGCTCGACGGCGCCGGCCCGTTCCAGCGCTTCCGGTACGTCACCCTGCCGAACATCTCGCCGATCATCATGTTCGCGGTGGTCACCGGCGTCATCCAGACCATGCAGTACTACACGCAGGCGATCGTCGCCGCGAAGGTCGCCGGCGGCAACGCGGGCAACTCCGGGCAGCAGTTCGAGCCCGGCTACCCGCAGGGCTCCACCTGGACCCTGCCGCAGATGGTCTACAACCTCGGCTTCCAGCGCTTCAACTACGGCGCGGCGTGCGTCGTCGCCCTGGTGCTGTTCGCCATCTCGATGGCCGTCACCTCGCTCCTGCTCCGCCGCAAGTCCGGCTTCATGGCGAGCGACGACTAGCGGCCCAGTGAGGACACGATCATGACTCTCAGCTCCACCCTCACGGCGGAGGCCCCCGCGAAGGGGCCCGCCCGGCGCGGCACCCCCGCCGCCGCCCGCGCGGCCCGCCGCCGCGCCCTGCTCAACTGGGTGGCCGTGCACTCGCTGGCCGTCGCCGCCACCCTGTTCTTCCTGCTGCCGTTCGTCTTCGCCTTCCTGACTTCGGTCATGACGGACAGTCAGGCCCTCACCACCGACTACTGGCCCACCTCCTGGGAGTGGGGCAACTACCGCAAGGTCTGGGACACGCCCGGCTTCCTCACGTGGTGGCGCAACACCCTGCTGTACGCCGGCCTCGGCACCGTGCTGACCATCGTCTCCAGCCTCCCGGTGGCCTACGCGCTCGCCAAGTTCCGCTTCCGGGGCCGCAACCTGGCACTGATGGCGGTCATCTCGATGATGATGCTGCCGCCGCAGGTCACCATCATCCCGATGTACCTGTTCTGGGCGAAGGAGCTCGGTCTCAGCGGCTCGCTCTGGCCGCTGATCATCCCGATGGCCTTCGGCGACGCCTTCTCGATCTTCCTGCTCCGGCAGTTCCTGCTGACGATCCCCAAGGAGTACATCGAGGCGGCCCGGATCGACGGCTGCGGCGACCTGCGGACCCTCCTCAAGGTGGTGCTGCCGATGGCAAAGCCGGCCATCGCCGCCGTCGCCCTGTTCCAGTTCTTCTACTGCTGGAACGACTTCTTCGGCCCGCAGATCTACGCCAGCAACAATCCCGGCGCCTGGACCCTCTCCTACGGCCTGGAGTCCTTCAAGGGCGCCCACCACACCAACTGGAACCTCACCATGGCCGCCACCCTGCTGGTGATGGCCCCGGTGATCGTCCTCTTCTTCTTCGCACAGAAGGCCTTCATCGAAGGCGTGACACTGACAGGGGTCAAGGGCTGATGTCCACACTCAAGCTGGCCATCGTCGGCGGCGGTTCGACGTACACCCCGGAGCTGATCGACGGCTTCGCCCGGCTCCGGGACACCCTGCCGATCGGCGAGCTGGTCCTGATCGACCCCGCCGCGGACCGGCTGGAGCTGATCGGCGGACTGGCCCGGCGGATCTTCGCCAAGCAGGGCCACGGCGCCGTGGTGACCACCACCACGGACGTCGAGGCGGGCGTCGCCGACGCCGACGCCGTCCTGCTCCAGCTGCGGGTCGGCGGGCAGGCGGCCCGCAACCAGGACGAGACCTGGCCGCTGGAGTGCGGCTGCGTCGGCCAGGAGACCACCGGCGCGGGCGGGCTCGCCAAGGCGCTGCGCACCGTCCCGGTGGTGCTCGACATCGCCGAGAAGGTCCGGCGCACCAACCCCGACGCCTGGATCGTCGACTTCACCAACCCGGTCGGCATCGTCACCCGGGCCCTGCGCGAGGCCGGCCACAAGGCCGTCGGCCTCTGCAACGTCGCCATCGGCTTCCAGCGGCGGTTCGCCAAGCACCTGGGCGTCGCCCCGGAGCTGATCCGGCTCGACCACGTCGGCCTCAACCACCTCACCTGGGAGCGCGGCGTCACCCTGCTCGACGCGCCGGGCGCCGCGGGCGGCCGGGAGGTGCTGCCGGAGCTGCTCGCCGGCTTCGGCCAGGAGATCGCCGACGACCTGCTCCTGCCCCGGCGGGTGATCGAGCGGCTCGGCGTCGTCCCCTCCTACTACCTGCGCTACTTCTACCAGCACGACGCCGTGGTGGAGGAGCTGAAGGCCAAGGGCTCGCGGGCCGCCGAGGTCGCCGAGATCGAGCGGCAGCTCCTGGAGATGTACGCCGACCCCGCGCTGGACACCAAGCCCGAGCTGCTCGGCAAGCGCGGCGGCGCGTTCTACTCCGAGGCGGCCGTCCAGCTCATCGCCGCGCTGCTCGGCACCGACGGCGCCACCTCGGTTCAGGTGGTGAACACCCGCAACGACGGCGTGCTGCCGTTCCTGCCGGACGACGCCGTCATCGAGGTGCCGGCCGAGGTCGACGCGGCGGGCGTGCGCCCGCTGCCGCAGCGCCCCGTCGAGCCGCTCTACGCCGGCCTGATCGCCGCCGTCACCGCGTACGAGCACCTCGCGCTGGACGCCGCCCTGCGCGGCGGCCGCGACCGGGTCTTCGACGCCCTGCTCGCCCACCCGCTGGTCGGCCAGATCGAGCTCGCCGACCAGCTGACGGACCGGCTGCTCGCCCACAACCGCGAGCACCTCGTCTGGGCCTGACCAGCCCGGCCGTACTCCGGCCCGCACTCCGTGGGGGGTGCGGGCCGGGCCGCCGAGGGCCCGCCGGCCCTCCGCGGCGAGGCCGCGAGGAGACCGCCCACCCCCGGCCGGAGCAACCACGGCCGGGCCACGTACGAGCCGCGGGGACCTGATGACCCACCAGCCCGAACCACACCTGCCCGGCGTCCTCGCCATCGACGCGGGCAACTCCAAGACCGACGTCGCCGTCATCGGCGCCGACGGCACCGTCCTCGGCTCCGCCCGGGGCGGCGGCTTCACACCGCAGAAGGTCGGCGGCGCCGCCGCCGTCGCCGGCCTCGCACCCCTGGTCGAGCAGGCCGCCGCGGCGGCCGGGGTCACCGCCTGGAACGGCCCGCTGACCAGCCACGTCAGCGCCTGCCTCGCCAACGCCGACCTCCCGGTCGAGGAGCAGGCGCTGCGCGCCGCCCTGGAGACCCACCCGTGGGGCGCCACCAACACCGTCGTCAACGACACCTTCGGCCTGCTGCGCGCCGGGACGGACGGCCCGCGCGGCGTCGCGGTGGTCTGCGGCGCCGGCATCAACTGCGTCGGCCTGCTGCCCGACGGCCGCACCGCCCGGTTCCCCGCCCTCGGCGAGCTGACCGGCGACTGGGGCGGCGGCGCCGGCCTCGCCCTCAACAGCATGTGGCACGCCGTCCGCGCGGAGGACGGGCGCGGCGGGCCGACCGTCCTGGCCCCGGCCATCGCCGAGCACTTCGGCCTGCCCAGCGCCGGCGCCGTGGCCGAGGCCGTGCACCTGGGGCACCTGCCGTTCGCCCGGCTGCACGAGGTCGCCCGGGTGCTCTTCGCGGTCGCGGAGGGCGGGGACCGGGTGGCCCTGGAGCTGATCGACCGGCAGGCCGACGAGATCACCCGGCTCGCGGTCGTCGCACTGCGCCGGCTCGACCTCCTGGACTCGCCCACGCCGCTGGTGCTCGGCGGCGGGGTGCTCGCCTCGCGGCAGCCGCTGCTGCTCGGCAACCTCACCGCGCGGCTGGCGGAGGCCGCGCCGCTCGCCGAGCCGCGCGTCGTCGTCGCGCCGCCGGTGCTGGGCGCGGCCCTGCTCGGCCTCGACCACCTGGGGGCCGGCGCCGAGGCGCAGGCCCGGGTGCGGGAGGCGTACGACCAGGACCGGCCGGTGGCGGCGTAGCGTCCGGTCCTCCCGCTGCCGTGCGGTGAGGCCGCCGGCCCGCTCAGCCGCGGCGCGCCCTTCCGGCTCCGCCCGCCTTCTTCCGACCCCACCTTCTTCCGCCCCCGCCGGGTCCGCACGCCCGGCGGGGGCGGTCGTCCGTCCGGGGCGGGGCGGGCCGCCGGCGGGACGGACGGAGGCGCGGCCGCGTGGCGGTGCGGACGGACGGCGGGACGGACGGCGGTGCGGACGGGTGGCGGAAGGGCGACGGCGGGCGGAGGGGCGACGAACGCGGGGGGTGGACGGGACGCTACCGCGCGGTAATCTGACGACGAGTCAGTGAACCCGGGCGACGCGCCACGAAAGGCGGCGGGCAGCGGGGAGGAGCCCGCAGGGCGGGTGGGGCGACGGCACCAGGCGTTCACCGAGCGGCCATCGGTGCAGGGGCAGTCCATCACCCTGGGGCAGGCTGCCGTCCCTAGCGTCTCCCGACGCACCGCCGACCGTCCCCGTCCTCTCACGAAGGGTCACCCCATGCCCGGACGCAGAGTCGTCGTCGCGGCCACCCTCGGCGCCATGACCGCCGGCGCGCTGGCCGTCACCGCCTTCTCCGGTGCCGCCACCGCGGCGGTCGGGACCACCACGTTCACCCCGGTGGCCGACACCTACGCGTACAGCAGCAACCCGAGCACCAACTACGGCACCTCCGGCCAGCTCGGGGTGGACAACAGCCCCGTCAAGCGGATCTTCCTGAAGTTCACCGTCTCCGGGCTCACCGCACCGGTGACCAGCGCCAAACTCCGCATCCACACCGACGACGTGTCCGGTGCCGAGAGCGGCAACGGCGGCACCTTCCGCTCGCTCAGCAGCACCACGTGGTCCGAGACCGGGCTGACCTGGAACAACCAGCCCGCCGTCGACGGCCCGGTGCTGGGCTCGATCGGCGCCGTCTCGCGCAACTCCTGGTACGAGGTGGACGTCACCTCCTACGTGACCGGGAACGGCACCTTCGCCATCGGCGCGACCTCCTCGTCCAGCGACGGCGCCGACTACGACTCGCGCGAATCCGGCTCCACCGCACCGCAGTTGGTGATCACCACCGACACCGGCACGCCGTCCCCGTCGCCGACCCCGACCACCCCCTCGCCCACCCCGACCGCCTCGCCGACGCCCACCGCGTCCCCGACCGGCGGCGCCGACCCGGTGCTGGTCGGGGCCGGTGACATCGCCAACTCCGGGAGCGGGGACGAGGCGACGGCGAAGCTGCTGGACGGCATCCCCGGCACGGTGTTCAACGCGGGCGACAACGCCTACCCCGACGGCAGCGCCTCCGACTACACCAACTACTACGCACCGACCTGGGGCCGCCACAAGGCGCGCACCAAGCCGGCGCCCGGCAACCACGAGTACAACACCTCGGGCGCCACCGGCTACTACAACTACTTCGGCGCCGCCGCCGGCACCCCCGGCCAGGGCTACTACTCCTACGACCTGGGCAACTGGCACGTCGTGGCGCTCAACTCCAACATCGCCACCAGCGCCGGCTCCGCCCAGGAGCAGTGGCTCCGCGCCGACCTCGCCGCCAGCAACAAGCCCTGCACGCTGGCGTACTGGCACCACCCGCGGTTCACCTCCGGCTCCAACCACGGCCCGAGCACCTCCGTCGGCCCGCTGGTCCAGGCCCTGTACGACAACAACGCGGACGTGATCGTCACCGGCCACAACCACCAGTACGAGCGGTTCGCGCCGATGAACCCGAGCGGTGCGCTCGACACCACCCGCGGCATCCGGCACTTCGTGGCCGGGATGGGCGGCGCCAGCCACTACAGCTTCGGCACCATCCAGGCCAACAGCGAGGCGCGCAACAGCGACACCTACGGCGTGCTGAAGTTCACGCTGCACGACAACGGTTACACCTGGCAGTTCGTCCCCGAGGCGGGCAAGACGTACAACGACAGCGGCACCACCAGCTGCCACTGACGTCCCTGCGGACCGTCCGAGCGACGGCGCGGCCGGGACCTCCCCGGCCGCGCCCCGCCGCGTGCCACCGCGCGCACCGCGTCCGCTGCGCCGCGCCCCGCTTCCGCCGCACACCGCTTCCGCCGCTACGCCGACCACCCCGCGCCGAGCGCGCACCGGCGAAAGGCCACCCGTGTACCTGTCCACCATCGGCCGCCCGGCCGCCGCCGACCCCTCCTCCGCCCCCGCCGACGGCCCCACCGAAGGCCCCTCCGAAGGCCCTGACGGCCCCGACGGACCCGTCAAGGGACCGAAGCGGCGGCGCTGGGCCCTGGTCGGCGGCAACGTCGTCGCCCTCGGGACGGTCAGCCTGGTGACCGACGTCTCCTCCGAGATGGTCACCGCCGTCCTCCCCCTCTACCTGACCGCCGCCCTGCACCTCGGCCCCGCCGCGTACGGGGTGATCGACGGCCTCTACGGCGGCGCGACGGTGCTGCTGCGCCTGGTCGGCGGCTTCCTCGCCGACCGGATCCAGCGCCGCAAGGCCGTCGCCGGGTTCGGGTACGCGATCTCCGCCGTCGCCAAGCTCGGCCTGCTCGCCGCCGGCTCCGCACCCGCCGCACTCGGCCTGGTGATCACCGCCGACCGGGCCGGCAAGGGCCTGCGCAGCGCCCCGAGGGACGCGCTGATCACCCTCTCCGCCCCGGAGGGCTCGCTGGGCCGGGCCTTCGGCGTGCACCGCACCATGGACGCGGCCGGAGCCTTCGCCGGACCGCTGCTCGCACTCGCCGTGCTGGCCGCGGCCGGACAGGCCTTCGACGCCGTCTTCGTCACCAGCTTCTGCGTCGCCGCCTTCGGCGTCCTGGTGCTGCTGCTGTTCGTCCGCGACCACCGCACCCCGCTGCCCGCCGCCGGCGCGATCTCCGCCCGCGCCGCGCTGGGCCTGCTGCGGCAGGGCCCGGTGCTGCGGCTGGTGCCGGCCGCCGCCCTGCTCGGGCTGGCCACCATCGGCGACGGCTTCGTCTACCTGCTGCTGCAGCGGCGTTCGGACCTCTCGCTGGGCTGGTTCCCGCTGCTGGCGGTCGGCACCAGCCTGACGTACCTGCTGCTGGCCGCGCCGCTGGGCGCACTGGCCGACCGGATCGGCCGCCTCCCGGTGCTGCTGGGCGGCTACGCGGCGCTGGCCGGCGCCTACCTGCTGCTGTACGGGCCGCTCGACGGGACGGGCGCGACGGTGGCGGTGCTGGCGCTGCACGGCCTCTTCTACGCGGCCACCGACGGCGTGCTGATGGCCCTGGCCGGGCCCCGGCTGCCGGAGGCGCTGCGGACCACCGGGATCGCGCTGATCCAGAGCGGGCAGGCGCTGGCGTACCTGGCCTCCTCGGTGCTGTTCGGGCTGGCCTGGCAGTACTGGGGGCCGGTCACCGCGAGCCGGGCCGCCGCGGCGGCCGTCGTGGTGGCGCTGCTGGGGAGCGTCGTGCTGCTGTCCGGCGGTCCGCGCCGCTCCACCGGCACGACCGACGCCCCGGCCCCGCACGGCGTTCCCGACGCCACCGGCACCCCTGACGCCCCGGTCGTCCCGGCCGCCCCCGACATGCCCGACATGCCCGACACCACTGCGGAGGACCCGCGTTGAACCTCTCCCCGCGCGCCCGGCTGCTGGTGGTCGCCAGCGCCGCCCTGCTGCTCGGCGCCGCCGCCACCACCTACACGCTGACCGCCGCCGACCCGGCGCCGCGCACCACCGCGAGCGCTCCCGACCACGACGACGCGCCCGGCGACACGGCGGGCGGTCCGCGCATCCAGGTGCTGAGCAACGGCCTGCTCTCCTCGGTGTCCCGCGGGGCCCCGGGCGGCAGCCGCGAGGTCGGCAGCCGCCGCTGCGAGCGCGCGTACGCCGCCGCCGACACCGTCGCCTGCCTCGCCCCGGCCGGCGCCCTGGAGGGCCCCGAACTCGTCGTGCTGGACCGGGCCTCGAACGAGCGCAGGAAGGTCGCGCTGACCGGCATCCCGAACCGTCTGCGGGTCTCCGCCAGCGGCCGGATGGTCTCCTGGACGCTGTTCGTCGGCGGCGACTCCTACGCGGGCAACTCCTTCTCCACCCGCACCGGCGTCCTCGACACCACCGACGGCCGACTGCTCAACACCCTGGAGGAGTTCGCGATCACCCGGGACGGCCGGCCGTACCGCGCCGCCGACGTCAACTACTGGGGGGTCACCTTCACGGCCGACGACAACCGCTTCTACGCCACCCTCGCCACCGACGGCCACCGCTACCTGGTGGAGGGCGACCTCGCCGCCCGGACCGTCCGCACCCTCGCCGACAACGTCGAGTGCCCGTCCCTCTCCCCCGACGGCCGCCGGATCGCCTTCAAGCAGGCCGTCGACGGCGACCCCGCCAAGGGCTGGCGCCCGGCCGTCCTGGACCTTGCCACGCTGACGGCCACCCGGCTGCCCGAGCAGCGCTCGGTGGACGACCAGCCGGCCTGGCTCGACGACGCCACCGTCGCGTACGCGATCCAGCGTTCGGACGGCGTCAACGACGTCTGGGCGGTGCCGGCCGACGGTTCGGCGGCGCCCGCGCTGCTCGTCCCCGAGGCCAACTCCCCGGCGCCGCTGCCCTGACCGCGAACCCGCCCCCCGACCGATGCCGGCCACCGACACGGCCGCCGACACCGCCGCCGGCCCACCTGCCGGACAGCGGAACCGGGCCGACCGATTCCGCGTGTACGGGGGTGCCGTGTCCGGCCGCCTTCCTGGGAGACTCGCCCCATGACCGCCCCCAGCCGCCTCCTCCTCGCCGTGCTGCTCTGCTGCACCGTGACCGCCGGCGTCGCCGCCTGCACCCCGATCGACGAGGACCCCACGGTGGCCATGGCCTCGGACGGCGACGAGTACGCCGTCGACGACGAGGACCCCGACACGGCGGCGCCCTGGGACGAGGACGAGGGCACGGACCCGGACGCGTACGCGGACGAGGCGTACGGCACGGGGACCGACTCCGCCCCGGCCGCCCCCTCCCCCGCCGACTGCACCGCCCTCGCCCGGAACCCCGGCCACCAGGTCGTCCAGGTCGTCGGCGAGGTCGAGGGCCGTCTCGCCGCCCGCCCGACCCGGTACGTGTGCGGCCCCGACGCCCCCGGCGACGGCTCCTACGACCCGGTCGGCGAACCCGTCACCTACCCGCTCGCCGCCCGGGTCACCGCCACCCTCGTCGACCTCGAACACGCGGAGCCGGCCAAGGAGGTCCAGCTTCCCGTCCTCCTGCAGCACCTCGACGACTGCCTCTCCGACCGCGTCCCCGACGCCCCGTACGGCTGCTACGGCGACACCTACGACATCGTCCTCGACGCCCGCGGGCGGATCACCCGCATCAAGGAGCTGTACCGCCCCTGACGCACCCGTCACCGGCGCCGTTCGGGCTCCCGGGCACCCGGGCTTGACCTCAAGTGGGGTTCAAGTCATCGAATGGTGTCCGGCGGTGATCACCACCGCCGTACGAAGCACCGAGCGGAGGGGTCCGTCATGACGAACGACGTGCTGGTGGTGGGGGCGGTTCCGGCCGACGTCCGGGAGGCGGTGACCGGCGTGGTCGCCGCTCTGGAGAAGGCCTTCAACACCAAGGACGCGGCGGCCCTGGGCGAGCAGTTCGGCGAGCAGGCCTCCTGGACCAACGCACGGGGCGTGCGGCTCGACGGACGGGCGGCGATCGCCGAGTTCAGCCGGCCGGCGATGGAGAGCTTCCTGCGGGACTCCTACGCCCGGTACGAGGTGGTGAAGATCCTGGCGATCGCCGAGGACGTGATCGCCGTCAACGTCGCACAGACACCCACCGACGCCGCGGGCACGCCCGTGGAGGGAGCGCACGGCGCGGCCCTCTACGTGGTGGCCCGGCAGGCGGACGGGTGGAAGATCGTGGCCGGTCAGAACAACGCGGTCGATGCCCCGTCCGCAGGGTGAGTGACGACCGGTCCCGGACCGGGGGCCGCCTCCGATCCTGCGATCGTGCCAGGAGGCGGCCCCCTTCCCGCTGACACCCAGGAGGTTCAGGGCGCTCAGGGGTTCAGGGCGCTCAGGAGGTCAAGGGCGCTCAGGACCTTCGGGGCCTACGCGCCCGCGGGGGCGGGCAGGTGCCGTGCGAAGTGGTCGGCGACCGCCTCGGCGGTCGCCGTGACCGGCCCGGCGCCGTCCACCTCGATGACGCGGATGCCGAGGCGGCGGGCGCTGCGGACGGCGTCGTCGGCCACCAGGCGGTCCCGGGCGACGCGGTTCGCCTGCGCCCGGGCCGGGTCGCCGACCTCGGCCTCCAGCGCACCGGCCCGGGGGAGGGTGCGGATCTGGTACTGCCGGAACTCCTCGGTGGGGACGAGCACGACCATCCGGTCCGGCGCGTCGAGGAGCGGCGCGACGAGTTCGGGCCGCAGCCCCCAGCCCTCGGCGACCAGCGGACGGCCGGCGGTCAGTGCCCGCAGGTCGTCCAGCGCCCAGCCGAACCGCTCCGGGAAGCCCGCGAGGGTCTCGGCCGCCATCTCCTCCGGGCTGCGGTCCACCCAGACGCCGTCCGGGTCCGGGTCGGCGGTGGGCACGCCGGTCGCGACCCGGAGCGCGATGCGGCGGGCCCGGTGGCCGCGAGCGTCGTGGAAGTCGTAGTGGTAGGCGGTCAACCCGTAACGGGCGGCGAGCACTTCGGCGACCGTGGTCTTGCCGGCCCACTGCGCGCCACCGATCCAGAGGGTGCGGTGCAGGCTGCCGTGGGGGTCCCAGATGTCGGGCACAGCTGTCCTCCTGAGGGGAGTGGGGGGAGAAGCGGGAGATGCGCGCGGCCGCCGGGTGTCCACCGGTGCGGCCTGCGCCCCTTCAGGAGTCTGTGGGTTTCCGCGGAAAAATTGCAGTCTTGTTCTTGCCGGGCAACCGGCGGAGAGTGGAAGAGCGGGTCGGGCGGAGAGCGGCCGGGCTCAGCCGGCCGTGCGGCGCCGGCGGGCGTAGCCGACCGTGAGCACGCCGACCATCGGTCCCCAGAGCAGCATCGGCGCGTAGCAGAGGTCCATGACCAGACCCGCCGTACCCTGCGGGAACTCCGGGCTGTCCAACGGCCCGCCGGGCACGAACGCCACCGCCGCGCACAGCGCCGTCACCGCGACCGCCCCCGCCGTCGCGGACACCACCACCGCGATCGGCGGGATGCGTCGGCCGCCCCACCGCGGGACCCACTGCGGGACCCGCTCGCCCCACGGCCTCACCAGGCCCAGGGTCAGGCAGGCCGCCGCCTGCGAGACCACGGACAGGATCAGCACGTAGACCAGGATCGATACCCCCGTGTACATCGATCCGAGCCGACCGCTGAAGCCGACGTCGACCCCGAAGCCGAGCAGCAGCCGCCACACGCACGAGGGCACCGTGCAGAGCACCGTTGCCCAGGCCACCCACACCGCCCAACGAGGGCTGGTGGTGGTGTTGGGAAACGTGCGGGAAGTGGCCATCACAGGGCTCCGGCGGGGTGGGGCGAACCGACTCCCCGACGATGTCACCGGCCGGAGGGCGCCGGCGTCATCCGGCCGGCCGGACCGCCTCCCCCGCGCGAGGGATCCGCCGGTCCTCCGACCGGCTAGGCTCACGGGCGAACCGAACCGACCGAACCCCACCCGACCCGGCTCCGGAGCTCGGCGCCGCTCCCTACTTGGTGATCTTCGTGACCTGGCCGGCGCCGACGGTCCGGCCGCCCTCGCGGATGGTGAACCGCAGGCCCTCCTCCATCGCGATGGGCTGGATCAGGCTGACGGAGATGTCGACGTTGTCCCCGGGCATGACCAGCTCGGTGCCCTCCTTGAGCGTCACCACGCCGGTCACGTCGGTGGTGCGGAAGTAGAACTGGGGCCGGTAGTTGTTGAAGAACGGGGTGTGCCGGCCGCCCTCGTCCTTGGACAGGATGTAGGCCGTCGCCTCGAACTCGGTGTGCGGGGTCACCGAGCCGGGCTTGATGATGCACTGGCCGCGCTCGACGTCCTCGCGCTTGATGCCGCGCAGCAGCAGGCCGACGTTCTCACCGGCCTGGCCCTCGTCGAGCAGCTTGCGGAACATCTCGATGCCGGTGACCGTGGTCGTGGTCTTCTCCGGCTTCATGCCGATGATGTCGACGGTCTCGTTGACCTTCAGCACGCCGCGCTCGATCCGGCCGGTCACCACGGTGCCGCGGCCGGTGATGGTGAAGACGTCCTCGATCGGCATCAGGAAGGGGTGGTCGACGTCCCGCGCGGGCTGCGGGATGTTCTCGTCGACGGCCTTCATCAGGCCCAGCAGCTTCTCGCCCCACTCCTTGTCGCCCTCCAGGGCCTTGAGCGCGGAGACCTGCACCACCGGGGTGTTGTCGCCGTCGAACTCGTACTCGGTGAGGAGTTCGCGGACCTCCAGCTCGACGAGCTCCAGGATCTCCTCGTCGTCGACCATGTCGGCCTTGTTCAGCGCGACCACGATGTAGGGGACCCCGGACTGGCGGGCCAGCAGGACGTGCTCCTTGGTCTGCGGCATCGGACCGTCGGTCGCGGCGACGACGAGGATCGCCCCGTCCATCTGGGCCGCACCGGTGATCATGTTCTTGATGTAGTCCGCGTGCCCCGGACAGTCGACGTGGGCGTAGTGCCGCGCCTCGGTCTGGTACTCGACGTGCGCGATCGAGATGGTGATGCCGCGCTGCCGCTCCTCCGGCGCCTTGTCGATCTCGTCGAACGGCGTGAACGGGTTCAGGTCCGGGTACGCGTCGTGCAGGACCTTCGTGATCGCCGCCGTCAGCGTCGTCTTCCCGTGGTCGACATGGCCGATCGTGCCGATGTTGACATGCGGCTTCGTGCGCTCGAACTTCGCTTTCGCCACGCGCTCCTCCTCAGGTGTCGGGCCCGGGCGGACGGCCCACCGGGCCTTCCGCCCCGCCCACGCTGCTACTGGAAAGCACGGGGCACGGCCGTCGCGTGCGGGATCACCCGAACCCGCCGCCGCGACCAGGAGTGGCCGACCCCGTGCAGACAGTAACCATAGCCGCCGGAGGTGCGGCCCGACGGGACCGCGCCCCCGACGGGACCGACGCCACCCGCACCGCCTCCGTGTCCGCCCTCCGCTACGGCCCTCCGGGCCCGCCCCGCTCGTCCGGTCCGGCTCGTCCGGCTCGTCCGGCTGATCCGGCCGCCCCGTCCGGGCTGCCCGGCCCGCCCGCTCGTGCGGCCTGCGCGTCCGGTCCGGCTCGTCCGGGCTACTCGTCCGGACCGAGGTCCAGCACGGCCTTGCCGAGGACCTCGCGCCCGACCAGCGCGTCGGCCGCCTCGTGCGCCCTGCTCCAGGAGCCGCGCCAGCCGATCTCCGGCGCCAGCCGGCCCGTCTCCACCAGGTGGAGCAGGTAGCCGAGGTCTCCCCCGACGGGCGTGCTGACGTTGAAGTTCTCCAGCCGCCCGCTCGGGCTCTCGACGCGGGCCCGCTCGAAGTCGATGACGGTCGGCTCGCCGGAGGCCTTCCCGATGGCCTGGACGACACCGTCGGGCTCCAGGCGGTAGAACGCCTCGGCCAACTGGCTGCCGCCGACGTTGTCGAGCACGCCGTACACCGGCGCGGTCAGCTCCGCGGGCCCGTGCACGACCTCGGCCGCGCCGAGCTCGCGCAGGCCCTCCGCGCGGGCCGGGCCGCCGACCGAGGCGATGACGTGCGCGCCCGCCAGGGCCAGCAGCCGGACGGCGAAGCGCCCCACCCCGCCCGAGGCGCCGGTGACCAGGACCCGGCGGCCGAGGACCGACCCCAGCCGGCGGACCGCCTGGAGCGCGGTGACCCCGGCCACCGGGAGGGCGCTCGCCGTCCCGAGGTCGACGCCGTCGGGCACGACCGCCAGCTCGGCGGTGTCCACCGCCCGCAGCCGCGCCCAGGCGCCGCCCCAGCCGAAGCTGACCACCCGGGTCCCGGCGGGCGGGCCCGAGCCGTCGGCGGCGGGCCGGACCACGACGCCCGCGGCGTCCCAGCCGGGCACCCGGCCGTACGGGGTGTCGGGCGAACGGTAGACGATCTCACCGAAGTTGAAGGAGACCGCCGCGACCTCGATCAGCGCCTGCCCGGCGGACGGTTCCGGATCGGGCACCTCGGCGAAGCTCAGCTGTCGGGGCGCGTTCGGGTCGTGCACGAGTGCCTTCATGTCGGGCCTTTCGGTGAGGTGGGCCGGCGCGGACGACGGCCCCGGGGAGGGCGGCGGGGTGGACGGCTGGGTGGGCGGTGGGGAGGGCGGTGGGGAGGGCGCCAGGACGCGCCCCGGAGGGTCAGCGGGGTGCCTCCGGGCTCGGCCGGCCCCGCTGACCCTGCTCCTGCGGCTGCTACTGCCCCTGCTCCTGGACCCGCTCCTGGACCTGTTCCTGACCCACCGGGCGGACGGCGACCGCGTCTATCTCGAAGAGCATTCCGGGCAGCGCCAGCGAGGCGACCCCGCTGAGCGTCTGGGCGGGCAGCCGGTCGCCCCAGCCGGCGTTCAGGGCCTTGCCGAGCACGCCCAGCTTCTCCAGGTCGTGGTCGACGATGTACGAGCCGAGCCGGACGACGTGCTCGAAGCCGAGGCCGACGCCGGCGAGCGCGGCGCGCAGGTTGTCGAAGGACCGCTCGACCTGGGCGGCGAAGTCCCCGGCGACGACCTGGCCGGTCCCGTCGGAGGCGTACTGGCCGCCGATGAAGACGAGTTCGCCGGGCGCGGAGGCGGCGTGGCTGTAGCCGAACGGGGTGGGGTCGTGCAGGCCGGCCGGGTTGGTGATGGTGCGGTGGTCGAGGTTGTCGCTCATGTTCGGTGCTTCCTTCGGGTGCGGTGTGCCGGTCGGTCGGGCAGTAGGTGAGTCGGGCAGTAGGTGCGTCGCGCAGTACGCGGGTCGGGTGCCGCGTCCCGGGTCCGCCACCCCGGAGGGTTCCTGACGGTTCGCCACCGAACGGAGCCCTCCGGGGCAACGCTCCGCGCGGCGGTGATCATCCCTCCAGGCGGACGAGCATCTTGCCGGTGTTGGCACCGCGCAGGACGCCGAGGAAGGCGGCCGGGGCCTGGCCGATGCCGTCGACGACGGTCTGCTCGGTGCGCAGGCTGCCGTCGGCGAGCCAGCCGGCGGCCTTGCCGATCCACTCGGGGAAGAGGTGGAAGTAGCTGCTGACCAGCATTCCGCGCAGGTTCAGCTCCTTGGCGGCCGCCTGGAAGAGGTTGTCGGGGCCGGGCGCCGGGCTGGTCGCGTTGTAGGTGCTGATCGAGCCGACCAGGGCGATCCGGCCGCCGGTGCGCATCGCGGCGACGGCGGCCCGCAGGTGGTCGCCGCCGACGCTGTCGAGGTAGACGTCGATGCCCTCGGGGGCGGCCTCGGCGAGCTGCTCCTCCAGCGAGCCGGCCCGGTAGTCGATGGCGGCGTCGTACCCGAAGTCCGTCACCAGCCTCTTCGTCTTCTCCGGTCCGCCGGCCGAGCCGATCACCTTGGACGCGCCGAGCTTGCGGGCCAGCTGTCCGGCGATGCTGCCCACCGCGCCGGCGGCGGCGGAGATGAAGACGACGTCGCCCTCGCGGACCGGAGCGGTCTCGGTGAGCGCCGCGTAGGCGGTGAGGCCGGTGGTGCCCAGGGCGCCCAGGTAGGCCGGGGCGGGGGCGAGGCCGGTGTCGACGACGGTCGCGGCGGCGGCGTCCAGGACGGCGTACTCGCGCCAGCCGAGGAAGTGGGAGACGGTCGCGCCGACCGGTACGGCCTCGGAGCGGGAGGCGACCACCACGCCGACCGCGCTGCCGTCCAGGGCCGCGCCGAGCTCGAACGGCGGGATGTAGGACGGCGCGTCGTCCATCCGGCCGCGCATGTACGGGTCGACCGACATCCAGGTGTTGCGGACGACGATCTCGCCTTCGGCGGGCTCCGGGACGGCGGTGCGGACCAGCTCGAAGGTGTCGGCGGTGGGCTCCCCGACCGGGCGGGCGGCGAGCCGGACCTCGGTGGAGAAGGTGGTGGCGGCGGTGGCGGCGGTGGCGGCGGTGGTGGTGCCGGTGGTCTGCTGGGCGCTCATGGCGGGTTCCTCGTTCTTCGTCCGGTGCTGCCGTTTCCTGCTGACGAGGAAGACTCTGCCGGGGGCCGCGCACGATCGGCTGACGGTCCGCGCACGGCCGCCCGGGCGGCGCGCACAGGCCCGCACAGGCCCGCACAGGCCCGCACGCACAGGGCCGGGCGGGCGGCGCGCGCACAGGAAGTCGGCCGGTCCGACGTCCTGCGCGGGACATCCCCGCGGGGAGGCGCCGGACAGGACGTGGCAGTGCGCCGAATCCGGTCGACAGGAACGGCGCGGGTGGCGCAGAGTCAGGACGCATGACCGGTCTCGCCGAACTCCCGCCGCTCCCCGCCCGCTACCGGACCGGACCGGCCACCGCCGCCGACGCCCCGGCCGTCCACCGGCTCGTCGCCGCCTGTGAGCGCGACCTGCTCGGCCGCACCGAGAGCGCGCCGGACGACGTCGCCGCCGACCTCGCACAACCCGGCCTCGACCCCGCCCGGGACACCCTGCTCGTACGGGACGGCCGCGGCGGGGTGGCCGGCTGGGCGTGGGTGCGCGGCGCGCGACGCAGCCGGGTCGACGTGCACCCCGACCACCGGGGCGCCGGGCTGGGCGGGTGGCTGCTCGACTGGACCGAGGCACAGGCCCGGCGGGCGGGCGGGGAGCGGCTCGCCCAGGCCGTGGAGGACGGCGACCGGGCCGCCGTCGCACTGCTGCGCTCGCGCGGGTACCGGCCGTTCGTCTCCCAGTGGCAACTGGGGATCGCCCTGCCGGCCGAGCCGGTGGCGGCCGCGCCGCCGGACGGGGTCACCGTGCGGCCGTTCCGCCCCGGCGACGAGCAGGCGGCCTACCGGGTGACCGAGGACGCGTTCGACGAGTGGCAGGTGCGGCGCAGCTCCTACGAGGAGTGGGCGCTGCGGACGGTCGGGCGGGACTCGTTCGCGCCCGCGCTCTCCCGGGTCGCCCTCGCGGGCGGGGAGATGGTGGGCGCGGTGCTGGCGCTGGACGTGCCGGACAGCGGCGAGGGCTACGTGGAGCGGCTGGCCGTCCGCCGCGACCACCGGAACCGGGGGATCGCACGGCTGCTGCTCGGCGAGGTGTTCGGCGCGTTCCACCGGCACGGGCGGGAGCTGTGCACCCTGTGGACGCACTCGGAGACCGGTGCGCTGCCGCTGTACGAGCGGGTGGGGATGACGGTCCGCCGTACCTCGTCGATGTACGGCAAGGCCCTCGACGGGTCGGTTCCTCCCGTCGGGTGAACCGGTTGCCCGGGCTGCCCTCCGGGGCTCCGTCTCCTGCGACCCTTCTCCTCGGCACGAGTCGCACCTCATACGACCTTTGGGAGATGGATCATGCCGACCCCCGCTCCGGCCGCAAGGGTTGGGCCGCCGCCCTCGCCGTGACCGCGATGGCGGGAGTGCTCGCCCCCGCCGCCCACGCGACCCCCGCCGCCCCCGAGGAGGAGGCCCTCGAAACCGGAGCCGCAACGCCGGTGCCGCCGCATTCCGCCCCGCGCCACGGCGTTCCGGCGGCCCGGATCCCGCCGGGCCGCGGGGGCGGATATGACGCCCGGTCATCGGAAAGTCACGCATTTCCGTGATTGATGTGCACCTGCGAAATTCTGGCCTCAATTACCGCGCACGGATCACCGTAGCCGGCTCATCACGCTTCGCATCCACTCCATCCGGAATCCCGCGCACGGCGCGGGCCGTCCGGAGTTTCCGGGACTCGCCTGCCGGCCCCGACAGGGCTCCGGGCGGCAGGGCTCCGAGCGGCAGGGGTGCGGGCGGCAGGCCTCAGACGTCGAGCCCGGCCTCGATGCGCTTGAGGCCGTGCCGGGCGAGCGCCAGGTTGGCGCGCGAGCGGTCCAGCGCCAGGTAGAGGAAGAGCGACCCGTGGCTGCGAGCCAGCGGGCGTATCAGGTGGTACTGGGTGCCGAGGGTGATCAGGATGTCCTCGATGACGTCGTCGATCGACAGCGCGGCCAGGGCCCGCGTCTTCGCGCGGACGACCTCGGTGTTGGCGGCGGCCGCGACCTCCAGGTCGAGCTGTTGGCCCCCGCCGAGGAATCCGAGTGACATACCGCTCTCGTAGTCGGCCAGCGCCACGCCGATGGCGCCTTCGATGGCCATCGCGTCCTTGAGTGCGTCGTCAATGTTCATGCGCTGTTCGTCCTTTGCGTGACTTCCGGGCGGAACTCCCCTGTGCGGGAACAAAGTAGCAAGAAGTCACCTGCGGTGGTCACCCCGTGGAAATGGTGGAATAAAGTACGCTGCCAAGAGTTCAGAACGCGAAGGGGTACTGGTGCGCGCGCTCGAAGCTTCCCTCTCCGATGTGCTCGACTCCCCCGGAGTGGTCGGTGCCGTTCTCGTCGACGCCGTCACGGGCCTCGGCTACCAGTCCGCCGGGGACCACCGGCTGCTCGGGACCGGCGCCGAACTCGCCGAGCTGGTCGACCTGATCGGCGAGCGGCTCCACGAGGCCGGGGCGGAGAGCGAGTTGGAGAGCGTGGTGGTCACGAGCACCCGTCACCACGAGGTCGTCCAGGTGGTGCCCCGGCAGGGTGACCCGCTGCTGCTGGCCACCGTGCTGGACCGGGGACGGACCAACCTGGCACTGGCGATCCGCCAGACAGCCGCCCACGCAGCGGACTTGCTGGCATGAACGGACCGACCCACGACCGCGCCCACGATCCGGCCCCGCCCGCCGCTCCCGGGCGGCCTTCGGCCCGCAACGTACCCGCGCTGCTGCTCGCACTGCGCGGTGAGGGCTTCACCGGATCCGTCACCGTCTCCAGCGCGCCGGGCGGCACGATCCACCTGGAACAGGGGCTCGTCACGGCGGTCGAGACCCCCGGTGCCCCGACCGTCGAAACCCTGCTGCTGAAGTCGGGGCGCATCGGCGAGGCGGACTGGGCGGCGGCCGAGACCGCCGCGTCCGCCGCCCGCCCGAGCGGTGCCCCCGCGGGCTGGGGTGGCGACCTCGGCGCGGCCCTGGTCGCCCAGGGATCGATCGGCGCCGCCGAACTCGAAGCCGTCTGCGCCGCCGCCGCGTTCGACGGCGCCTTCGCCCTGGTGCTGAGTCCGCCCGGCAGCTGGGAGACCGCCGAAGCGGCCCCACCCGCCGGTATCGCGCTGCGCCCGGGCATCGAGCCGCAGCGGCTCTTCGAGGAGACCGCCCGGCGGGTGGCCCTGCTGACCCGCCTCTGGGGCCCGCCCGGCGAGCTGGCCCGCACCCGGATCCGCCCCGCCGCCCTGCCCGGCGTCGGGGCCGGCATCGGAGCCCGGCGGATCCTGCCCCGCTACCAGGAGATCCTGGCCGCCGCCACCGGCCGCCGCACCGCGCGCGACATCGGATTCGCCCTGGGGCGCGGGGTGTTCGCGGTACTCCTCGACGTCGCCCGGATGGACGCCCGGCACCTGCTCCACCGGGAACCGGCGCACCCGGCTCCCCTGGCCCCGAGCGTGGCCCCCCGTACGGCGCCGAGCGGGCCGCTGCCGGAGCCGAGCGGGCCGCTGCCGCGCCGCGTCCGCGGCCACGGCGGCCCGGTCGGCCCGGTCGGCCCGGCAAGCACTTCCGACGCGCCCCCGAACGCACACCGCGCCAAGCGCACCGAGACGACAGACACGACCGAGAAGAGCACACCATGAGCAGCCAGACACCGACCGCCGTGCTGGTCGACGAGTTGAAGTCCCTCCGCGACCGGGTCATGGGCATCTCGGAGAGCGTCGTCTCCACCGCCGACGGCCTGCTGGTGGCCGCCGACACGGCCGCCGTCCACCCCGAGTCGGCCGCCGCGCTGTCGGCCGCCATGCTCGGCCTCGGCCGGCGCACCGCGGCCGAGTTCGGCGTGGGCGGCCTGCGCGACGTGGTCACCCGCTGCGGCGGCGGCTACGTCGTGGTGCTGGCGATCGGGGACCAGGCGCTGCTGATGGTCCTGGGCGACGAGGGCCTCGACATCGCCGGACTGCACCGCGAGTCCCCCGCCACGGTCCGCCGCCTGAGCGAGCTGCTCGGGATGGTCCCCGCGATGTAGGGAGGCCCTCGGGCCAGGGCCCGCCCGAGACGGACGGGGGCACTCCCACATCTCCGCGAGCGGCCCGGACCACCCCCTCCCCCTCCCCTGCCTCCAGGCCGCCCCGCCCGACAACCCAGGCGGCAGCGGAGGTTGGGCCAGCCGACACAGCAGGCCCGACACCCGCCCACCGACAACGGCCCGGAGCACTCCCGCAAGCCCGCAAGCAGCCCGGACCGCACACTCCCCTGCCTCCGGGCAGCCTCGCCCGACGGCCCGGGCGTCGGCGGGGGTCGGGCCGACAGGCGCGGGCGGCTCGGCGCCGGACTCGCGGGACCAGCCCCGCGGATCAGCCCTGCGGATCGGTCAGGTAGGCGTCGAACGCCGCCTTCGTCGCCGGGTCGACGGCGTAGACCCAGTGGCCCACGACGTCCGGGGTCAGCAGGGTGGCCTTCGGGAAGGACTGTGCCATCCGGCGCGCGCCCGGCAGGGGGGTCCGCAGGTCGAGGGTGGCGTTGGCCACCAGGACGGGCGGGAGGTCGCCCCTGACCCGGCCGGGCTGGGCCTTCGGCGGGACGGTCCAGCCCTGGCAGCCGAGCACGATGTCCAGGGCCTGGGTGCTGACTCGGACGTGCGGGGCGGCCTTCGCGACCCGTTCCCGAATGGCCCGGTACTCGGCGAAGTCGCGGATCAGGAGGTCGTGGTCCCGGCACAGCACGAGTTGCATGTCGCGGCCGGGTCCCTGGTAGTCGGGCCAGTAGGCCTCGCCCCGCCCGGTGTACACGGCGGCCAGTTGCCGCGTCGCGCGCTCCGGGTCCCATCCCCAGGCCAGGAAGGTGAGGAAGGCGGACAGCCCGTCGGCGTCGGCCACGGTCTCCGTCGGCCCCTCCGGTCCGGGGACGCGGAGGGTGCCCGCGTCGGCGCGGGCGAACAGTTCGGCCGCGACGGCCGCCAGGTCACGGCCCTTCAGCGCGCAGGCCTGGTCCGTCGTGCACCAGGCCGCCAGGCGCTCGAAAGTGGCGTCGACGGTGGCGCTGCTGTCGGTGAGGAAGCGCTCCGCGTCCGGCCGGGCCGGGTCCACCACGCTGTCGAGGGCCAGCGCGCGCAGCCTGCCGGGGAACAGGCGTGCGTAGCGCTCGCCGAGGAGTGTGCCGTAGGAGTGGCCGAGGTAGCTGATCCGGCGCTCGCCGAGGGCGGCGCGGATCGCGTCCATGTCGCGGGCGACGCTCTCGGTGTCCATGTGGGCGGCGAGCGGGCCCGTCAGCCGCAGGCAACTGGCCGCCAGCCGGCCGTTGGTGGCGCGCATCCGCTCGAAGGCGGCCGCGTCGCGGGGGCGGGTCGTGTTCTCGCCGGCGATCGTCTCGTCGCAGCGGGCGCGCCCGCTGCGCTGGGTGCCGCGGGGGTCGAACCCGACGATGTCGAACCGCTGCAGCATCTCCGGGGTGTAGGTGCTCCGGCCGGGCATGCCCGCCTCCAGCGCGTCGTCCGCTCCGGGGGCGCCCGGCCCGCCGGGGTTCGACAGCAGGACGCCGATGCGGTGGGCCGGGTCGGCGGCCCGGAGGCGGGCGACGAAGATCCCGGTCTTCGGGCCGTTCGGCTTCGACCAGTCCACCGGCACCCGGACCGTCGCGCATTCCGCCTGCGGGTTCGGGTCCGGCATGGGCGGTTCGCTCTTGGGACACGCTCCCCAACTGACGGGCAGGACAAGGGTGATCGGGGCGGAGGGATCCTCGGCGGCGGAAGCGGAGGCAGAGGAGGCGGAAGCGGAGGCAGAGGCGGGGGCGGAGGCGGAAGCGGAGGAGGCGACGGCCGGGCCGGTCAGGGCCGGGGTGGCGGCGGAGGCGGTCAGCGCCAGGAGGGCGGACAGGACGCGCCGGGGGCGGTCCGGACGGGTGTTCCCACGCGTGGTCATGCCCGTCAACAACCCGCCGGCACCGCCGCCGGGTTGCCTCCGGTCGCGAAGCCCACCGATTCCGTGCCCGATGGGGCAGGTTCTTCTGTCCTTCAAGTCCGTTGAGCGGAAGGCTTGTTGACGAAAGGGGGCGCCGGTCCGGAGGGTTCTCCGCGAGGCCGGCACCCGCTGCCCCGGTCCTTCGACCGTGGGTGTCCGGCCCGTCCTGCCCTGCCGTCCCGCCCTACTCCGCCGCCCTGCCCTGCCGTCCTGCTCCACCGTCCTGCTCCACCGCCCTGCGGGGGTGAGCCGGCTCACCACCTGGGGACCTGCCGATGAAGAGGACCAAGAGCCCCGCCGCCACGGCGGTGCCCGTCATGGCGGTGGCGACGGGGGCGCGGCCGGGACCGGTGGCGGCAGATCCGCTGCGCCGGCGGTACGTGGAGCGGCTGGTTCAAGCCACAGGGCCCGAGACCTCATGAATGCCGGACCCGCCGGTGGGGGCGGGTCCGGCCCCTCCGCCCCGGCTGTCGTCCTGACGGCGCCGGGGCGGAGGTGTGGCACTCAGGCGTTACCGCGGCTGCGGCGTCTGCGCCGGAGCCGGCCGAGGACGACGGCACCGCCCGCGAGTGCGAGCGCCGCGATCGAACCGCCGGCGAGCAGCGGCGTACGGGAGGCGGGGTCGGCCGCCCGGTCATCGGTCCCGTACCCGCTGGACAGGCCCCGGGTGTCGTAGTCGGAGCCGGGCAGCTTGTCCGCGTAGCGGGCCTTGACGAGCTGCTGGTAGTCGGCGAGCGAAACCGCCGACCGGCCGTCGAGCCCTTCCCGGGCCTGGTCGTTGAGCGGCTCCACGGTGGTGAGCGTCAGCTGGTACCAGCCGCGGATCTGCGGTTCGGTGAAGACCAGGGTGCCCAGGGTCGCCTTGCCCGCGTACGTGGCGTCGGTGTCTCCGTCGCGCACCCCCGCCAGGTGCCAGCCGCCACCCTCGGTCGGGGCGAGCAGCACGGTGGCGGTGCGGTCGTTGACGGTGACGTCGAGCGTGGAGACGAGGTGGCTCAGCCGGACGGCCTCGGTGGGGACCGGCTGGGCCGTGCCCGCGACGAACGCCGGGGCGACCTCGTTCACCGCCAGCGGGTCCTTGAGGGTGAACGCGGGCAGCCCTTCGCAGGGGTCGGGCTTGTCGGGGACCGTCACCATCGTGTCGGATCCGCCCTCGGGCAGCGGCGTACCGAGGAAGCGGCAGACGGCGTTGTGGACGTCGGCCGACCTCACCACGTCGAGGGCGGCCTGGTAGTCGGGGATGTCGACCGCGCGGGCCGGTCCGACGGCGGACAGCAGTGCGGCGGCGCTCAGCGCCAGGACGATGGGCAGCCGGGAGAACCGGGTGGCCTCCTGCCCGACGGGCGTTCCTCGGTCGCGCATGTGTCGTCCTCCTTCTCTATCGGGAGATGCCGGTACGGGAGTGGGTCCACCTGAACGAGCTGTTGTTCACGTAGTCGTCGTAGTTCCACCACGTGTAGGTGGCGGTGTCCGGCCACGGGTCGGCGACGCCGATGGTGTTGTTGGAGGTGTCGAAGCCGTAGACGACGTTCATGTGGCCACCGCCGGACTTCCATCCGATGCGGGCACCGATCGGCCGGGCGGCCTTGACGTCGGCGGTGACCTGGGCGAACGAGGCCGCGCTGCTGAGGCCGGTGCCGGGGTTCGCCATGCCCAGGCTGTACCAGGCGTTGGCCATGTCCTCCAGCCGGGCGGGCTGGTTGTCGCAGCTCGGTCCGCCGCTGTACCGGGAGGCGCGTTCGCAGAAGTCCGCCTGCGTGGTGCCGTATCCCTGGAACTTGGCGATGGTGAGCCCGGCGGCCGACCAGCACCACTGGCTCTTCTCCTGCTTCAGCATGGCGATCTGGTCGTAGCCGGCCTCCGCCCGGGCCGTGCCTCCTGTTGCCAGGAGGCCCGCCGAGACCGCGAGTACCAGGGCCGGTCCGGTGGCCGCGTATCTGAATCTGCTCATGTCCCTGCCTTCTCATGGGGCGCGTGGGGTTGCCCAGCCACATGAGAGCGCGGACCGCCGCCGTTTCCCCGAGGGCTCGTGGAAGGCAGGGCCGAAGGGGTTGTTAGCCATATGAGAGTGGGATGGCTTGAAACGTTCGCAGTCGGAGGGCCCTTGGGGCGTCTGGACTCCCTGGCGTCGCTGCGGCTCTGCGCCGCCTAGGCTGCCTGCGCTGACCCGCCCCGCCTGCCCTGCGCTGCCCCGCCTGCCCTGCCGCCCCCGCCTGCACGGGCGAGGGGCCGGGCAGCCCTCCGCGTCCCGCACGAAAAGTCGGAGCGGCCGACTTTTCGTGCGGGACGGGACAGCCGAAGTCACCGGCCGTTCAGGTCGGTCAAGTCGTTCAAGCCGATCCGGCCGATCCGGCCGATCCGGCCGGATCAGCGGTCCATGCCCAGCCGGGCCGCGAGCGGTCCCGGAAGGGGGTACGGGCGCTCGGGCGGGAGGAGGCGCTGCGCCTGGGCCGCCCGGCCGCCCTGGACGAGCGCGGCGATCTTCCGGACCTGCGGGGTGAGGTCGGTGATGCCGGCGATCCACTCCTCGGCGAAGGTCCGGATCAGGGCACGGCCCACGCCCACCTGGATGCTGTAGTGGTTGAGCGCGGCGCCGCGCAGCGAGCGCTCCGGGTCCCACTGGACGTGCACCTCGGCGCGGGTGAGCGCCGTCGGGTCGGCGGTGGTCAGGACGGCGCGGCCCAGCGCTTCCTCCCACCCGGCACGGGTGATCCGGACGGCGAGGATGCGTTCCTGGCCCGCCTTGCGGGCCCAGTTGCTGCGGTGCATCAGCCAGGTGAAGGAGGGCTTGATCCACGTCATCCGACCGAAGGAGAAGGGCGGCACGAACCGCCCTGCCGCGAGGGCGGGTTCGGCGACGGCCGGGGCGTACGCCTGGTAGAGGGTGATGGTGGTGGCGTCGAAGTCGGCCCGGATCTCACGCAGGTGCTGCATGGCGCCGACTCTGCCAGCGGACCGGCGGGCGGAGCGACCCGTTTTCGACCGGCCGCCCGACCGGTGGGCCGGCGGGCCGGTGGGCCGCCTGGCCACCCGGCGGGCCGACGGCGCTCGCCCGGCGCTTCGACGGGCAGCCGACGGAACCCGGCCTTCGCCCCCGCCCGTACCCGCACCCGCGACCACGCCGCGCCCACGACCGCGCCCGCGCCCGCACAGGAAGTCGGCCGGTCCGACTTCCTGCGCGGGCGGTCCGACTGGCGGAGGTGCCCGGCCACGGCCGGCGTCAGGCTCCGGTGTACTGGGCGGCGTACTCCTCGCTGGGCGGGATGACGGTGATGACGTCGATCAGCACGCCGTCCGGGGCGGCGACGATGAAGTGGCGCTGGCCGAACTCCTCCGTGCGCAGCGGCAGCAGTTCGGGCAGTCCGGCCTCCGTCACGAGCCGCCGGTGCTCGGCGTCCACGTCGTCCACCTCGAAGTTGAGCAGCAGGCCGCCCCGGAGTGCCGCCCGGTGGCCCTCGGGGAGGGTCGGGTGGGTGTGGTCCAGCAGTGCCAGTTCGTACTGCGGGGCGTCCGGGCGTCGCAGGCTCACGTACCAGTCGGCCTCGAAGGTGACTTCGAAGCCGAGGTGGCGGGTGTAGAAGTCGCGGGAGGCGGCCACGTCCTGGGTGGCGAGCACGGGGTAGAAGCCGCCGAGCTTGGACGCCGGGCCGTTCGCGGGCCCGTCGGCGGTGAGGTCGTTCGTCATGGCGCAGACCTTTCGCATCCGTTTCACATACCCGGGGTATGTGAGTCATGGCGTTAGCATACCCCGGGTACGCGAAACGGAAAGGGCGGTGCGCAGGCGATGGCGGTCAACCGGGCGGAGCAGCGGGCCGCCACACGGCGGGCACTGCTGGACGAAGGGCGGCGCCGGTTCGCCGCCGACGGGTACCACCACGTGGTGCTGACCGACGTGGCGAGGGCCGTCGGGGTCACCAAGGGCGCCGCCTACCACCACTTCGACAGCAAGGCCGGGCTCTTCCGGGCCGTCGTCGCCGAGGTGCAGCAGGAGTTGGGCGAGCGGGTGGCCGCCGAGGCCGAGCAGCACGAGGACCTCTGGGAGCAGCTCCGGGCCGGATGCCGGGCCTTCCTGGCCGCGGGGACGGATCCGGCGGTGCGGCAGGTCCTGCTGGTCGACGCGCCGACGGTCCTGGGGTGGGACGAGTGGCGGGCGCTGGACGAGGAGTCGTCCGCCCGGCACCTCGCGGAGGCCCTGGCGGCGCTGGTCGCGGCCGGGACCATCGCCGATCAGCCGGTGGAGCCGCTGGCCCGACTGCTCTCGGGGGCGATGAACGAGGCCGCGCTCTGGATCGCGCGCGGCGGGGACCCGCAGGCGGCGGAGCAGGCACTCGACCGGCTCCTGTCGGGGCTGCGCACCCCGGCCTGAGCTCGCTCTTCGGCCTCGGCACTGCCGGTGGGAGGCGACGCTCCCGTGGGATTCCGCCGCCCGGCCGGGCGGCTGGTCCTGCCCGCCGCCGTCCGATGCGGCGCGCTGTCGGTGCTGCTGACTACGGTGACGGCGAGAACGCGAACTGCGCTCGCCCCCAGCCGACGTCATGCCACATCAGGAGACCCCGTGCGTCTGATCTTCGCCCACCCCGACGACTACCCCCACTACGAGCACGTCGAGGAGCTCCTGAACGACGGGTTCGAGACCACCCTGCTCCGGACGGACTTGACCGACGACTCGTGGATATCGCTGATCAGCTACGACGCCGGACAGGGAAACATCGTCTACGGCGCCGCCCGGTTCGCCCCGTACACCCGCTACGTCGAGGAAGCCGACACCCGCGAGGAGGCCGAGGCGCGGTACGAGGAGATGGTCCGCGAGGCCGCCGAGGAGGCAGCCACCGCACAACCGGGCTGAGCCCCACGAAGCTCCCGGCAGCGACCGGCCCGGGCCTTTGCAGGCCCGGGCACCGCTGGTCGGTCAGTGGGGTATGCGGTGGCGGCCTTGGGGCTGCCGGTTGTCGGGGGTGGGGTTGGTCTCGGGGCTGAAGTGCCCGGCCTGGCGGGCGATCCAGGTGTACTCGGTGGTGCCGTCGGGGAG